>JBCBZA010000055.1:0-23567 GCA_039815575.1 Bacteroidota bacterium | reverse complement strand
TACCCTTGGGAATATAAACTTGACATTAGGGTAAAAAGGACATAACCTAAAAGATAAAGGCTAGTATTTTTCTTCATGGTAGGTTAGGTTTGCTTGGGTCAATCTGTTAACGAAACTGTTAAAGCTTTATTTTTGAATATGTTAAAAACTCGACTAACGGTACTTACTGGTGCAGGAATGAGCGCAGAAAGCGGCTTAAAGACCTTTCGTGATGCCAATGGCCTATGGGAAGGTCATGATGTCATGGAAGTCGCCTCACCCCAAGGTTTCGCCAAAAACCCAGCATTGGTGTTGGAATTTTACAACCAGCGGAGAAGACAGCTCTTACAAGTTGAACCCAATGAGGGCCATAAGGCACTTGTTCAGCTCGAAGAAAAATTTGATGTGGACATCATTACCCAAAACGTGGACAATCTTCATGAACAGGCAGGGAGCAGCAAAGTACTCCACTTACATGGCGAATTGTTCAAAGTACGTAGCACGGTCAATGAAAATGGGGTTTTGGACTGGAAAAAGGATCTTGTCTTAGGGGATTTGGATGAAAATGGACATCAATTACGGCCGCACATTGTCTGGTTCGGCGAAATGGTCCCCATGCTGGAACCCGCTATAGAAATTACTTCAGAAGCGGATATTTTAGTCATTGTTGGCACCTCAATGCAGGTATACCCTGCAGCGAGCTTGATAAACTATATTACCCACGGGACGCCCATTTATTTTATTGACCCAAAGCCCAATATCCGGGAGGCTGATTTTAATCACCTAACCATAATCCCTAAAACAGCCACCGAAGGTGTTCCTCAATTGATCAATCAATTGCATCGATCATGACCAGCGAGCAACTGAAACAACGGTTGTATGCCAAAAGGATGGGCAAAACCAAGATTGATTCCTTGGTTATGGAACTTCTTGAATTTCCCGAGCTCGTAGGTACCCTCCTGAATGTTGTCCTTGAACAGGACAAATCCAAAGAAAACTTTAATGCCTGCTGGGTCTTGGATCACTTAATGCGGAAAAGATTGGACTATTTGCTTCCCCATATTGATCAATTGATAACAGAGTTGCCCCAAATTACTTGGGAAACCTCTATGCGGCCTATAGCACGTATCCTAGAGGCATTGAACGAGGCTTATTTCGTTAAAAAAGAGGCCGCCTTCATCCGTAGGATTGCACTAGAGCATCAAGAAACAATGGCAGAGGTATGTTTTGATTGGCTTATTGGGGAACACAAAGTGGCCACCAAGGTTTTTGCCATGACAAGTTTATTCTATTTGGGGGAGCGATTTAACTGGGTAAGGCCCGAGCTTAAATCGGTTTTAGAGCTTCAAATAGCTGGAGGAACTGCAGGTTTTAAAAGCCGTGGCGGTAAAATATTGGATAAGCTCCGGAATTTGGGGTATTGAGTTATCTTTGAATCTTTCTAAAAATAGACCCATGTCGCTTTCGCAACTCAATGCCATCTCTCCGGTTGACGGCCGGTATCGAAATAAAACCACCAATCTTGCCCCATACTTTTCTGAGGAAGCCCTTATCAAGTATAGGATTCAAGTGGAAATAGAGTATTTTATTGCTTTGTGCGAGCTTCCTTTGCCCCAACTTAAAGCTTTTGATGCCTCAAAATTTCCTTTGCTCCAAAAGATATATCAAGAGTTTTCTTCTTCTGATGCCAGCAGTATCAAAGAAATTGAAAAGACGACCAATCATGATGTAAAAGCGGTCGAATACTTTATTAAAGAAAAATTTGATGCATATGGAATGGAAGCCTATAAAGAATTTATTCATTTTGGATTGACGTCCCAAGACATCAACAATACGGCCATTCCCCTTTCAATCAAAGAAGCGATGAACAATGTCTATGTACCCTTGTATTTTGAGCTTTTTGAACGATTAAAGGACTTGGCCCATAAGTGGAAAGATGTCCCTATGTTGGCCAGAACCCATGGACAACCGGCCTCCCCTACCCGATTGGGAAAGGAAATTCTGGTTTTTGTGGAGCGATTAAAACAACAGTTTGACTTACTCAACGATATTCCCTCAGCCGCCAAATTTGGTGGGGCAACAGGAAATTATAATGCCCATAAAGTGGCGTACCCCGACGTTGATTGGCAACAGTTTGGTAAAAAGTTCGTTCAAGAAAAATTAGGGCTTCATCATTCCTTCCCCACAACGCAAATTGAGCACTATGACCATATGGCCGCCTTGTTCGATTGTTTAAAGCGCATCAACACCATTGTCATTGATTTGAATCGAGATGTTTGGACCTATATTTCAATGGACTACTTTAAACAGACCATCAAAAAGGGGGAAGTAGGTTCATCAGCGATGCCACACAAAGTAAACCCAATCGATTTTGAGAATTCGGAAGGCAACCTGGGTATTGCCAATGCTATTTTTGAGCATTTAGCCATAAAGCTACCTGTTTCAAGACTGCAGAGGGATTTGACCGATAGTACGGTTTTGCGTAACGTTGGCGTCCCATTTGCCCATACCCTAATTGCCTTTCAGGCAACCTTAAAAGGTTTGGGGAAATTGGTCTTGAACCAAGAAAAATTTAAAAGAGAGCTTGAAGATAATTGGGCAGTGGTGGCCGAAGCCATTCAAACCATTTTGCGAAGGGAGGGCTATCCCAATCCATACGAAGCGTTAAAAGGACTCACGAGAACCAATGAAAAGATTACCAAAAAAACCATGGCTGATTTCATAGAAACGTTGGATGTAAGTTCGGAAATTAAGGAGGAACTCAAAAAGATAACCCCAGCAAATTACACTGGGGTCTAGACTCAAAAGGGCATAATTCCCTTACTCTTTATATACTTTTTTTACCTCAACCTCGTGTGGGTAAGGAATTTCTATTCCAGCAGCATCCAGCGCATTTTTACACCCTTCGTACGTAGCAAAGTACACATCCCAATAATCTTCCGGTTTACAAAAAGGCCGAACTGCAAAATTGACCGAACTATCCGCCAACTCCAAAACATTTACTGATGGTTCGGGGTCTTTGAGTACTTTTGGATTAGAAGTTAAAACATTGAGCAACACATCTTTGGTGGTTTTAATATCTTCCTCATAGGCAACCCCAATTACCGTATCCACTCGAATTTTACCTTCTGCCGTGTAGTTCACAATATTCCCATTGGCCATAGCCCCGTTGGGCACAATAATTAATTTATTTTCTGGAGAGACCAATTTTGTAGTGAATATTTCAATTTCCTTCACTACACCAAGTTCCCCTTGCGCCTCTATCAAATCCCCAATACGATATGGCTTAAAAATCATGATCAAAACACCACCAGCAAAATTCGATAGTGATCCTTGCAGTGCCAGACCTACAGCCAGACCAGCAGCGGCAATTACAGCGGCAAATGTGGTGACATCAACTCCAAGTTGGGAAATGACCAGTAAAATCAAAAACACTTTTAGTGTCCATGAAAGAAGGTTTAAAAGAAATTTTTGCAGTGATTCGTCATATTTGCTTTTGGCCATTACCTTGCGCAATGCTCCAATCATTTTTTTGACAATCCAAGAACCAACTATATAAATGAGAATGGCCGTAATTAACTTGGGACCAAACTCCTTGGCTAAATCAAGACCATAATTTATCCATTCCTGTGCTTTTTCCATACTTTTTTGTTTTGTTAGTGTTATTTCAAAAAATGAGACACTAATATAACAAGGAAGTCACCTATCTCCATGAAGAAATGTCGAATTCAACATATAAAAAAATCCCGATTCTCTATAGAACCGGGATCGTATTTTTCATTTATTGAAAAAACTAACCTTTTAAGAACTTACCTATTTCACCTAGGCCTTCTCCTTTATAATCGGACTTTTGAATGGCCTGCATGATCTGCATTATATGGGAAGGATTCATGTTCTTTCCTAAAACGCGAACCAAAGCAAACCCTTGCTCCTTACTATCCCCATAAATAATGACTTCGTCAATGGCATCATCTTCGCCCAAATATTTAATAACCCCTCTCCCATAGGAAGAATTGATTTTCATGAGCTCTATAAAGTCCTCATTTTTTAATATTTCTTTTACCTTGGCCTTCTCTAATTTATATTCAGTAACATTCTCACTGGTCTTTTTAAAAGCCAATAAATTAAATTTTCGAAGTGATTCAACGGCCTCTTTTTGAACATCCGTCAGAGCTACTTCATCCATTTTTAAAATACTTGCTGGAATATCCAATGAAATGAAATTGGGGTTTTCCTTATTATCCACGTAATATTCCTGGAGACTTTGTTGCGATGCACAAGAGGCCAGTAGTAGAACGGCAAGAATCAATACACCTTTTACACTATTTTTCATGATACTTTCTTTGATTGATGTCTATAAGTAGGGGCCAACACTATTTTGTTACACTCAGATACCCTATCCTATCATTTACTTTTTCTTCTCTACTTTTTTTAAATCCTTGGGAAGGTTCATTTTATTCACCAATGAGCCTATTTTAGTTAGGTCAATATCCCCGGTCATGGTGACCAAAACGGTTTCAAAATCCGATCTACCGGATTTTTTATCCATGTCCGTAACCAACATGACCATCTCGCTTACATGATCACTGTCTTTCCCTTCCATCACATAAAAGTTTACTTCTGAACCTTCATCTTTAACCTTCATCAAACTTTCCATTTTTGATGATTGGATGTATCCTTTTGCCGTAGCTTTCATCTTTTGGGAAGCGGTTTTGTCCTCAGAGATAAATACTTTGATTTCTTTTATGCTTTTAGCCAAGTCTAGAAATTCTTGGGTTTCTTCATCTGCATTGTCAATTGACATATTGGCAACAATACCCAACATACCCTTGCTTATGGTTACCGTCCCTATTTTCTCCGAATCTTCCAATTGGTCAAATGCCGATTGGCCATGTACCAAAATTGGGAACGTGCCAATGAAGACAAGTAGCGCTTTGATTGTATTTTTCATATTCCTTTTGTTGATTGATGATTGAAACGGATTGGCAGTCTATGTCCACCAATCCGTATATTTCATTTATTATTTTCCTTTTTTACCTGCTTTATTCAGCTCTTTGGGCAAGTTCATTTTATTGGTCAATGAACTGATTTTATTCAAATCGATATTTCCAGTCAATGACAATAACACGGTTTCGAACTTTCTCCCATCCATTTCCATTTCATCAAATCCAGTAACGAACATTAAAAGTTCGCTCACATGGTCACTATCCTTACCTTCCTTTATGTAGAACTTAACGTTGGCATCTTTGTCCTTAATACGCATCAATTCAGTCAAAGAAGATGATTTAAGATACTTGCCCACCGAAGCTTTCATATCTGCACCAATGGACTCATTATCCGTAGTGAACACTTTTAGACTGGTAACATTTGTCATGATATCCATGGCCTCTTTTGCCTCAGGATCATCAATATCAATATCCATCTTGGCCAATAGTTCAAAGGCTTTTTGGGAAACAACAACCGAAGTCACGTCATCCAAATCTTCGTACTTATCAAAAAGCGATTGTGAAAACCCCATTAAGGGAAGTACGGTCATCATTAGAATTAAAATATACTTTTTCATGTTTCTTAAATTTTAAACTTCTTGTTTTCTGTTTTTAATTTTGATTGAACACTTTAGACTTTGCTACAGCAAACTCATTTAATTGGGCTACGTGTTTCCTACCCTTGCCAAAATTCTCAGCCAACAGATCTAAGGCCTTCTTGGTCTCTTGATAGGCGAACTCGGCCTCTTTTCTTTCTTGGTATGCCTGATATTGGTCAGGGCCAAAATAGACGCCAAAAGCCATAACAACCGCCGCTGCAGCGGAAACCCACCCATAGTTGATCTTTTTTCTAGTGTTTAGTGGAACCTGCTTGGTAAATTGTTCTTCCTTGGCAATGGAAAAATAGTTGAACATAGGCCTATATTGTTCCAAGTGCATCGCTATATGATCTTGGGCAAAATAATTCCTTAGTGTTGCCTCTTCAGCAGCCGTTGTGGTCGCTTCAAAGTATTTTTCCAAAAGTTTTTCTATGGTCTTATCCAATTCCATAACTATGTTTTTTTTGTAATTTTTCACGTACGGCTTTTCTTGCCCTTGAAAGGGTAACCCGAACCGCCGTTGGTTTCATATCCAACATTTGGGCTATTTCATCATAATCATAGTCCTCGATGTCCCTTAGTTGCAGCACCATTTTTTGTTGTTCGGGCAGTTCCTCCATAATTCTTTCCACCCAGTCTACGCTATCCTTTGTTTCCAATTGACGCTGCACAGAAACCGATTCATCTTTATAATTACTATGAACCAATTTTAAGTTTCCTGCTTGTTTGGATTTTAATCGGTCCAAACAAAAATTCTTCGTCATGGTCATGGCAAAAGCTTCCACACTTTTGTACTGGCCCATTGATTCATTCTTTGACCACAGCTTCAAGAGAATTTCTTGCGTTGCATCTTCTGCTTCTTCCCTAGAGACAAGTAGTCGTTTGGCCATTCGATACAATTTGTCCTTAAAGGGCAGTACCAGTGCTAAGAACTCCTTTTGTTGCATGTGTTGGTTTCGTTTGTTGTAGCCTTTTTATCGACTTACACTTTCATGACGACGTACAACGAATTTTGTTACAAATTCATTTTTATTTTTTAGGAATGTAAGTATTTTAGGGTTTTGGTCACTAAAGTTGTTGTATAATTAACTTAGTGAGGAGTTGAGTATGGAACGATTCTTGACGGAATACTAAAAAGTTGTGCTATGAAAAAATACCTTGTTTTCCTATTACCTGTAATTTTCTTTGTCTGGAGCTGTAATGATGACGATGATGGCATACGAAATGGGGATACCCCTAACCCTACATCGGAAGAAGTTGCTATACAAAATTTTATGTGGCAGTCTATGAATCTATGGTATTTCTGGCAAGACGAGGTACCTGATCTTGCTGATGATCGTTTTTCTTCGGACCAACAGTTCACGGAGTTCCTTCAAAGCGAAAGTGATCCAGAGACCTTTCTACGAGGTTTATTGTTTGAAGAGGATAGATTTACCTTTTGGAATGAAGATTTTGAAGTGCTCTTGAATTCACTCTCCGGCATCAGTCAGAATAATGGACTCCAATTCTTCATTGTTGATCTTACCTCGGACGATACCGACAATTTATTCGGTTTTGTAAGAAACGTAATCCCAGGCTCAGATGCGGCCAGCAAAGGCATGCAACGAGGTGATGTTTTCTATGCTGTTGATGGTCAAACACTTACTTCCAATAATTTTGGCGACCTGCTGTTTGGTGAAAATTCCACCTATACCCTTAGTATTGGTACGTTGGACGTTGCAAATAGGCTGGTACTTCCAACCCAAGAACAAATAACACTTACAAAAGAGGAGAACTTTCAAGAAAACCCTATTCGATTGGCCACCACATTGGATGTTAATGGACAAAAGATTGGCTATCTAATGTACCGCCAGTTCAATAGAAATTTCAACACAGAACTCAATGAAGTATTTGGCCAATTTGTTGCTGATGGGGTTACCGACCTGGTCTTGGATATGCGTTACAATGGAGGAGGGTCCGTAAACACCTCAAGATTATTGGCCAGTATGATTTATGGACCTAATACCAATGACTTATACATTAGGCAACGTTGGAACAATAAACTTCAATCACAATTTTCAGATCAACAGCTCGAAGACTTTTTCGCCAATTCCGTGAATGGAACGCCTTTAAATTCCTTGAACCTAAATAGGGTGTTTATTCTTGGAACCAATAGAACGGCTTCGGCAAGTGAATTGGTAATGAATGGCCTGGATCCCTACATTGAAGTCATCCATATAGGGACAACCACTACGGGCAAAAACGAATTTTCAATTTCATTAGTGGATAATCCGGATAACGATTATGTGTTTTCTTCTTCGACCGAATCGAGCATCAATCCGGACAACAGATGGATCATACAACCCTTGGTTGGGCGAAATGAGAATGCCATAGGTTTTTTTGATTATACCGCGGGTTTCTCGCCGGATATTGAATTGGCCGAGGATATTTTTAACCTAGGGGTTTTTGGTGATCCTTCGGAGCCTATGCTTGCCAGGGCTATTGAAGAGATTACTGGAGCTACCAGCAAAAGTGCCTTCAAATTTTCTGTAGGCCAACCCAGGGACTATAAAACGTATGCCACTCCGGTCAGGGAACTTATGATTTTGGACAAACCACTTTCTTTTGATTAGGGCAGTAGTCCCATTTTGTGAGATCTGATATTGTTTTTAGATAGGTAAGGCTTAATCC
Organism: Bacteroidota bacterium; assembly: GCA_039815575.1. Classification (GTDB taxonomy): domain Bacteria; phylum Bacteroidota; class Bacteroidia; order Flavobacteriales; family Flavobacteriaceae; genus Croceivirga. Next base: position 15,334 of record JBCBZA010000055.1, on the reverse strand, counting down.
AACAATTGTAAGTCGCAATACCAAGAACCATACACTTGATTCTGATGGGTTTCAGGTGCCTTGGGAGAAGGATAGGTTTTATATAGCAACGCTCCTTTGCTAAAGGCGATAGGGGTATGAAATATAGGCCCGTCAAAGCAAAAGGTGTGAAATTCCCCATTCTCCCCACAGGGATCCACATGATCTGGTAAATCCTCCAGAAATTGTTGGTCTATGAGGCGTCCACAAAAGGATTTGTCCAATTCTTGGGCATCCACGGCGACCACAATAGCTTTAAAACCTTTGGCAATGAAATCCAGTAATAACTGTCGAGTGTCTTTTTTCCAAAGTGGAAACCTAGTTTCAAATCCTAAGGGATGAAAGAGGTTTTCTCGATAGGTCTTTAAGTCCTCCAAAAAAATATCCCCAAAGTAGGAGGTATCATATCCTTCCTTTCGCAGCTTGGATAACTTGTCCATCATGGTTTTTTCGTAGACTTCCATGGTAGGATTACTGGGTAATTCAACCACCTCCAAGGGGATGCCAAGAGATGTGCTTTGTGCCTCCAATAGGCTTCGATGAAGGCCATGCATGGTCACCCTTTGATATTGTTCGCTTATTGCAGTGAGCAGAAGGGAAACCCTTTTATTCGTTTGAATGGTATGTAACGCCATGGTAGCGTCCTTTCCACTGCTCCAGTTAATAAATGCTTTTCCCTTACCCACGGCTGTCTTTCCAATCCTTAATGATTTGATGCAATAGAGGAAGCCCTTCCGTGAGGGCAGCAGGCCCTGGTTGTAATATAATTTCCGAAGGAATCTCCTGGATAAAATCCGTTTTCACCGCCCGGATTTGATTCCAATTTTTGCGTTGAAGCATGTGCTTCTTCTTAAATCGCTTGCCACACCAAGAGGCTAAAATAATATCGGGGTCCCGTCGCACAATTTCTTGATGATCCTCAATGATACGTCCTTTTGCCAAGGAAGATGTTCTATCTTTAAAAATGTCAATACCCCCTGCAATTTCAATAAGCTCACTTACCCATTGTATCCCAAATATTATGGGATCGAACCATTCTTCAAAATAGACTTTGGGCTTGCTATTCCATTCATGCGCTTCTTGTTGTATGCCATCCATATTGGTTTTGATGCCATGAACCAATTCCAAAGCCCTGTCCCGTTTTCCTACCAGGCCTCCCAATTGCACAATCATATCCAATATGCCTTGTACAGATCTATGGTTGTTGATCCAAACGGTAATACCCTTTTCAATGAGCTGTTTTGCTATGCCCGCTTGAATATCCGAAAAACCAATGACCAAATCGGGCTGTAGGGCAAGGATATCCTCAATGTTCGCATCCAAAAAGGCGGACACCTTTGGTTTTTCACTAGGGGCTCGGTGAGGGCGGACCGTATATTTGGATATTCCTACAATACGGGCCGATTCACCCAATAAATAAAGGGTTTCCGTAGTTTCCTCTGTCAGACAGATAATACGTTTTGGGCCATAATCCATAATCAAGTAAAGATCATTTGGGACAATATTAATCAAAACAAAGGCCTTTCCCCGAATATCCATTCAGGGAAAGGCGCTTTATTATCCACTAGTCAAAATCAATTCTCAAATGGAGCCACATCATTAAAATAAACCTCGCTGGGAACAATGGAGAGGGTAATCGTATCCACGAGCGTATTGTCCGATAGATTATAGATTACCAAGTCGCCATCACTGGCAAAATCCTTGGCATCCGTTCCATACAGCAAGCCATCGTTAACGGTCATGTCATAAAAGCTGACGTTTGAGATTATTGGAGATTGAGGCAAAGTGGAAAAACCACTAACGTCCTCAGCATAAACCTCCCCGGCTAAAAAATAATATAAGGTACCCTCAACTAAGGATAAATGATCCGGATGTTCAGTGGTAGCAAAGTCAAATGAATCAACCACCGCATTGTCCATTGTATCCACTACAAATAGGCTACCACCCGTTTCATTTCCGGTAAAGGCCGGGATTCCAGAACACAACACCCAAAGATTTCCATTGACATCAAACTGCATGGCACTGGGTACATCACCAACAGTAATGGTTTCAATACTTCCTGTTGTCACATCAATGGCGGAAAGAATATTGTTTTGCCCAAAACCGCCTTTATGCGCTACATAGATGGTATTCCCACTTACCACAATTTCCTCAGGGCCTTCAGGAACGGCTATGGTACTTTCAACAGTATTGTTTTCCAAATCGATTATAGCAATATAATCATCATCGGTTACAAGACCATCTCCCCAATTGCTCACATATCCTTTACCGTCAGCGAAAACCATATACCTGGGATTCAAAAGTCCGGAATCAATGGTTGCCACAGATTCAAAGGTAAATCTGTTGACCACTTCAATTTTTTGGGAATTGTTTACCACAATATAGGCCAAATCCCCATCAAAGGCGATGCTCTGCGCAATATCACCCAAAGGTTCACCATTTACATCACTATAAATACCATTGGTGGCTGTGGACAGGTCATTGGAAATAAAGGACACGGAAGCGTTGCCCATAAAAAACCCACCTTCGTGGACTACTAAAATCCCATCGTCAAATGGAGGGTCATCATTATCAATTATGGTCAGACTAATTGCATTATCCAATGAAATAAAGTCTGGTCCACCATCGACTGCGGTTAGCGTTATGATAATAGTCTCGTCCTCTTCCAACGCATTGTCATCCGTAAACACAATATTTTCGGTAACTGAATTTTGGCCTGCTCCCAAAACAATTGTTCCTGGTAAGGCTGTATAGTCCTCACCGGAAACTGCGGTTCCGGAAACTTCATAGGATAAGGTAACATCAATGGCAAAGGCATCTGTAGTGCTAAAGGTTACAACGGCGGTTCCATCCCCTTCCCCAAAAGTAGTTTCCGATATAGAGATACTTATGCCAGGAGTGGGCGCTTGGTCATCATCACTACAAGCCATAAAAAGTAATCCCATTAAAACTGCTGTTAAAAAAAATCGAGTGTTCTTCATTTTAAAAATTTAATACGAGTTGTGTTTGTATATTTCTATTGGGCATTGGTCGCAATGCTATATTTTCATAATACGCGTTGAATACATTGTTTAGGGTAATACCTATTCTGCTTTTTAATTTCCCTTTGGTGGTATGGGTGTAGAATATTCCGGTATTGGCCACCTGATACCCTTCCAGCTCCCCACCTATAATCCGTACAGTACCATTATATAAATGTTGATAGAAGACCCCAATCTTCCCAAACCGATAGGCAAGAGAGGCATTGGCCCTATGGAAGGGCACATAAATTAATTGTTCTTCTGTTGCTTTATCTTCCGAAACAGTATAGGCATAATGGGTCTTGAAGTGGACTTCCTGTTTTTTATCAATGGCCTTTTTAAAGCCCAATTCCACCTCCGCCCCATAAATTCTGACATTGTCCACATTATTGGGAGACCAAATGCCTTGGTTGTCTGGCAACCAGCGAATCATATCTTCCGTATTGATGTAGTAGCCGTTTAAATTTACGGTGACCCCATTCCATGAAAAGCGATGTCCCAAATCTAACTGGTAGGAACGCTCTGGCCGCAAATCCAGGTTACCCCCCGGCTGCCAATACAAATCATTAAAAGTAGGGGTCCTAAAATTCCTTGAGGCGTTGAGTTGCAACTGATATACCTTGCCAAAATCGTAACTCCCATTCCATGAGAAAACAACAGGTCCTGTAAAATCTGACGAGACATCTTGACGTAAACTGAGGTTGTAACGCAATTTCCCCGTTAATCGGTGCTTAAGTAAGGCCGTAATAGCAAGGTCATTGCGTTGTGGAGAACCAAAATTACTTCCACGACTTGTAAAATGGTTGTATTGCAAAAAAGAGTTCAAGTGAAGCCTATCGGAAAGTTTTGCTTCAATGGAATAACGTGCCAATAATGTCGTAAGACGACCTTCTGAAAAGTTATCCAAATCCTTATTTTCAAAAAACTTAAAGGCTTCATGGAGATGGGCAGCTTTTATTCTATGGGTAACTTTTTTGCCAATGTTAACCCATTCCAATTGGGAGCGGTGTTGATTATCCGTCAAGCGACTTCTTCCAAGAGCCACCAAATTCCCAGATAAGTTTCGGTCCCCAATAAAGCTTTGGTGATATAATCGCACTACCTGACGGTTGTTTAAAAGGTAGCCGGCATTAAAATTAAGGTTAAGATGCGCAAATTCCCCATTGGAATTGCGGTCATCTGTTTCCAAATACAAATAATCATTATCCGATTGGTTGTAGTTGACCCCAAAAGTGGAAGACCATCTCCCAGAGCTAAAACTGTTGCCATAATTGACACTTTGGGTGTCAAAACTGCCGTAACCCGTAACCATCTCTTGGTTGAAATGTTCCTGAAACCGTAAATCATTGTTCAAATGAACGGTACCCCCTATTGCACCTGTACCAAATTGTACGCTCCCACCACCACTCCTAATGGCTACGGAACTGTAATTTAGGGGATTGATGGTATTAAAATCCACCTGGCCATTCAGTTGGGAGTTGATATTGATTCCATTCCAAATGACCGCCGTATGGGAAGCATTGGTGCCCCGAAATGCAGGAGAGGAGACCATTCCCAACCCATTCTCCTTAAAATAAATATTGCTGTTGAAGTTCAACAAGGAAGTCATGAAAATCCCATTCCGTTGTATGGTGCTATCCTTGAATTCGGCAACCTTATGACCATCAGCATAACGTTTGACGCGGGTATCCGAAACCACAACCTCCTCCAAATTTTGGATAGGCAGTTCTTGTGCATAAAGTGCACACAAAGGGCAAATATACCCCAATACTATTATTAGATATCTTAGTCTCATAACCGTAAACCCTTATCCCGAAGGTTTTAAGTTTTTGTTGAACTTGGCAGGTCTCCTGGCTTGTTTAACCCCCCTTTGCCTTCCCATCCAACTTTCATGGACAGTGGCTTATGAAGAAAAAAAGGTCCTCTCAAAAATGAGGTGCCAAAACAACACTTCGACTATGCGTGGCGTAGTAATTTTGGCATAAACATACAGTTGCGGGAACAGCTCCGGATTTTAACCGGATTCCCTTTTAATCCAACAGAAACCCTTCTGTTGAAACCTAAATTCATTGGTGAAAGTAATGATTTTAAGTCAAAATACTACTTTTGGACGTATGATTGCACCTAAAACGCTCCCACTCGCCATACTCATTTTTGTCCTATTTCTTTCATGCAAGGAGAACAGCTCGAAAATTTCTGAGAGCAAAGAAACTCTGGATAAATCAGAGGTCTTCAAAGTCAAATACGCCAAAAGTTTTTCAATTCAACGTTATGCTGATTATTCCCTGATCAAAGTCAATCAACCTTGGCCGGGAGCTACAAAACCCCTTAATTATTTGGTTGTACCTAAAGAAAAATTAGCAGCAGTGACACTTCCAAATGATGAATACGATGCTGTTATCACTACGCCTGTTACCTCCCTGGTAGTTACGTCAACGACACATATTCCGGCCTTGGAAAGTTTAAATGCCTTGGATAAACTCGTTGGATTTCCCGATACCAAATACATCTCCTCTATGCCCGCTAGGGATTTAATAGCAAAAGGAAGAATTAGGGAATTGGGAAACAATGAACGTTTAAATACAGAAATGGTTTTGGAACTTCGCCCGGATGTTATTATTGGATTTGGCATTGACGACCAAAATGGCCCCTATAAAGTTCTCCAAAAGGCAAACATCCCCGTGGTATATAATGGAGACTGGACGGAGGAAACCCCTTTGGGAAAAGCAGAATGGCTAAAATTCTTTGGAGTTTTGCTCCATAAAGAAAGGCAAGCTGATAGCTTGTTTCAAGAAATTGAGACCGAATATCTCAATATTAAGGAACTGGCCTCAAAAGCTAGGGAAGAACCAACAGTCTTAAGCGGAGCTTTATATAAAGATGTTTGGTACCTACCTGCTGGTGAAAGTTGGGCAGCACAATTTATTAATGATGCCAATGCCAAATATATATATGCATCAACCGAAGGAACCGGCAGCCTTTCACTAGGTTTGGAGGCCGTTTTGGAAAAAGCTCGACTTTCTGACTATTGGATAGCGCCCTCACGATTCACCAGTTATGAGGAAATGAAGCAAACCAATGATCATTATCTCGGATTTAAACCATTTCAAGAAAAGAAAATCTACACTTTTGCAGCTACAACGGGCGCTACAGGCGGATTATTGTATTATGAACTGGCTCCCCAAAGACCCGATATAGTATTAAAAGACCTCGTGCGTATTTTTCATCCTGAACTTTTACCTGACTATACTCCCTATTTTTTCACACCTTTACAATAGTGCAGTCTATCCTTTCCCATAGATCAATATTTTTTTTGTTACTCTTCTTACTGATGGGGGCGGTCTTATTGAATATAAGTCTTGGATCGGTTGCCATTCCCCTTTCGCAAACACTAAAAGCATTGATCCTTCAACCTATTGAAAATACTTCTTGGGAATATATCATTTACAGCTATCGATTACCAAAAGCACTTACTGCCATTCTAGTTGGTGGGGGACTTTCACTAAGTGGGTTGCTCATGCAAACCTTGTTTCGGAATCCATTGGCAGGACCTTTTGTCCTGGGCATTAGTTCGGGCGCAAGTCTCGGTGCCGCACTTTTATTGATGGGTTCTGCATTGGTGGGCGGACTATGGTTTTCTGATTTTCCATTGGTCATCGCTGCAAGCTTAGGGAGCTTTTTGGTGCTATTGGTAGTGCTATTGGTGGCGCACCGTATTCGTGATACCATGGCCCTGCTCATTATTGGTTTAATGTTTGGAAGTATTACCTCGGCTATTGTAAGTGTATTGGCTTATTTTTCCAGTTCGGAACAACTGCAACGTTTTATTTTCTGGTCCTATGGAAGTGTAGGGAATCTTTCATGGACCCAAAATGGGACATTAGGGACCATTGTCCTCCTTGGCACTGTCCTAAGCGTGCTTTCCATTAAATCGCTCAACGCCTTCTTGTTGGGTGAGAATTATGCCCAAAGTTTAGGGGTTAACCTTAAAAAATCAAGATTGATCATTATTATTGCTACCGGTCTATTGGCAGGAAGTATTACCGCTTTTGCAGGTCCAATCGCTTTTGTTGGACTAGCAGTCCCCCATTTGACCCGACAACTATTTAATACCATGGAACATAGGACCTTGGTTCCCGCGGTATTTTTATATGGGGCTATTTTAATGGTACTATGTGATACTATTGCCCAGCTGCCGACCTCAGCCAAAGTGTTGCCCATAAATGCCATTACCTCCATTGTTGGGGCGCCGGTAGTCATTTGGTTGTTAGTACGAAAACGAAAAATGCTGTTCTAATGCCGGAAATGTTAATAGCAAAAAACCTCGCTGTAGGTTATAAAAACCGGAAGGTAGTCCAAAATATTAATTTTGGGTTGCAACTGGGCGAATTCTGTGCCATTGTTGGGGTCAATGGTATTGGAAAATCCACGCTCCTTAGAACCTTGGCCAAACTTCAACCTTTTTTAGAAGGTAAAATCAATATCCACCAAACCTCATTAAAGACACATGCCCATTCCAAATTGGCCCGGGAAATGGCACTGGTTCTTACAGAACCTATAGCCACCAAAAATTTAACTGTTCGTGAGTTGGTTGCTTTGGGAAGGCAGCCTTACACCAATTGGCTAGGCAACCTATTGGAACAGGATAAATTACGGATTGCATCGAGTTTAAAAACCTTTCAATTGGAATCCCTGCAAACCCGTAAATGTTTTGAACTGAGTGATGGACAATTGCAGCGGGTCCTGATTGCCAAGGCCATGGCACAAGACACTTCCATCATTTTGTTGGATGAACCAACCACCCATTTGGACCTCTACCACAAAATCCAAATATTTAAGTTGCTCCAAAAGCTGGCCCATGAACACCAAAAGACTGTTCTGTTCACCACCCACGAAATTGATTTGGCCATTCAATTATGTGATAAAATACTGATTTTGGATGGAGGGAACAACCCTTTTGGCACACCTAGCGAATTGATTAAAAATGGGTGTTTTTCCAACCTCTTTCCTTCAGAAACGGTAGAATTTGATAGAAAAACAGCCTCTTTTAAGGTGAAAAAGTAATACACATGGGCATTTCCAACCCAGCTTATGGCCAAGGTGGAAAATCTCTACTAGATTCCTTGTAATCTCGTTCTGTTGGAATGACATTAATGCTATCTTTATCCTTAGATTTTACTTTATGAATACCGAATTAATTTATGTCCTTATTGCAATAATAGCCTTGGTTTTAGGAGGGGTTCTGGGCATGTACATCCAAAAACTAAAAACAAAATCCAACGAAAGTGTTTGGGAAGAAAGGGAGCATCAATTGAATCAGTCCATTACCTCGCTCAATGAGAAACTCGTTGGCGAAAATGAGGAAAAAAGACAAATTCAGATTGAAAAGGAACAGTTAGGGAATCAAATCATTCGATATCAGGCCGATTTAGAAAACTTACAACGTATCAATACAGAGCAAAAGGAAGAAGTAGAAAAGCTACAGGAAAAATTTACCAAGGAGTTTGAAAATTTGGCAAACAAAATACTGGAAGAAAAAAGTGAAAAGTTTACCAAACAAAACAAGGTGAATATCGAGAATATATTGACACCCCTCGATAAAAAGATAAAGGAGTTTGAAAAGAAAGTTGAAGAAAACCAAAAACAAAGTTTTGGCATCAATGCGGCCTTAAAAGAACAACTTCGCCTTTTACAAGAGCAGAATCTTAAAATCACCCAAGAGGCAGAAAATCTCACCAAAGCCCTTAAAGGGGATAGTAAAATGCAAGGGAACTGGGGAGAATTGGTATTGGAGCGGGTGTTGGAAAAATCCGGATTGGAAAAAGACCGGGAATACAGTGTGCAACAAAGCTTTACGTTGGAGGACGGTTCACGGGTCTTGCCCGATGTGATCATCCATCTTCCCAATAGTAAGAAAATGGTGGTGGACTCCAAAGTTTCCTTAACCGATTATGAGCGTTATACGAATGCAGAGGAAGCGGATAAGCCAAAATTTTTAAAAGACCATATCAACTCGCTTCGCAAGCACGTGGAGCAACTTTCGGCAAAAAAGTATGAGGATTTATATGAGATGGAAAGCCCAGATTTTGTCCTGATGTTCGTGCCTATCGAGCCCGCTTTTGCCATTGCAATTAATGAGGACAACACCATTTACAACAAGGCTTTTGAACAAAACATCGTTATCGTTACCCCTTCTACCCTCTTGGCTACCTTGCGCACTATCGATACGATGTGGAGCAATGAAAAACAACAAAAGAATGCTATAGAAATTGCAAGACAAGCAGGTGCTTTGTACGATAAATTTGAAGGATTTGTTACGGATTTGACCCGAGTGGGCAAAAAAATGGACGAAGCCAAAAATGAATACCGTGGGGCCATGAATAAATTGGTGGAAGGGCGTGGAAATATCGTAACCAGTATTGAACGATTGAAAAAAATGGGTGCGAAAGCTAAAAAATCCATCCCTGAACCCATCTTAAAACGTGCAGAAGAAGACGCCTTGCCTGATGACGAGGCTAGCTTCAAAACCAGGGAACAATCCAAACTGAACCTATAAAGAGCACTACAACACCTTCTTCTGGTTGCGGAATACCAAGTACTTTGTTATTGATACTGCCCAAGAAAGGTCGGCCTAATTTAGCCGATGAAGAAGTTTAGAATTGCAAAGGACCTAACAATCATTTCCTTTTTTTCCCATATCCTTCATTCCCCAAACTTGCATAGTATCAATTATAGGTAGCAGCGTTTTCCCATAGCCCGAAATTTTATATTCAACCCGTGGTGGGACTTCCGCATAGACCATTCTATCCAAAATACCATCAGCTTCCAACTCCCGTAATTGATTTACAAGCATTTGTTTACTGATATCAGGAATGGCCCTTTTAAGCATTGAAAATCGATTACAATCCTTCCGAATCAAAAAAATAATAACGGGCTTCCACTTCCCTCCTATTTTGTTCAGACAGTGTGTCACAGGACAACCATTTGGATTAAAATCCTTTGTTTTCCTTACTATACCCATTAGTCTATTTTTTTATACTATATCTAAAATTAATGACTAGTAGCATTATAAAGACAATAATAAGACTTTTAAGGCTAACAAATAAATGCACATGAAAAAAACAATACAGGCCTTAATCTTTGCTTTAATTACCATGGGCCTTCAACCCTTAACATCACAAAACTTAAAATCAATGAGAGAAAAAGCAAAATGGATGGTCCAAGCACCAAAGACTTTAGAAGAAGTTAAACAATATGCCTTAGGGGAATGGAAAAGCATTTCCGTGGAACTCAGGCCTACAGAGGACAGGACAGGAAGCGGTATAATACAACCCACTTACTTACGAAGACATTTTAAATACTTAGCAGATGATAGCTTTGTGGGTACCATTACCTTATATGGCGACAATTACGGCCAAGTGCCCTTGATGGAGTTTGAATTCAAAGGAGATTTAGTTTGGGGAGAAGCGCATCCAATAGTTGAAGGTGCATGGAAGATCGATTACGTACTTAACAAAGGGTTTGCCGTAACGCCGTTGCATGAACAATCTGCTCAAATGCTCAATGGTGGAGTGCCAGAGGGCATGTCACCTTTTGAAGCCAATGTCAAAAAGGATATTTTAGGAAAGGCTTTTCCCATGTTTCAAATTGTAGAAGGACAAATCGTTTCGGATTATGACCTTATTTATTTCAAGAATGGTTTGTTGTTCATGGGCGCCAAACATGTTGATGGTACACCTTTTGACAAAGCAGAAAACCGACCCCATCAACTGCAGATTCCACTCGAAAAAGTGTACTAGCTATGCAAACGAAAGCCGATTATACTATAAAACTTCCTTTTTGGTGGTTTGTCCTACCTGCATATTTGACGTTATGGACCTTAGCCTTCAGTATATACAGTTTTGTTGATGGCAATGAAATGATGCAAGCCTTTGGGATTGACACCGAGGGTGCCAGTGATTTTATCATGCTCAATTCAGGAGGAAGATATGTTGCTTTGGCAATGGCAATGCTTTTGGGCATCTGGGTTTTTCGAACCTATAGGGCCATATTGATAGCCCTTTTGGCAAGATTGACCATGGACGTTTTAGACTTATATGCAGGTTTGCAGACAGGAATTATTGCAGACATAACAGGAGTAGTGCAGTCTTTCCTAATGTTTTTGCTCCCAAATCTTATATCAATTCTACTTTTGATACGGTTTTATATACGACAAACAAGGCCCTAAATAGTGTAGAAGTAGATACTAATTGCGTTTGTTTTTTGGTGGATGTGAGAAAAACCCCTTCAACTGCGGAGGGGTTTTATAAGTTTGAAGCAGTTTCTTGATCTAAAAACCAAGTTAGGTTCCCTGAATCAGGATGTACTAAGGATGCGGGGTATTTTTTATAACCCGTTTTCTTGTTGTGAATTTCATCCACCTTTTCGGCCTTACCGCTTCCTGTTACCAAAAAAACGACTTCTTTAGCGGTATTGATGACCTTGCCATTGATGGAAACCCGTTTTTGTCCTGAATCTGGATGAGTGGCTACCACACAATGGTCTTCCGCATCCCACAGCACTATTTCATGTGGAAAAATAGAAGCAGTATGACCATCATCCCCCATACCTAAAATGACAAGATCAAATTGCGGAACGCCACCTATCCTATCCAAGTTAATTTCCAGCAAATTGGCATAGCGCATGGCTTCCCCAGTCGGATCCGCTTCTCCTAAAATCCGGTGAATATTGACATCAGGAACCTCAATCTTTGAAAACAAATGGTCCACGGTCATTTTGTAATTACTCTGCTTATCTGATGGAGGAACACAACGTTCATCGCCCCAATAAAAATGAACCTTGGCCCAATCAATAGTTTCGCCATAGTCGGCTGCTAATACATCAAAAATGAGTTTGGGGGTGCTGCCCCCTGAAAGGGCTACATGAAAAACTTCCTTTCCTCTCACCAAATCAGCAAGAAATGCTGAAAATAGCTGGGCAACTTCTTGTTTGTCCTTAAATATTTTTACTTCCATCCTTTTATTAAATACGGTCTGCACTGCACCCGACCTGACCATATACTATTCAATAAGTGCCTAATATAACTTCCAAGCTTCCAATAATCCAGTATCTAACAAATGACGCAAAATCCAGGATCATCGGTTAAATTAGAACCGGGGTTCCGCCAGAAACCAATACCATCTATCAATTCATCAGCATTTTCCGGTCCCCAAACTCCTGAGGCATATCCATACATTCTAACATCCTTTCCTGCACCCCAATACTCCAAAATTGGATCCACAAACTCCCAGGCGGCTTCCACCTCATCAGCCCGGGCATATAAAGTGGCATCACCTTGCATGGCATCCAGCAACAGGCGTTCATAAGCTTCCATGACGTGGGTCTCTGCCAGATCCGAATAAGAAAAATCCAAATTGGCGCGCTCCACCTTAAATCCTTGCCCTGGCACTTTTACGCCAAACTTTATCAGAATACCTTCATCCGGTTGAATTCGTATCACCAATTTGTTGTCCTTGCTACTTAAACCTGCATCCTGAAATATTTGATGATGCGGGGTTTTAAAATGAATGACCGCTTCCGTTACCTTAGTGGGCATTCGCTTTGCCGTGCGTACATAAAAGGGAACATCCCGCCAGCGCCAGTTATCCACGAAAAATTTGATGGCCGCATAGGTTTCGGTAGTCGAATTGGGGTCCACTCCATCCTCCTCACGATAGCCTTTTACCTGCTGCCCATTAATGGAAGAGGCCATGTATTGTGCCCTAATGGTATTACCGTGCAAAGTTCTTTCATCAGTCATGATGCGAAGTGACTTTAATGCCTTGACTTTTTCATTACGAATATCTTCTGGTGCATCTGTAATTGGCGGTTCCATCACAATTAGCGATATGATCTGCAGCAAGTGATTTTGAAACATATCCCGGAGTGCCCCAGACTTATCATAATATCCCCCCCGCTTTTCGACACCCACGCTCTCCGCATTGGTAACTTCCACATGATGGATATAATTTCGATTCCAAAGGGGTTCAAAAATACTATTGGCGAATCGTGTGACTAAAAGGTTTTGAACGGTTTCCTTGCCTAAATAATGATCGATCCGGTAAATCTGGTGTTCCTCAAAATATTGCTGAAGGCCAGCATTTAGCTCTTTTGCGGTCTTTAGGCTATAGCCAAACGGTTTTTCCACAATCAGCCGTTTCCACCCGTTGTTTTGAGTACTAAGACCGGCATCTGCCAAATTTTTTGCAATGGTTTGATATAAGGTTGGCGGTGTGGATAGATAATAAATAATATTCCCAGAGGTATCGTACTTGTTCTTTAAATCCTCAATACGCTTGCGTAACCTATCATAAGAAGTATCGTAAGCTCCCCCCAAATCCTCATAGAAAAATCGGTCAGAAAACCTTTTAATGTAATTCTCTTTTAAATCCTCCAGTCGATTTTTTAAATAGTCACTTTCAAGAACCACCTTGTTCCTAAATTCTTTATCCGTCATATCGCTGCGACTGGCTCCTAAAACCACAAAATTTTCAGGGAGTTGGCGAGCAAGAAAAAGATTGAAGAGTGCAGGTACCAGTTTGCGGGCAGTTAAATCTCCTGATGCTCCGAAAATTACAAGTATTTGATTTTCAGTTTTTTTCATTTTAAGCGGTCCCTTAGGTTGAGCATCACGAATATAACGTTTATTTTAGGTCTCAATTTTAGTAAATGGATTACTTAGCATTCGCTTAACAGATATAAAAATCATTGTGATATGACAAACAATTATGATTTTGGCCTTGTAGGCCTTGGGGTTATGGGTAGGAATTTTATTTTAAACGTCGCGGATAACGGTTTTACGGCTTTTGGGAACGATTTGGACAAAGAAAAGGTAAGTGCCCTAATTAAGGAAGGTGGTGAGCCCAACAAAGTCAATGCCAGCACCGAAGCGAAAACCTTTGTAAGCGCCCTAAGCACTCCCAGAAAAATCATGTTGCTGGTCCCCGCGGGAAAAATAGTGGACAGTGTCATTGAAAGCTTGTTGCCTTTACTTGATGAAGGGGATATTATCATTGATGGAGGAAATTCCTTCTTTACCGATACCGATAGGCGTGAAGCCTATTTAAAAGAAAAAGGAATCAACTTTTTTGGAGCAGGGGTCTCCGGTGGTGCCAAAGGTGCTCGATTAGGCCCCAGTATAATGCCTGGTGGTTCCAAAGATGCCTATCAGCATGTAAAACCCATTTTTGAGGCCGTTTCCGCAAAGTATAATGGAGAACCATGTGTAGCGTATTTGGGTCCAAAATCTGCTGGAAATTATGTGAAAATGGTGCATAACGGTATTGAATATGGCTTAATGCAATTGACATCAGAAATTTATGACCTCCTCAAAAAAGCAGGAAAATTGAACAATGAGGAATTGCACAAAGCCTATACGGAATGGAACCAAGGGCGGTTGCAATCCTTTTTAGTGGAAATTACCTCTGAGATTTTTGCCGAAAAGGACGATTTGACCAACGGCGACCTCGTCGATATGATTTTGGACAAGGCAAAACAAAAAGGTACAGGAAAATGGACATCACAAAATGCCATGGATCTGGGGATTCCAGTGCCCACCATAGACATTGCTGTAAGCATGCGTGAAATATCGGCCTTGAAGTCGGAACGTACCAAAGCTGATGAACTTTATGACCGCCCCACTCCAGAGGAGGTCATGAAATCCAGTCTAGTTGATAAATGCGAACAGGCCCTTTATTTTGCTTTTATCATGGCGTATGCCCAAGGAATGCACCAATTGGCAGATGCCAGTAAGGAGTACGGTTATGAATTGGACTTAGGTGAGATTGCCAAGATATGGCGTGCAGGATGTATTATTAGGGCTTCATTACTGGCAGACATCACGGAAGCCTATAGAGCAGAACCTGAGTTACAAAACTTGATTCTTTCAAAAGCTTTTATTGAAAAAGTGCAAAGTACCGTAAATGCTGCTAGGGAATTGGTAAGCTATGGAGCCACAAATGGAATTCCATTACCAGGACTTTCCAATGCGCTTACCTATTTTGATGCCTATACCTCGCAACGCCTGCCGTTGAACCTTATTCAAGCACAGCGCGATTATTTTGGTTCCCATACCTATGAGCGTACGGACAGGGAAGGTATTTTTCATACGGAGTGGGAAAAGTAGGGGGTGTTAAATACGAAGTAGTCCAACGATTTCTGGACATAAAGCCTTATCTTACAGCGAACCCTCGCAACCTGCCGTACGGCTACGACATGCTCATGGAGAACGTCATGGACCCCGCGCACGTCCCGGTGTC
>JBCBZA010000261.1:0-3007 GCA_039815575.1 Bacteroidota bacterium | reverse complement strand
GTACTCTTAAAAATATTTTCCAAAACAGTCTCATCATCCACCAACATATTTCCCGTGGAAGAACCTAAAAAAAGCTTTATTCCAGAACAACTGTTTTTGTCCAGTCGCTTTATTTCCTACAAATTATAATTGGTCCCACCAAACTTAAAAGAGTAATTAGCGAAGGACGATCGTGCTGCAATGGCAAACTTCTCTTCATGTTTTTCTATAGTCGTCGTTTGTGGTATCGTATTGGGCTGTTCCATAAAACTGGTGATACCCCCGGCGACGGCAGCCCTACTCTCACTATAAATATTCCCTTTATGCGTAAGCCCAGGCTCCCGAAAATGCACCTGGTCATCTATAACCCCTGGAAGCAATAATTCCCCATTAAAATCGATAGTCCTAGCCCCTTTATCCGAAATGTCCCTATCCAAACGGATAATTCTTTCCCCTTCAATCAAGACATCCGTTTCAAATTGTGCTCCTTCGTTTATTGCGGTCGCATTTTTCAATAGGATCTTTGCCATGTCTAAAATGATTTTTTCATAAAAACACTTCTAAATTTCATAATAACAACCCCAAAAACAGCCTCCCAAATAATTTTGGAACTCATTTTGGATTTTCCATTAACGCGATCTGTGAAGATGATTGAAACTTCCTTAATCTTAAATTTTTTGAGGTAGGCCCTGAATTTCATTTCAATTTGAAACGCATAACCAATGAAACGCACTGCATCCAAATTAATGGATTCCAATACGTGTCTTTTGTAGCAAACAAATCCTGCAGTGGGGTCATGGACCCTCATTCCAGTGATGAGCTTAACGTAGAACGAGGCGCCATAGGACAATAGAATCCTTCCCAAAGGCCAGTTTACCACGTTTATTCCCTTCTTGTAGCGAGATCCTACGGCGACATCGGCCCCGTCCAAGCATGCTCTATGCAAACGAAGTAGATCACTTGGTTTATGGGAGAAATCAGCATCCATTTCAAAAATGTATTCGTAGTCCCGTGCCAACGCCCATTTAAAACCATAGATATAAGCCGTACCCAATCCGGACTTTTGAGTTCTTACCTCAAGAAATAAATTGTTCTTGAATTGCCCTTGTAGATTCTTAACATTTTGGGCTGTACCATCTGGCGAATTATCATCAACAACAAGGATATCAAAGTCCTTTTTGAGGTCAAAAACGGTTTTAATGATTGCCTCTATATTCTCAATTTCGTTGAACGTAGGTATGATGACCAGTCTCTCTGCCAAGCTCAGTATTCTTTAAGAGGTAAAAATAGTGTTTTGCTTGCTTTTGTCTTTCATGAAATTGGGATGGCGCATAATTCATAACTTTGAAACCCATAAACCAGCTCTCCATGGGAAACCAATTTTCCAAGACCTTTTCCCTCTTTTTAGGAATTTTATTGTTGCTCAATCTTCTTCAGGCGTATTTTACTCCCCTCATCTACGATGAAACGTATTACTGGTACTATTCCCAAAACATGGCTTGGGGGTATTTTGATCATCCCCCAATGGTTGCTTTACTGGCAAAAATTGGTGGGCTCATTTTTAGTGGAGAGTTGGGTGTTCGCTTCATCGGTTGTCTCTTGGGAACCGGAACCCTTATGATTTTATGGTTACTGATTGACCAAAAGAAAAAAGATGGGCATGTACCTCTCTTCTTTTTGTTAGTATTTTCCATGGTATTGTTCAATGCCTATGGATTCTTTACATTGCCAGATACGCCACTTCTTTTTTTTACGGCACTTTTTTTATGGCTTTACAAACGTTTTTTGGAAAAGAACACCATTGTTTTAGCATTACTTTTGGGGCTATGCATGGCCGCATTGTTGTACAGTAAGTACCATGCCGTATTGGTTATTCTTTTCGTAGTGCTTTCCAACATAAAGTTGGTCCGTAACAAACATGCATGGCTTGCTGTTTTGGTCGCGGTGACAGCTTACACGCCCCACTTTATTTGGTTGTTCCAAAACGATTTTATTTCCGTCAAATACCATCTTTTTGAGCGGCCCAACCAACCTTATGAATTTGATGAGTTTACCTTAGGGTATCTTTTGAACCTATTGGTAAATTTTGGCCTGCTTTTCCCGTGGTTTTATTGGGCACTTTTTAAAACAAAAGCGCGGGATAAATTCAATAGAAGTTTGATTTTTGTTTCTTACGGAATCATTTTATTTTTCTTTTTGTCCAGCTTTCATCGCAGGGCTCAGGCCCAATGGGTCATTGCTATTTGTATTCCGATGGTCCTACTTACCTTTAACTATCTTTTGACCCATAAAGCAAGTAAACAATGGTTGTGGAGAATTGGAATAGCAAGCACCGTTTTAATTTTTTACGCCAGGGCATGGCTAATGTACCACCCACTTATTCCTTTCATGGGTTATGAGACCCATGGCCCTAAGGAATGGGTACAAACATTGAATGAAATCGTTGGAGATACCCCGGTAGTATTTGAGAACAGCTACAGAAGGGCGCCCATGTATTCCTTCTATTCAGGAAATCCTGCATTTTCGTTGAACAATATCCATTATCGCCAGAATCAATACACAATTGATACTTCAGAACATACATTTCAGAATAAACGAGTAGCCTACGTTACCCCATATGCCAATTCCGGAGAGTTTTCCTATGTCCCCTTTAGGTCAAACCAGTATTTTGGGTGGTATATTGACGATTTTGAATCGTTCCGAAAACTTAGGTGTTTTTTAAATAATGAGCCGGTTGATCTTAGCGCCAAGCAACACACGCTAAAAATCTACAATCCCTATGATAAGGATATTTCACTGGATAAACTTAAATTTAAGATGGCCTACTTGGATACCTACAAGGATATTCTTGAAATTAGATCTACATCAATAAAACCAATTGATACCAATAGCACGTTTCTCAAGGCAAAGGACACTACACGATTCAATTTTACCTTCCCAAAGCCGATAAAAATGCACCCCAACTTTATAAAGTTCAGTATATCTGAAAATGGGTTGGCTTCTGGAATCAATAGCCCTAGCATAAAAG
>JBCBZA010000191.1:0-6763 GCA_039815575.1 Bacteroidota bacterium | reverse complement strand
TGTTGCTATACCATCAATTACTAACAAACGATCTTACGAAGTATAGCAAAAATAACGATTTCCCTGTTTACTATGCATGCATAAAAAAACCAGTCCGTCTCGAAGCGAGACAAACTGGTTCCAGTAAAATTAACTAAATAACTAAACTATATTATGCGACCAGCTTGCGGAACTTCTTTTTGCCCAATATAGCATGGTCTTTTATTTCGTTCAAAATGTCGAATACCAAATCTTGTTGATTGGCAGCTAACTTCAGCCCTCCTTTGATGGCTTTGTCAGCAACATTTTGCCATTGCGCAGTGACTTCTAAAGAAGTAGTGACTGCCTCTTCTGTCCTGGTAAGGGCCAAATCATTCGTTTTTACAACGAATTTTTTGGTTTTGTCCATCGCATTGCCAATGAATCCTTTTGAATCTTTTTTTGTGCTTTTATTTTTCATCACTACTTGTATTAAGATTTAATGAATTGTTTTTGTTATTCATGCCTTTTTTGAAGTCACCACCGCCTTGGCCATAGCCTCAGCTTGTTTTACCCAATCCGTAAAGTTGGCATTTTTGAATATAGGTCCCGCTTTGTCAAGAATGGATTTGATTTTTGCTTCGCTAGCTTTTGCCAGTTGCGCAAATGTTTCGATACCATTTTCATTAAAGATTTTTTCCAATTTAGGACCGATACCTTTGATCAACTTCAAGTCGTCCTTTACAACAGTAGTAGCCGTGGTCGCCACTTTTTTAGCTTGGGCACTTGCTTTTTTAGTCGCCACTTTAGCAGTAGCTTTTACTGTTTCCTTAGCTTTGGCTACGTTTTTCTGTACTTTTTTAGCTGTTTTTTTGGTATCCAAAGCCTTCTCAACCATTTCTTCGCCCTTGTTTAGGATTTTTTTGGCTTGTCCCAATACATCTTCCCTAATGTCGTTCAATTTGGCAGTACCTTTGGACTTTAAGTCTTCAGTGGTCTTTTCCACTTTCTTCACCATAGGGTTTTCAGTAACTTTTTCCTTGATGTTTTCAGCAACATCCATTACTTTTTTACCTACAGTAGTGTTCGAAGCATATTCAAAAGCCCGCTCTACCATATCTTCTTCGTAACCTACTAGGTCCAACATTCTATCTTTACCTGTAGTGACCTGATTTTTAACAGCGGTTGCCGTTTCGAAGACCATATCCATTTGTTTTCTGCGGACAGGTTCCGATTTCTTAACCAACTTTTTGGTCAATTCTTGCCATTTTTCACCATTCTCAACAGTGGTGTTGATGGTAGCTACAGTAGCATTGATCAATGCATTGTTCAAGCTTTTTTTATTGTCAGCCTTTCTTTTTGTTTTTGTTGCCATGATATAGTATTGAAATATTGTTGTTTCTTAATTCTATTGCAAATCTAGGTGCCATGAGTTACAACTGAGTTGCACTCTTGGTTTTTAGGGATTTACCTTAATTTTTTACAATTCTTTTTTTAACCCCGTGTAACACATCAAAAACCAAATCCTGTTGTGTTGCCGTAATGTCCAATCCTTTTTTAATCACCTTATTGGTAAGGTCCAATGACTTGTTTGCCACTATAAATGAGGTATTAAACGCCTTTTCTGTAGTGGTCAATGCAAAATCGTTTGCTTTGGTTGCTAAACCTAATGCCTTATTGGTGACTTTTTCCACTAATGTCTGTTTTGTTCTTTTAGTAGCCATATCTATATTTTTTTGTGATTATCTAAGTATTACGATGCAAACATAAAATCAGGTAGTTACAAATGAGTTACAGATAGGGAACCGTACAAAACAAATTCTTTCGTATTTACTTTAAGCCCTTTGTTTGTAGGCAATATGAAGAAGAAAAAAAATAGAATTAAGCAATGGCCTCAATTTCCTTTAAAAGGGCTTTTGTGGCAGGTAGGGGAGGGATGCCGTATTCCTCATCCAGAACATCGGCGCACTTTTGATAGGTTTTAAGGGCTTGGGGTCGATTTCCTTTTGCGATATAAGCAGACATTTGAATGCGGTAGGCGTCTTCCCAAGTTTTATCTATGGAAATGGCCTCTTGTGCCAAGCGAATACTTTCCATGGGGTTTGAAGCGACCAAAAGTTCGGCAAGATTAACTAATGCCCCCAAAATCAAGACTTGAATTTTTTCCCGCTCTTCGGAGGACCAATCTTCATAGATGCGGTTGGGGAGATAGGAACCGTGGTGAAGGGCAGCTGCTTCCTGATAAGCTTCTATAGCCAATTCGGGAAAGTCAACTAAGGCTTTGTTGCCTATGACAATGTAGTTTTCTATGGCCTCAACGTCAATCCAAACCAAATCCAGATTAAGTTGATAGGTCACCCCCTGCCGCTCCACATAAACGGCCTCCGTCCGTGATGCCCGGTTGGGTTCCAAAACCTTGTTCACCCCGTGGAGGGCCACCTTAAAGTCACGATCATCCCCTTCTTCCCAAAGATGATCCATGATGTGTTCTTTATGTAACGCATGCCGGTTCCTGTAGGAGATGAGGTATTGAATAAGCTGGACCGTTTTATCCCTGCCCCATTCTTTAGTACTGACCTTTTCCCCATCACGCCAAAGGGAGAACTGCCCCAAAGTTTGAAATTTAATGGGCGCTTCGAGCTGAAATTTTTGGTAGCTCGCTAACTGCGCTGTCAGTTCTTTTATGTACACCGGCTATTTGGTTTTTTTAGGTGTGGTTTTGGCCCTCGTTGTCGTTTTTTTAATACCTGAGGTGGTTTTTTTTGTATTTGCGTGGTGCAGATCGTCCACTTTTTTAGAGAGGTCGGATATGGAATGTGTAAGTTTTTCAAGCGTATCCTGCATAGCCTTCAAATCGGATTTTGAGGCATTACGCCATTGGTCCAATGGTACTTTCTCCAACAACTCCTCGCCATATTCACTGAGTTGTCCTTGTAGGGTCGCCACCTGTTTACGTGGATCTTTAAGGGTTTCTTTGATGATTTTGGGCCCAGTGGCTGCTACCGACTTAAAAAGGGAGAAACTTTTGGTAAGGATATTTTCCTGCTCCTCGGTCGATCGGTCGTTTGTGGCTTCCATGGTCAGATGGGCCAAATGTTGCTGTATAAAACCGACAGCATCATTGAAATCGGTGAAGTTGATATCCTCTCCACCCTGGACGTGTGAGACATTGCCCCTCCATTGCACTTTGGATTCGCCATTCTCATCGAATATTTTTTGGGTAAACCGAACCATAAAAGAAGCGGTTTGCGCTTTTTTTGCCATCTCTTTCGTTTTTAGACTTGTGTTGGAAGGTAAGCTATTCTTAAAAATAATTATAATTCCTTTTGCAAAGGCTTCCCATACTACACAAAAGTTGGTTTCATAAAAAAGCCCCAAATTCTTTTTGGAGCTTTTTTCCTGATTACAGTGCTGTCTATTGGTGTGCCAAACCTAAACTTTGATTGGTCCAGACCAGTTCTTTTGTTTCAACACTGGTCTTTTTCCAATGGGCGGCTTCATCAAAATATTCACCTACCTCCTTTTTGTATCGAATCCTACCTGCCACGCCATGCTCATCTTCGGGAAAAATAAATTCTTCCCATAAATAATAAGCCCCGGCATCCGATACTTGGGAGAGTCGCGCCACTTGGTGCAATTGCCCCTCTTGTTGAAAGAAGTAAATACCGCCGCCTTCCACACCACAAGCTTCAGCAACATAATCAAGCAATAATATCCCGTCAATACTCGGTAAGCCTTTAGTGCCTAAATCGGTTAAATAGAACTGGCCATTCCCTAATCGAGTGGATTTTTCAGTAAAACTGCCATCTTCTTTTAATGTGCGAATCAAAAGGTAGTCCTCGTTCCCCGTTTTGGCCCTTCCGAAGAGGTGTACAACCTTATTGATGCTCTTTTTTTCCAAGGCCAACAATCCGCCAAGTACATAGCCTTGGGTACCCTTATAATCTACTTTGTAAAAGTGGTGGTCTACCCCTTTATAGCGCCAAGAATTCTTATGCTCTTCTTGTACTATAAGGTGCATGCCAATCGGCAAGGTTTTTATAACCTTGCTCTCCGTTGTTGGTGCTTCCCGTAATTGCACTTGGTCTCCAAAAAGGTAAACGATTTGCCCAGGTTCAAAACCGCAACCCTCATCAATGCAGAGCGGGCTTTCTTGGGCGTTGGTAAACAAACAGATGGCTAGTAAGGTAAGGATGGATAACATCTGTTTTGCTTTCATGATTTTACAATTTTTAAATGAACGTTGTAATACCTACTCGCAGAAAGCCCTTGATAGCCTTTGACATCGATGAAATACGGGTTTTTCTAGCTCAACTACAGCATTTATAAAATCCTTAACAAGAGTGGGCTACCCCTATTTTGATTTTAGAGCGGCAATGATATCCGTGCTGATCCAATAAATATCTTGTCTACTGGTAAAAAGGAGGTAGTTACCATCTGCCGTGACAAAAGGGCAAAGTTCATGACCTTCGGTATTTACAGTCTCGCCCATGTTGATTGAGGGTGACCAAGCTCCATTTTCTTCCTTAAAACTGATGTAAAGGTCGCCGCGCCCAAAACCATCATCACGCTGGGCACAGAAAATCAAGTATTCCCCGTTGGGGTCCACAAAGACATCCGCTTCGTATGCTTCCGAATTGATGGCATCTCCGAGTTTTGCAGCTTCTTGGAATTCACCATCCATAAACTTGGAAGTGTAGATGTCATGGTGAGACTGATTTTTGTCCGAGGCAAAATATAGGGTTCCGTCCTTGGTGAAGGATATATAGTATTCCTCACTTTTTGAATTGATGTTTGGCCCCGCATTAATGGGTTGCGACCAGCCATCATTTTTGCGCTCTACATACCAGATGTCAATATCCTTAGGTTCCCCTTTGCCCTCTAGTGCTCGGTTGGAGATAAAATACAGACGGTTTTCATCTGGCGACAGAAAGGGATCATTATACCCATACCGCTCATGGGAGAGGATGGCTTTGGGCTTTGACCAAAGGTTACCTTCCAACTTTGAAAAGCGAATAACATTACGCCCGCCAAGGTCGACCCCGTAATAGAATTCATCTCCAGCCTTATTAAACACGGAGCCAAATTCATATTCCTCGGTTGAAATAAAATTTGGGGCAAAAACTTTAGCGGTATTTCCTGGAGGTTCCTGGCCCAAATAAGGACCTTCCGCTTGAAAATTTCGGACCAATTTGGCATTGGCACCATTATCCTTCAACCAGTCCGCTATGGAATCTGCTTCAATCCGCAAGGCGATTTCCAAAGGGATGCTCCCTCTTTTATTGGTCATATTTAAAGGGATACCGGTTTCTGTGAGCTTTTGGACAAAGGTCAGGTCACGATTTAAAATGGCCTTTTCGAATAGGGATCCACCATATTTCTCTTTCCATCTGGTATCCGGTAACAGCTCCACCAATCGTTTAAACAACTCCATATTCTGAAATCTCACGGTCATATAGAGCGGCGTGGCTCCTTCATTATCCTCCAAATCAGTGGTAATTCCCTTTTCAACTAAATACTCGAACACGTCATTTTTATTGCAACCTACCGCCCAATGCAAAAGAGAGCGCCCTCTTTGATCTTGAGTATTAATGTCTGTTGAAGCCAATAGACTGTCAAGTCGGGCAAGGTTACCACGACAAGCGGTTCTATAAATACTTTGGGCATGGCTCGTTAACGCCCAGAGGAGTACGAGTAGTAACAGTGCCTTTGCTTTCATGAATGATTGAAGATTTTGATTGATGTAAACTTTAGTGGTTCCTAAAGTTACCTTTTACCCTTTAAATAGGGATCCAAATACCCGCTTTCTTTTAGAAAGGCTTCTGAGTCTTTTAAATTTAGAATGTTGTGAATGGCCTGTTTTTTATCTTCTTGCTTGTTGAAATAGGCCTCCACAATTTGATAACCCATCCAATACCCCATATCCTTGGGTTTGCCGTTTTTTGTGTCATTTGTATATAACCAATCGCCCATATTTTGGGTATACATGGTCTTAATGAACTCCTTGCACAGTTCATCTTCATGCACTTCACCATATTTTTTTTGTTCTTTGCTCAACAGGAGTCCTGAAACCAGCTCTCCAATAAAATCTGCTGAGCCTTCTTTTATAGTTTGTTGCAATAGTGTATTAGGCCCTTCCGTTACCTGTTGAAAATGAATGAATTCATGGGCAATTAAACCATCCAGACTATTGAGGTTTTCCAGGAGTTCACTACCAATGAGCAATCCATTTTCAGAGGCCGTACCCCCAGAAGTAAACACGCCCATCGCAAAATAAACCGGCGGAAAAGTAGCATTGGGATTCCAATACTTCATGGCGGCATAAACAGCTTGTATTCGTTTTTTACAGGAAGGCAAATCTTTTAAAACGTCCCTTTTTTTGAGATATTCTGCCTTGCGTTCCTTAATACTTTGTACAAAAAGGTCTGCTGTAAGATAATCCCTGAAAGGAAGTAGCCCTGGAGAGGCATTGTCTAAATACTCCTCGAAGGGGTTGGTGTCAGATGTATCTAATTGATCGAAAGCTTTCCAAAAATTGTCAAAGTCTTGGGTAACAAATTGCGCATTTAAAGGATCGCTAGAGAAATTTTCTTGACTGGACAGGGTCATTAGGCTGAACAGTAGTGCAATTAAAAGGATGCTTAAGGTTTTCATGATTTTTATTTTGGACAAAACACGGTGCTATGCCTAGGTAAGACCCGCTTTTGGAGCCCGAGCAAATCGGCTCAATCCTGCGTGAAACGGGCGCGTCGGTCGTCGTTACGTTGCGCCCTTTCCCAAAAACCGACGTTGCGGAAAAGACGGC
>JBCBZA010000083.1:0-16979 GCA_039815575.1 Bacteroidota bacterium | reverse complement strand
TTTGCAACTATTCTTTACCAAAAAGGACTTTACAAACAGAGCCTTAAGCTTTTGGATAAAGCCAAGAATATGGCCATAGAAAATGAGGAAAAAAATGTATTTATAACATTGATTTTTAAGCATTTACCTTTTACTGTGACCCCTTAAACGTTGTAACACCAAAGTATTAAAAATAGGGGTTGTACAGTGGCTTTCTAACTTCGTAAAGATTAGGTAAAACCGGCTATAATCATGGGTAAAGATAAGGTACATATTTTTGACACAACGCTAAGGGACGGAGAGCAGGTGCCCGGTTGTAAATTGGATACCAAGCAGAAATTGGTCATTGCAGAACGTTTGGATGAGCTAGGCGTCGATATTATAGAGGCGGGGTTCCCAATTTCAAGTCCCGGTGATTTTAAATCAGTCAACGAAATCGCAAAATTGGTAAAAAATGCTACCGTATGTGGATTGACCCGCTCTGTGAAAAAAGATATTGCTGTTGCCGCCGAGGCAATAAAGGATGCCAAGCGGCCCAGAATACATACTGGCATAGGCACGTCTGATTCCCATATCATACATAAGTTCAAAACTAATAGGGAAGATATTTTGGAAAGAGCTGTAGCAGCTGTCAAATATGCCAAGAGTTTTGTTGAAGATGTTGAATTTTATGCCGAAGATGCAGGAAGGACAGACAATGATTATTTGGCAAGGGTATGTGAGGCTGTTGTGGCCGCTGGTGCTACGGTTTTAAACATTCCGGACACCACAGGTTATTGCCTCCCAGAAGAATATGGAGCTAAAATGAAGTATCTCAAAGAAAACGTTAAGGGAATTGATAAGGCCATTCTTTCCTGCCATTGTCACAACGATTTAGGTTTAGCCACTGCAAATTCCATTTCAGGAGTAATCAATGGAGCAAGACAGATTGAATGTACCATTAATGGAATAGGAGAACGTGCAGGAAACACTTCTTTGGAAGAGGTTGTTATGATTATGCGCCAGCATCCTGATTTAAATTTGGATACAAACATCAATAGTAAATTACTCTATGATACAAGTCAGATGGTTTCAGATAAAATGGGGATGATAGTTCAGCCCAATAAGGCCATTGTAGGATCCAATGCCTTTGCCCATAGCTCTGGAATACATCAAGATGGCGTCATAAAAAATAGGGAAACCTATGAAATTATGGACCCTCATGATGTTGGCGTAAATGAATCATCCATAGTACTTACAGCGAGAAGCGGTAGGGCTGCATTGGCCTACCGAGCAAAAAATGTAGGGTATGAACTTACCAAGACCCAATTGGATACCGTCTATGAGAACTTTTTAAAGTTTGCGGACCTAAAGAAGGAAATTGTTGACTCCGACATTCATGAAATTGTGGAAACCAGCAATGTGAATATCTCTAGCGTGGCTTAAAATTTTTCCAAATCCCATTCAATCCATGAACTTGAACATTGCATTATTACCTGGTGATGGAATTGGCCCTGAGGTCATCACGCAAGCCGTTCAATGCCTAGAAGCTGTGGAGGAAGTCTTTGGACATCATTTTGTTTTTAAGGAAGCTACCGTCGGAGCGATTGCCATTGATAAAACAGGGAATCCATTGCCAAACCATACCATAAAACTGTGCCGGGAGTCTGACGCCGTACTTTTTGGAGCTATTGGCGATCCCAAATATGACAATAATCCAAATGCCAAAATACGGCCGGAACAAGGCTTGCTCCAGCTTAGAAAAGAATTGGGATTATTTACGAATATCCGTCCAGTAAAGGTATTTCCAACCCTGATAGAAAAATCCCCTTTAAAGGAAGAACGAATTAAAGGAACGGATTTTACCATTTACAGGGAGCTCACAGGAGGCATCTATTTTGGGGAAAAGAAGTTAAGTGAGGATGGTTCCATTGCTTCAGATGTGTGCGAATACTCCGAAAAGGAAATAAGCAGGATTGCGCATTTGGCCTTTAAAGCAGCAAGAAACCGAAGAAATAAATTGACTTTAGTGGACAAGGCCAATGTTCTGGAGTCTTCCAGATTATGGCGCAGGGTAGTTACTAAGATAGGGGAAAGTTATCCTGATGTTGCATTGGATTTTCTTTTTGTGGACAATGCGGCTATGCAAATTATTTTGAACCCAGCCCAATTTGATGTCATTTTAACCGAAAATATGTTCGGTGATATTATTTCCGATGAAGGAAGCGTCATTGGCGGGTCAATCGGTCTATTAGCTTCAGCATCCATTGGGAACGAAAATGCCCTTTTTGAACCTATACATGGATCGTATCCCCAGGCAAAGGGACAGGATATTGCCAATCCAATTGCTTCCATACTATCTGCCGCTATGCTTCTGGAACATTTTCAGCTATTTGAAGAAGCCATGGCCGTTCGGGAAGCCGTGGATATCTCGTTACAAAGAGGAATTGTCACTCCAGATTTGGACCCAAAAAGTAAATACGGCACCAACCATGTTGGGGATTTTATTGCCAATAATATTGTGGACGATGATGACCGTATGAACATGAATGATGAAAATATTGGATTGGGAAAATCCACCATCATTTGATTATTCACTTAGCATTTCTTCCAGGGTTTCGGAGAATTCCTTCTTAAATTCCTCATGTTTTTCGCCTGTGGCAGGACCGTTAAATCCGGTGTGGATTTTTCTGACCGCTCCCTTTTTGTCAATATATATGGTAGTGGGATACGAAAGTACATGGTTGAGCATAGGCAGTTTTTCGTTGGCCTTGGACTTGCTGCTGGTCCCAACTTGAGCCAAAAGAACCGGGTATTCCACCCCTATTCGATTTTTTAACCTTTCGATTCCCTTAAACGCCTTTTCCTTGGTCTTCGCATACTCAAAGGCCAATCCCACAATTTCCAAATTGGGATGGGGGTTATTTTTTAGGTAGTCCACATAAAATTTGGTTTCGTCCAAACAGTTTGGGCACCATGTACCCATAATCTGTACCAAGACTACCTTGTCTTGAAATGCATCATCATCCAAGGAGACCATCTTTCCAGATGCGTCTGGAAAAGAGAATTTAAAGGTGTCAAATCCCTCTTTTAAAAAGGTTAAGGAATTGGCATCTGGTAACTCAAAAGCCGAATTGCGGATTGCCTTAAAATTTTCTGTTGCATGATTTCCTGAAAAAAACTTTCCTTCCATGGTACTATCCGTCACCTTGGCGGTAAATAAAAATACATGGGCACCATCAAAAGCGGATAGTTTAAGTGAGTCACCCTCCACTACTCCATCCAAGTATCTATAGTCACCGGTTTTGGTTCTAAAAGTACCTCGCAGTTGATTTCCCGATTGATAAAATATTCCCTTGGCAGGGTAAGGGTTATCCGTATCGAAATCAAAATTGGTTTCCCATATTCCAGATACATCGTAGCGCGCTTCTTGTGTTATACTAAACCTGGAGCTCTCACCATATTGGGCAGAAAAGGGAACATAACGTTCCAAACTTTCTTTTATAAATTGGCCAGAGATGGACGTGTCAGTAAACGTGCCAGCGATAAAGCCTTCATACACGGGCATTTTAATAATTATGGAGTCATTTTTTAGGGTTATCCCATCAACTTTGATGCGTTCATCGGCATTTTTAATTTCAAGCACATATCCTCCACCTTCATCCTTGGACAGTGAAAAGTTAAAGGGCAATCGTTCTGTCTTGGAAACTTGCATTTCACCTCGCCATTCGCCGGAAGCTAACTCCTGGAGGGGTTTTTGCTGACAGGAAATCATCAAAAGTAAAGGCAAAAAAAGTAGGAGTCTTCTCATCATTTCTAAAAAGTTTTTCAAGTATATCGAAAATATGCCAACATCCTTACGATTATCACTAAAAACCTATCAAGGCTTCCATTGAATGGAACCACCCAAAATCCTATCTTTGCTGACTTTAAAATCGGGTAATGAAGATTTCGTATAACTGGCTCAAACAATTTTTGAATATTGATTGGGAAGTGGAAAAAACCGCTGAACTCCTAACTGACCTAGGTTTGGAGGTAGAAGGTGTTGAAGCGTTTGAGTCGGTCAAAGGTGGCTTAAAAGGGGTAGTTGTGGGACATGTCATCACTTGTAGCAAACATCCAAATGCCGACCGACTGAAATTGACCACAGTAAATATTGGCGGTGCGGAGCATGTACAAATTGTATGCGGTGCCCCAAATGTTGCTGCTGGGCAAAAAGTTCCCGTAGCTACTATTGGCACTACGCTTTACTCCAAAGAAGGGGAAGCGTGGCAAATTAAGAAAGGGAAAATTCGCGGGGAAGAAAGCCATGGAATGATATGCGCGGAAGATGAGTTGGGACTCGGGGACGACCATGACGGTATTCTGGTGTTGGACGAAAGTTTGGAGCCCGGAACCCCGTGTAGCGAAGTTTTCCAAATTGAGAAGGACAATGTTTTTGAAATTGGATTGACGCCCAATCGATCCGACGCTATGAGCCATTTCGGTGTTGCCCGGGACCTAAGGGCCGGTCTTGAGCAATTGAAAGAAAAAAAAGAACTGATTACGCCTTCCACCAGTAATTTTTCAGTGGACGACCGATCATTAAAAATTGATGTGGAGGTGATTGATCCGCAGTTGGCTCCGAGATATTGCGGGGTGACCATCAAGAATGTTTTGGTCCAAGAGTCGCCAGATTGGCTTAAAAATCGATTGAAAGCCATTGGCTTGTCCCCCATCAATAATGTCGTTGATATAACCAACTACGTACTTCATGAATTGGGCCAACCTTTACATGCCTTTGATGCAACGCGGATTAAGGGCCACAAAATAGAGGTCAAGACCTTACCAAAGGGAACCAAGTTTGTGACTTTGGATGATGTAGAAAGGGAACTCCATGAAGATGATTTGATGATTTGTGATGCGGAAAAACCCATGTGCATTGCGGGGGTTTTTGGAGGCATCCATTCAGGGGTCACCGAGAATACCACATCCATATTTTTGGAGAGTGCATATTTTAATCCCGTTTCCATAAGAAAAACAGCCAAACGACACGGCCTTAATACCGATGCGTCCTTCCGATTTGAGAGGGGTATTGACATTGAGTTGTCAGAGTATGCCTTAAAGCGCGCTGCCTCTTTGATCAAGGAGGTTGCGGGCGGGGAAATAAGTTCAGAAGTTGTGGACTTATACCCCATTAAGAAAAAGGATCAGCAGGTTTTTCTGAGTTTTGATAAGATCAATAAGCTCATAGGTCAGGAAATTCCCAGGGATACCATTAAATCGATCCTGACTTCATTAGAAATTAAGATCAACAACGTGACTGAAACCGGAATTGGGCTTACCATACCTTCCTATAGGACCGATGTGGAAAGGGAAGTGGATGTCATTGAAGAAATCTTAAGGGTTTTTGGGTATAATAATATCGATTTCAAGGAAAAAATCAATGCTTCCATAGCCAAAACGGCCAGGGTTGAAAGTCATAAGCTCCAAAATACCATTGGAGATTTTTTAGTCTCCAATGGATACTTCGAAATCATGACCAATAGCCTTACCTCCCGTGAAAGTCTTTTTCAGGGGGAAGAAGAAGTAGTGAACATGTTGAATCCCCTCAGTGCGGATCTTTCAGTCTTACGAACCTCAATGCTCCCAACTGGTTTGCAAAGTATTGCTTATAACCAAAACCGAAGACTTTTGAATTTAAGGTTTTTCGAGTTTGGCAAAACCTATTGCAAGCAACAGCAGGGCTTTAAAGAGGCGAATAGACTAGCACTGTACACCACAGGAAATTTAAATGATCCACATTGGAACGGCACTTCTGGAAAATCAGATTTCTTCTATCTGAAAGGAATAGTTACGTCCATCTTTGCGCGATTAGGAATAAACAGCTTTAGAGAAGAACCCATTCAAAACACCGTTTTTTCTGAAGGAATTTCATTTTCAAGTAAAAAGAAGACCCATTTGGGGGTAATTGGATGGGTCAATCCCGCCATTTCAAATTCCTACGACATCAAAGATGATGTTTTCTTCGCGGATATTGATTGGAGCGTTCTTTTGGAGGCAGCACGGACCACAACCATCCAATATCAGGAGATTCCTAAGTACCCTTCGGTAAAAAGGGACTTTGCGTTGCTCGTGGATGAGCAAATTACCTTTAAGGAAATCCATGACCTCGCCTTACTAGCGGAGCGGAGTTTATTGAAGGAGGTGACCCTTTTTGATGTCTACACGGGAAAAAACCTGCCAGAAGGGAAAAAATCCTATGCCATTAGCTTTAGCTTGCAGGACAATTCCAAAACATTGACAGATAAGCAGATAGACAAAATCATGTCGAAATTAGAGCGGGTTTATAACCAAAAACTAGGCGCAAGCCTACGATAACGGGAAAACCAGACCCTAGAGACCCGGTGGTAGTATCACGCTATCTATTTGATGGATAACGCCATTGGTATGTTCAGAATCGGCGACCGTTATTTTTGCGTGATTACCTGCACCATCAGTCAAAAGAATATCCGTTCCCTGTATGGTCGCAAAAATCTTGTTTCCTTGAACGGTGGTAAAGGACGCCTTCCCCTTTCCTCGGCATAAAGCCCGTAAAATTTTTGAGGCGGTTAGGTTTCCCGCCACCATATGATAGGTCAACAAATCCTTTAACTTTCTTCTGTTTTCCGTTTTAAAAAGTTCTTCCAATTCTTGAAGGGAAAATTTAGAAAAAGCATGATTGGTAGGCGCAAATACCGTAAATGGACCTGCCATACCCAAAATTTCTTCCAATTCTGCCTGTTCAAATGCTTCAAAAAGTATTTTGTGTGTCTCAGAATTCAAGGTAGTTCTTAAATCCTCAGTTTCGGCAGTGAGATAAAACCCGGCAGGAAGGCCAGATAGTGACTTTGTTTGTGCGAAAGTAGCGGTACATACCAGAAGTATCAGGGATGCGAAGATTTGGGGGAATTTCATAATAGTAGTAAGCGTTCAGAGTATTAGGTTAAGCCTTACGTTAGTGTACTTCATCGATGAAATGCACAAAACATCGGTAAGATAGCGTTTTGTTCAGGAAAACCAACCCTGCTAAAGTGTCGTTTATAGAAATTAACAAAATATTAACATATTTGTTGAAGTGCTTCTTTTTCAGAAAGATTATAGATTTAACTAACTTTGATGTAATTGCTAAAAACCGAAAAAGAAAATGACGTTTCACAAAACCAATATTGAGCAAAAACTTGCCGCCCTTAAAGGAAAGACCTCCTCCGAAATTGATATTTTGAACCAGGTATATCAAATACTTGAAAAAGATGGAAAAGAGGAAAAACGCATATCAAAGGGAATAAGGAAATCAGAAGAAGTTTTTAGTAACCATTTTATTTTTGACCAATTGGAGACCGGCAGGATTTTCCACATTGGTCAAATTCAAAAGATATGTATCGATTACCGCTTGCGATTTTTAAACAGCAAGTACTTTAAAGGTAAAATTCCACAGGCCGCCATTTCAGAAATTAAAAGACTGGAAAAGTTGCACGAAACTGAAATTGGGGGGTTCAAAATAATGGCGCCTTCAAAACTCTTTAAGCTGGAGGACAAAGACGACCCTTTACTGTTTGCCCCAATAGGAAATGGATACTATTATCTTATCCACAAGTGGGGTAATGATCTTCATCCACTTCGAAAGTTATTGGTATGGCCCTTTAAGGATGTAGTCAACTTAGGATTGACCACATTGCTTATAAGTTATTTGATTACCCTGTTGGTGCCCAGTGGGTTGTTCAGTAAAAATAATACCTCTGCAGAATTCTGGATGATGTTCTTTTTTATGTTCAAGTCCATTGCCGCAATAGTCATTTTTTACGGTTTCGCCATGGGCAAAAACTTCAATCCAGTGATTTGGAACAGTAAATATTATAATGCCTGATCAAACAGGTAGCGCATACATTTTTTCCCGCTGGGCCTTGATACCCTTGTCAGACATATAATCATCAAAGCTAAGGTATCTGTCAATAGTTCCGTTGGGGGTCAATTCAATAATCCTATTGGCAACACTCTGGACAAAGGCGTGATCATGGGTGGTAGTCAGTACCGTTCCTTTAAAGTTCTTAAGTGAATTGTTGAAAGCTGTTATACTCTCCAAATCCAAATGGCTGGTAGGTTCATCCAACAAAACCACATTGGCCCTAAGCAACATCATCCTACTTAACATACAACGAACCTTCTCGCCTCCGGAAAGTACTGTTGATTTCTTTAATGCCTCCTCCCCACTAAATAGCATTTTTCCCAAAAAACCACGAACATAAACTTCTTCGCGTTCCTCTTCGGTTTTGGTCCATTGGCGCAACCAATCCACCAAATTGATGTCCTCTTGGAAATAGCTATCATTGTTGGCAGGCAAATAAGACTGCGTTGTAGTCACCCCCCATTGAAACGTTCCTGATTTTGGTTCTTGGTTCCCCATCACAATCTCATAAAATGCGGTCGTTGCCCTAGAATCCTTGGAAATAACAGCTACCTTATCGCCTTTGGCCAAATTAACATCCACTTTTTCAAACAAAACATCGCCATCTTCAGAAACGGCACTAAGCCCTTCTGCATTCAGGATTTGATCCCCAGCTTCACGCTCCCTGTCAAAAATTATGGCTGGGTATCGCCTGCTTGAAGGTTTTATATCTTCAACTTTTAGCTTTTCCAACATCTTTTTTCTTGAAGTGGCCTGCTTACTTTTAGCTACATTGGCACTGAAACGTTGGATGAATTCCTGTAGTTCTTTGGCCTTCTCCTCGGATTTTTTGTTTTGTTGTGCCCTCTGCCTTGCCGCCAATTGGCTACTCTCATACCAAAAAGTGTAGTTGCCGCTGAATAGATTGATCTTTCCAAAATCAATATCAGCGATATGGGTGCAAACAGCATCTAAAAAATGCCTATCATGCGAAACTACAATCACCGTGTTGTCGTAGGTAGCCAAAAAGGTCTCCAACCAACCAATGGTATCGTAATCCAAATCATTGGTGGGCTCATCCATTATTAAGATATCCGGATTTCCAAATAGCGCTTGTGCCAAAAGAACGCGAACCTTGAGTTTGGCATCCAATTCCGTCATGGAAGTATAATGTAAATCTTCGGCAATGCCTAAATTGGAGAGCAATGCCGCTGCTGAACTTTCCGCATTCCAACCGTCCATTTCCTCAAATTCAACCTGTAGCTCTCCTATCTTTTCAGCATTTTCATCGCTATAATCCGCATATAAGGAATCAATCTCTTTTTTTATTTTGTACAAAGGTGCGTTTCCCATTACCACGGATTCCAACACTTGAAACCCATCAAATGAATTATGGTTCTGCTCCAAAACGGACATGCGCTTACCCGGTTCTATATGAACATGACCGGAGGTAGCATCAATAGTTCCGGAAAGCACTTTTAAGAAGGTGGATTTTCCCGCACCATTGGCTCCAATTACGCCATAGCAATTCCCTTGGGTAAACGAAACATTGACCTCATCAAAGAGTATCCTTTTTCCAAATTGCACCGATAAATTTGATACTGAAAGCATGATTATTTAAATTTTTTGCAAAAGTAGCTAAAATTGAAGCCGTAAAACAACCTTAGTAAAGTGTATTTTGACATGCAATAATCATGCTTTAACAACATTTAACTGCTCATTAACAGCCCGCTTTTTTGACGATGGTTAAGTTTGTTTCTGCAAATATGCGTATGAGGCAACTTTTACTATTCTTTTCTTTTGTCAGCTTATTGTCCTGTGCGGAAAACGGCACCCCTCCAGGAACTGTCTATTTTGCTGGTGAAATCGTCAATCCCACAAGTGATTATGTAGTGCTATACAAGAATGAGGCCGTTGTGGATTCTGCCCGATTGGACGAGAATGATAGGTTTTCCTTTACCTTGGAAAATTTGGAGGAAGGATTACATCATTTTAAACATGCCCCCCAATTGCAATACGTTTTTTTGGAAAAAGGGGATAGTCTATTAATTCGCTTAAATGCCTCCCCTGCCTATTTTGATGAATCATTGGTATTCTCCGGAGATAATGATGTGGTCAATAATTTTATGATTGAAATGTTCCTGACCCATGAGGACGAGGAACATGTAATCTATTCCTATTTCAAGCTTCCTCCAGATGAATTCAGCAGGAAAATGGATTCTTTACAAAGTCAAAAGTTGGAAGAATTGGATCTCTTATTAAACACTCAGGAAATCTCTGAAAATGGCTACGCTTTGGCCAAAGCCTCCGTAAATTATACCAGTTTCCTGTACAAGGAAAAATATCCATTCTATCATAAAAAGAAGACCGGGAAAGATGTCTTCCACCAATTGGGCGAAGACTTTTATGGGTATAGGAAGCAACTGAACCTTAACGACCAAAGATTAAGTTATTTTAAGCCCTACTATGATTTTATGAAGCATCATTTTGGCAACCTCTCCTATATGGCCTGCCTTAATGAGTGTAAAAAGGAGGAATTTTACTCCGCTGAAGGCCAACTCCATCTCAATAAGCACAAAATGGTCATGATAGACAGCTTGGTCACAGAACAACACTTAAGGGACAATCTTCTTCGAAATGTGGCCATGGATTTTCTTCTCAAGGTACATATGGCCAATGACGAGTGCCATAAATTTGTCGAAGATTTCGAATCCTTATCCAATAACGATGCACATATTCAAGAAATTAAACATTTGTTTAAAGGAATTAAAAATCTGCAGCCCAATCATGAATTACCTCACCTGGTTTTAGAAGATACCCAGGGCAATACCACTACATTAAAAGAAATTTCCAAAGACCAGAATACGGTCTTCTATTTTTGGACAGCCGATCAGAAAAGGCACTTCAAGAACGTATCCAAACAGGTAAAAAAGCTCGAAAAGTCACATCCAAAACATAAGTTTGTTGGAATTAATCTCAATACCACGAAACCGGAATGGAATGCCATACTTCTGGAAACCAATTTTGATTTACAAAATCAGTATCGGGGAGAAAATTTTGAAACCGTTCAAAATACATTAATCGTTGACCACCTCAATAAATGCGTGGTCACTAAAGACACTTTGATTGTCAACGCCTTTGGCAATCTGTACGCTTCCCTTGGGCGTATAAAAAAACCCTAACGTACGCCAGGGCTTAATTGATCACATTTTACGTTTTATCCCTCTTAAGGGTTCCCTTTTCTATAGTCCGCAAGGAATTTTTCAAGACCGATATCAGTGAGTGGATGTTTCAACAATCCTTCAATGGCGCTTAAAGGGCCCGTCATCACATCTGAGCCTATTTTGGCGCAATCGATAACATGCATGGTATGACGAATGGATGCGGCTAGAATTTGGGTTTCAAATCCATAATTATCATAAATCAACCTAATCTCTGCAATCAAATTGAGCCCATCTGTGGAAACATCGTCCAAACGGCCTAAAAAGGGTGATACATAGGTAGCTCCTGCCTTGGCGGCCAATAGTGCTTGCCCGGCAGAAAAAACAAGGGTACAATTGGTCTTTATTCCCTTATCCGAAAAATATTTTAAAGCCTTTACCCCATCTTTGATCATAGGTACCTTGACCACAATCTGCTCATGAAGTTCAGCAAGGGCCTCACCCTCTTTAATAATTCCTTCCAAATCAGTTGAAACCACTTCCGCGCTGACATCTCCGTCCACAATGGTGCAAATGTCAATATAGTGCTTCAAGATGTTATCATGACCCGTAATTCCCTCTTTGGCCATGAGTGATGGATTTGTGGTCACTCCATCCAAGACCCCCAGTTGCTGAGCCTCTTTGATTTGATCTAAATTGGCCGTATCTATAAAAAACTTCATATTTATCCTTTAGGTTAATACTATTACAACTTATAATGATTCAAAAGTAACTTTTCGAATACTTTATTAGGTACTATTTTCTTTAAAAAAACCGAAAGTCTTTGTAAAAAGGTACCCACAAGATAATGTCCACCTGGATTTTTCATCCTGATGATTCCATAGATCTTCTTAGCAACCAGAATTGGATTTTGTGCCATTTCCACATCTTCGTTAATGGACTCCAGCGTTTTGGCATAGGCCTTATAGGGCGAATCCTTTATGACTGGCGCGTGGTAACGCCCCGAAGCAATATTGGTGGCAAAATCGCCAGGGGCCAAGTTTACTATATCCACTCCAAATGACCGCACCTCCATTCGCAATGCTTCAGTCACCAATTCCAAACTTCCTTTTGTCGCAGAATAAATGCCCCTAAAAGGCAAGCCCATATACCCCGCTATTGAAGTAACGTTGATGATCAACCCCTGTCCTTGCTTGCGCATTTGAGGCAGAATTGCTTGGATCATCCGTATGGGGCCATTGAGATTGGTATCAAATACCTTGTTAATTTCTTCAATGGGAGTTTCCTCAAGGGGTCCTGTAATACCAACCCCTGCATTGTTGATCAAGACATCCAGTCTTCCCTCTTCCGTTACAATACGATGGATAGCCCTTTCAATGGTTGCAGGCGCTTTTACATCAAGCTCTAAAAGGGTGAAATGGTTGAAGTCCTTATGTTTTTCCAAGTTTCGGGTGGTGCCGTAAACCTTCAACCCTAGGGAGGATAAATATATTCCCGTGGCCTTCCCAATCCCAGAAGAACCACCCGTAATCAGAACAACCTTATTTTCCATTAATGTAGTGAGCTAGCACCTGACAAAAATCCACAAAAAATGGCAAGCTACCTACATCGCACCGCTACAACCACATACCCTTGCTGCGTTCCCGCCCTGGGGGATTTTGTAGGAGCTGGTCGTGTAGGACTTGCCATCGGCAAATATACGACCTTTTAAATTTGTTCCAATCCTTCCACATACGTAATTTGGTAGTTCAAAAACAAAGTTGTGAAGATGATGCGTATTCATATCCTTTTCTTTTTACTGACCACTTTTTTGGTGGATTCCTGTGGCAATGGCGAAAACCCTACCAAATTTTTCGAGATACAATTGGAGGGAAGAAAGAAACAGTTTCAGAATGGGGACTTGGCAGGCATTGCCATTAAAAACAAAAAGGAAAAGGACATCAAAAAAGTAACTTATTTCCTTGAAGGAAGGGAAATTGAAACGACCAATGGAAAAATCACTTTGGCCTCCCCCACTTTAGGAAGTAAGGTGTTAAAGGCCCGGGTAGACTATGAGGACACTTTTGTAGAAATTGAAAAAAACATCCGTATTCTATCCAAGACCCCACCCCAGGTATATACCTACACTATTTTGAACACCTATCCGCATGACAAAAAAGCATTCACCCAGGGGCTTGAATTTCATGGCGATACCTTATATGAAAGCACGGGCAATCCTAACAACGTTTCAAAATCAGTGTTGCGAAAACTCAACTTCGAAACAGGTAAGATATACGAGGAGGTAGACTTGGACAAGTCCGTTTTTGGAGAGGGGCTCACCATTTTTGGAGATAAGGTCATACAGCTTACTTGGAAAAGCGGTATTGGCTATACCTACAATGCCTCAACCCTTGAGAGACAGGGGAGTTTTAGCTATGGAAATAGCAAAGAAGGTTGGGGCCTTTGTAATGATGGAAAGGTCATTTATAAAAGCGACGGGACTGAGAAAATATGGAAACTCAATCCGGATACCCTTACCGAACAGGGCTATATTGAAACTGTTACCAACAAGTCCATTTTCAATAAGGCCAACGAATTGGAATATGCCAACGGAAAAATCTATGCCAATGTGTGGCAGAAGGAAAGCATGATGATCATCAATCCCGAGACCGGGGCCATTGAGGGTGTTATCAATTTTGGCGGGCTAAAGGATAAAGTGGAGCAACATTCCAATCTGGATGTCCTTAACGGTATCGCTTATCACCCAAAACGAAAGACCTTTTTTGTAACGGGAAAAAATTGGGATACTTTGTTTGAGGTGGAAATCCTAAAAAAGTAAGGATGTCCAGCTACAAAAAAAACATCCGGGTAAGACAAGAAGACCTGGACGAACTGCAACATGTAAATAATATCCGCTACCTGGAGTGGGTTCAGGAGATTTCCAAAGAGCACTGGGAGCATGTGGTAGAAAATGCAATACTTGATAAAATCAGCTGGGTGGTAAGAAACCATACCATTACCTATTTTTCAAGTGCGGTGTACAACGACCCCATAGAAATCAGTACCCAGGTCCTTTCATGGAAAGGACCCATCTCAATTCGCCAGGTAGAAATGAAAAACAATAAAAACGGTACTATTTTGGTTAAAGCTATAACGGAATGGTGTGCGGTACACCCAAATACGCTAAAGCCAATACGGGTGTCTTCGGATATCCAAGCGCTTTTTACCCATGGGAATGAAAAAATGGCTTAACCTTATTGTTGTCATCACCTTGCTCGTCCTCTGCATTTTTGGATCTTGCCGGGAGGACTTTGAGTTTACCCCCACTACGGGAGGTCTGGAATTCTCAAGGGACACGGTGTTTCTTGACACCATTTTCACAAATATCGGCAGCAGTACCCGCACGTTGAAGGTGTACAATAGAAGCAATGATAACATCTTGATTCCAGAAATATCGCTTAGAAATGAAGCGGACAGTAAATACCGTCTCAATGTAGATGGAATGGCTGGCAACCGATTTGAAAATGTTTCACTACTTGCCAAGGACAGTCTTTTCGTTTTTGTCGAAACCACCTTTGATATTGCATCGACCGGGGAAAATGAATTTTTACATACGGATGCCATCCAGTTTGGGGCGACGGGGGATTTTCAGGTCGTAGAACTGGTTACGCTGGTCAGGGATGCCACATTCCTATTTCCTTCATCACAATCGGACGGAAGCACGGAAACCCTTTTGTTGGGGTTGGATGGGGATGGGAATGAAATTAGGGTCGAGGGATTCCTATTGGAGGACGAAGAACTCATTTTTACCAAAGAAAAACCCTATGTCATCTATGGCTATGCCGCAGTGACCGATGGAAAAATCCTGACTATTGAAGCCGGGAGCCGAGTGCATTTCCATAAAGACTCCGGAATTCTTGTAGGAACAGGAGGTTCTTTACAGGTACAAGGTATGTTGAGTACAGATAGGGAACTGTTGGAAAATGAAGTGGTTTTTGAAGGAGACCGATTGGAACCTGAATTTGAAAACGTACCGGGTCAATGGGGAACCGTTTGGTTGGCTGCTGGCAGTACGGCCAACTCCATTACCCATTTAACCATTAAAAACGCGACAATAGGGCTTTTAGTGGATGGGGATGGACTTTTGGAAAACCCCACCTTGACCCTGTCCAACTCACAACTACATAATAGCCTAAACGTTAACTTATGGGCAAGAACGGCCCGTCTGGAAGCACAAAACAGTGTTTTTGGAAATGCAGGGAACAGCTCCCTCTATTGCAACTTAGGAGGAAGTTATCAAGTAAAACACTGCACCATGGCAAATTATTGGACGTCCGGGTTTCGAAACAGCCCAGCGCTGCGTATTGATGATAACATGGGTGGGGCATCCCAGGACTTGGTAAATGCCTTGTTTTCCAACTGTATCATTGATGGAAACCGGGATTTGGAACTACGGTTTTCCAATGAGGGCACTGGTGCGTTCAATTACCAATTTCTCAATTGCTCCATAAAATTCAGAGATCCGCGACAGGATTTTTTAGATAATCCTTTGTATGATTTTCAAGATCCCTCCCGATATCAAAACGTGCTGATCAATCCCTCCATTTTCTTCCTGGACACGCCCAAAAATGATTTTCAGTTAACACCGGATACGGAAGTCCTGGATCTTGGCGACTTAGATACCGCCCTTGAAATTCCCATGGATATTTTAGGCATTTCCAGGACCCTCACACCAGATTTGGGGGCGTATGAGCTAAATCAGCCATAAAAAAGCGCTATTTTACAGGAAAACCCCAAATATTTTAAGGGAAAAACGCAATTGGGTTTTAAATGGACGTAGTACCTTAGAATCAGTATTTTAGGCATGGACTATTCTTACGCCATTATTGATACGGATGCGGCCTCAAACCTTCAATTACAATTGCAATTGCAGGAATATGGAGACTTTTACCATACGGGAACGGCTAGGGAAGCGGAGGAAGGATTGAACCTTGTCCTCAAGACCTTGCCGGACTTGGTTATTGTCAACCTTTCGCAAAATGCTTCGCTTGTATTTCAGATGGTCATGCAGTTGCACCAATACGTGGAAAAACTTCCATTGTTAATCGCCGTCTCAACATCAAGGGATTACGCCTATGATGCCATAAAGGGTGGTTTTTTTGACTATTGGATATTACCACATAGTGAGTTTGAAATACGGAAAACCATTTTTAAACTACGGAAACACCTTCCAAAGGAACAACTGCCCTCCACCCTGTGCCTTAAAACCTATAATGACTACCATTATTTGGATACTGGTGAAATCCTTTACCTAAGGGCCGATAACAATTCCACGGACTTTATTATGCGGGATGGGCAAATTATAAGCGCCTATAAAACCTTAAAGACCTTTGAAAACTCGCTCCCTAAAAACTTTATGAGGGTGCATCAAAGTTATATCTTGAATACCAAATATGTTTCGCGGATCAATTATGGTAAAAATACCTGTTCCCTAAGAAGCAGCAAGGACCAATTGCCCTTTTCAAAATCGTATCGGGATAAAATTGATGAGCTAAAGTCCTTACTCTCCAAAAACGCCATCAAGACCCTTAACTGAGCAAATTCTATCAAAACCGGGGCAATCACCCTTTAAAGTGGGGTGTTCACATTGAGGGCCAAGCTACACTCGAGTCCCATCGGCCTTACTCCTAATTTTCACTACCGATTTTAAAAACCAAAACCCCCTTGAAAAACGACAACATTATGAAAAAAGTATTCAGTATTTTAGCAATAGCACTATTCTCTTTTGGCCTAGTCTCCTGTGAAGCCGAAAGCACCGCCGACCAAGAAGAACTATTTATCGATTCACCTGATCAAAATGACAGTGATATTAAGAGAGATTAATTTCTTAAAAAATATTAAAAAACCCCAAATGTTAACGTTTGGGGTTTTTTTGTATCTTGTAAGTAGCTAACTCGTATTTCTTCCGATTTATACTA
>JBCBZA010000041.1:0-26326 GCA_039815575.1 Bacteroidota bacterium | reverse complement strand
GCCCAAACTTTTTTGGAGGTATTTGATGGGGTCCCACAAAAACAATTGGCGCTCCAAGAGTTGGATAGTGGCTTGGATATGATTGGCGCCTTAGCAGCCAAAACAGGATTTTTAGGTTCCAATGGAGAAGCAAGGAGGGAGTTGAAACAAAACTCCATTTCCGTAAATAGGGAAAAGGTCAAAGAAGATTATAAGATTACAAAAGAGGATTTGATCAATGATCAATTTGTGCTGCTGCAACGGGGAAAGAAGAATTACTTCGTTTTGGATTTTACGAGCTAAAGCACCATTAGGTTACAACCCCTTACATCGGCATGGTCAAAACGGCCCATGACTTCGAATGAACCATTCGGAAATCGCTTTCCCAGATCCTGGGTGGCAATAAAAGAACAGGAGTGCACATTGGCCAAGTCGATGATGTTTATACCACCAGTTTTGTGGAACGTTTGATAACTCAGTGGATCTTCCGTATCCCGTATCAAGATGTTCATCCATGGGGGGCAATTAAAAATACCCTTTCCATTGGAATACGCCTGCGAAAGCAGTTCTGTCATCCCATATTCGGAGTGAATGTACGCCAGCCCGAAAGCAGCTTTTAAAACCGAATGCAGTTCACTGCGAATCATCTCTTTACGTCTTCCCTTCATACCCCCGGTTTCCATGACGATCGTGTTTTTTAATGGAAAATCTATAATTTGTGCTAAGTCCAATAAGGCAAAACTTACACCAATCAAAAGCACTTTTTTTTTGTCATCTTGAAGTGAAATCAATTGATTTTTTAGGTCGTTTAGATTCGCTAGGTAAAAACCACTCTTGGGATGGTTGGATGTTTTGATAAGCGTGTCTGCCATGTAAATCAATGAAGAACCCTTCCGCTCCAAGTACGAGGGTAAGAGGGCCAAAATGCAGTAGTCGGTAATAGGGCCATAAAAAAGCTCAAAAGCCCTTAAAAAGCTCTCTTCATACAGGGGTAAATCAAGAACATGGTGTTTACTTGTAGCTGCACCGGTGGTGCCACTGCTCATAAATGTGATTTCAGGATTGGAATTGCCAACAACGATTTTTTTTGACTTAAAAAATTCAATGGGTAAAAAGGGGATGTCCTCCAAATCCGATACCTTGTTGGGTGTTGTGCTTAAATGATCACAAAAAGTTCTGTAAACCCTATTACCATGGTATTGGTAGCGAAAGATTTGTAATGCTTTTTCATGAAATTCTTCGGGACTGCGAATAGGGAATATGAGGTCTTTTTCGAATTCCATAACGGCAAAGCTACTACAAAAAAGCCCCAGATATTGAGGTCTGGGGCTTTTTGACTATTAATTAGTTTGGGTAGCTATTTGACCACTAATTTCCGGGTCATTGTTCTTTTTTCCTCGGTGACCTGAAGGACATACACCCCGGGTACCAGTCTTGAAATATTCAAGGTGTTCGTTGTAATATTGTCTCTGAGTACAACATCACCAAAAACATCAAAAACCTGAATTTCTTT
Organism: Bacteroidota bacterium; assembly: GCA_039815575.1. Taxonomy (GTDB): domain Bacteria; phylum Bacteroidota; class Bacteroidia; order Flavobacteriales; family Flavobacteriaceae; genus Croceivirga. Next base: position 24,834 of record JBCBZA010000041.1, on the reverse strand, counting down.
AGTGCCGTTTAGTTCTGTTGTTATGTAGACCTCATCGCCATAGGCAGGATTTGGGTACATTTTAAATCCTTTTACTTCAATAGGTTGCGCGTCATTTACGCTAACCAATTCCTGTCCAATTGTGAATAGAGGTGCCATAAGTAGGATAATGTAGAGTTTGTTCATGCATTGCCGATTTGGGGAGTTAGCAATGTAAAAGTATGGGAATCAGCAGTGAAAAGGTAAAGTTTGTTGTGAAACACAAAAGTTTGTAGGTATGCCCGATGAACGGCAAAAAAAGCGGATGTAGTGCAGGTTTTTTTACTTGATAACCAGCTTTCTAGTGGCCATCTTATCTTTTTCAATGACCCTTAGGATATACACCCCTTTGTCCAAATTGGAAAGATTTAGTTCCTTTCCTAAAATAGTGGTTTGCAAGACTTGGGTACCCAAAACATCAAATAAGAAAATTTGTTTTGGGGCGTCTAGGGCGGTATCAATAAAAACCTTCCCATTGACCGTGGGGTTAGGATACAATTTAAAACCATCAATGTCACCAGAACTTTGTGCCTGTTGTGAAAAGGCAAAAGAAGAAACCAAGAAGAAAAGTACAAAGTAGATTTGCTTCATAAAGTATTGGTAACAAAGGGTATGCCACAAATATAGCCAAATTGGTGAGGCTTCTTAAGTTAGCTAAGGAAAATACCCACAGTTTTCGATGAACTGCATAAAAAAGCCCTGCAATTGCAGGGCTTAAAGCCAAATCAATCTTCTTAGAACTTGGTACTGTAGGACAATGAAAATGATTGTCCAGGTTCGAAAAGCGAATATATTTGATTGGAAGACCTGAAAGATTCAAACTCACTCAAGCGTTCATCATTTAAAATATTGGTTACCCTAAAAGAAATCTTGTTTTGCTTCTGGGCCCCGAAGGTCTTACTTAAACTAAATCGCAAGTCGTTAAAAGGCCGGGTAAAGACGTCACCAACATTACCATCACTTACAATTTCCAGGGTGGAACCTTGAACGTTATAGAAGAATCCACCTTCCCATCCATTTTCATTATTGTTATAATTGAGGCCTAAATTGATAATATAGGGAGACTGTCCTTGTAGTTCCCGTTCCGTTGGGGGTTCCTCACCATCCCTCAGGTTTTGGGGATCCGATCTTCGCTCTTGCTCAAAAACACCAAAATCTTGCCGTGAATCAATTAAGGAATAGTTTCCATTAAAAAAGAAGTTGTTCAATCCAACAAAATCCAATGACTTGCGTAATTCTATTTCGGCACCTATAACCCTGGCCTCTCCAAGGTTTAAAGGGATAAACTGATTAGGAGCGCCCTGTATAAAACTTATCTCAATAGGGTCTTCAAACGTTTTGTAGAAACCGCTTATTGCGAAGAAATTATTGCCTTCCCCATAGGTTTCAAAGCGCAGGTCATAATTGTTGATATAGGTTGGGCGAATATCAGGGTTACCATTAAAAATACTTCCGGCCACGGGATCGATAATGGCTGCGGTGGAAGCTTCCTTAAACGAGGGCCTCGCTGTAGTCCTTCCATAAGAGGCCCGTATCTTTTTATTACCATCCTCATCCAATTCAAAAATTAAGTTAGCAGTGGGGAAAATATCGAACTCATCAATAAATTGCTCGCCATTAAACTCGGTACCATCAACACCAACACCAGTGTATTCCAATTGAAATTGCTCTACCCTTACCCCCAAAATAGCATTGAACCAATTGGTAAACTTGAGTTCTTCAGAAACATAAAAGCCCAAAATATTGATATCGGAATCGAAAGAATCAGATGGATTGGAATCTTGTCTTACAAAAGTGCCTTCCCTGGGGGGACGATTGATCAAGATATTATCCGGAGCCAAAACTTCATTTGGGTCACCGTTAAAGCGATCACTAAATTCTCCATTAAAGTCTGCGTTGGGCAAAGCAAATTGATCGATGATAAACTCCCTATTTTTAGTGATATAGGATGCCCCAAACTTCAGTTTTGCATCATTATTGAAGAGCTTGTGCTTGTTTGAGAAATCTACCTTGCCGGCAATATTAATCTCCTCCAAATCCCTCCAAATACGGAGTGGATCGCCGGATTCACTCGGGTTGATGGAACGCGCCCTATTGGGGTCATCCTCATCAATAAAAAATGGCGTAATCCTAAAATCTTGATCTAGGACACTTGCTAAGGTTACGTTGCCTTTCCAATCAATTTGCCAAGCAGCATCCGTACCTAGCGAATGTACTCCGTTTAAAGATGCATTGGTTATGGAACGCTCGGTATATAGCAATGCCGTACGCTCACTTAAATTTGAGTTGAGGATGGTATTTCGCAATGTGGTAAAAGAAGATAGGGTTTCCCCGTTTTGGATGTGTAATAGATTTAGTTTGAACTTGGTTTTTTCTCCCTTCACAGTGACTCCTCCAAGGCCGGTAAGCAATACATTGTTGGTGGATAGATTACCACCATTGCTTCTGTCTTCCTGCAATTCGAACACCGAGTTATCTTGACTCCTTCGAAAAACTTGACCATCAATGAAGTTTTCATAGAATTCCGATTCATTTCTGTAGGATACGGCAGCTAGGTAACCAAGTCTCCAGGTACCGTCTTCATTCAGGTTATATTGATTACCAAGATTGAACCCCAAATTATAATTAAGAAAACTTGTATCGTTTTCGAGCCCCATCTGTGGATCAAAGGTTTGTGTAAATGCCCTTAGCTCTCCTGTGTTACTAACGGGAGTGAATAGGGAGATGTCCTGGTTAAAAGGAAGATTATTAGTACTGTTGGCAAAGCCAAAAGCACGACCACCGCTATCAAATGTTTGAAAATTGTCATTAAAGTGGAAATTGCTATTATAACTCCCGCCAATAGATACATTGTACTCTTCCTTAGTAGGAAAGTCTTTGGTGACAATATCCACAATACCCCCAGTGAAATCTGCGGATTGATCGGCCGTAAACGACTTTACCACAATCAGGTTGTCCAATAGATTTGTGGGAAATATGTCCAATTGAAGCGTATTCCGATCAGGATCTAATCCAGGAACCTCCAGATTGTTCAATAAGGTCTTGGTATAGCGATCGCCCAATCCTCGTACAAAAACAAATTTTCCACCTTGAACGGATACGCCAGGCACGTTTTTTACAGCACTTGCAATATCACTGGCACCTACCCTTTTAATACTTTGCAGGGATAGTCCGTCTACTAAGGCAATGGATTTTTTCTGTAAATTCAAGACAGAGGCTTCCGTATTCTTGGTTACTGTAGTGGTTACCACTACTTCATCCAATTGACTGGCCAACGGGTTTAAGGTAACATCAACAACCATCTCGGTACCCGCGGTGACAACGACCTCGGTAATTTCTTTGGTTTGATACCCCACATAAGAAAAGACGATGGTATAGGTACCTTCCTCCAATTCCAAGGAATATTTTCCATCAAAGTCAGAGGTGGTTCCAATTGTTGTTCCCTTGGCCAGAACATTGGCAAAGGGCAACACATCATTAAATTCAGCATCATTCAAAGTACCGGTAACAAAGCCGGTTTGGGAGCTTGCCGTTAAGCTTCCCAAGAAAACAAAGACAAGAATAAGGAAAGGTAAATTTTTCATAAGATGTTACTCCATTTCAATATCGGCTGCGAAAATAGGAAAAGCCCATCGTGCCAATTTACAATGGGCTTTAACTAATCGTTAAGCTAGCTTTAAATAATATCGTCCATACTAGAAGCCCAATGCAATTCCAGCAATGGACCATCCGGCAAACTGAGAGGTGTCTGCACCTCCTGATGTGCCCGCACTTAAAAAGCCGGCCAAAGCAAGGTTTTGTGCATCATCGGTTATTGCCATCTCAAATACATCATTGGTATCATCATCGTCCTCGCAATTCTCAATGCAACCAACTCTAACATTTAATATATCAGTGACTTCACCTGAAAAACCTGTAGGTAGTTCTACAACCCAATCGCTAAAAGTCAAGGAATCGTCAAGTGCATTTTGAGTAACACCATTGTTATCCAATTCAATGTCTTTTCCTTCAGGGAAACCAGTGGCAAAAACATTGTTGGTTGCACCAGTTGCGCCATCCCGGTAATCACCAAGCTCACCTTTTGATGCATCAGCGTTTCCAAAAAGGGTAGCATTTTCTACTGTGAAAGCACCAGGTGCATTTCCTTCGGGACCATCAATTTCAAAAGCATGGTCCGAACCTGCACCTTGGGCAACAACAACATTGCTGACTGTACCGGTATAGGCTTGGTCAATATCTACAGCATCATCATTTTGTGCCCATACAATGACGTTAGAGGCATTTACAGCCCCTCCAAAGAATTCTACACCATCATCTACATTGGCAACAACTTCAATGAAGTTTACTGTGGTCCCGTTTCCTACACCACCAAAAGTGATACCGTTGATTTCATTTCCAGAACCAATGTTGGTTCCTCCGTGACGAACAGAAATATATTGAAGGGTGCCAGAACTGTCACCTACATCATCTCCGCCATAGCTTCCATTGATGTCCGTGGCTGGTATACCCTCTATTTGGGCGGTACCGGAGTTATCGGCCACAGATATTGGAGCCCCACCCAAGACGATAAGACCACCCCAAAGACCTCTGTCATTTTCCGTTAGGTTTGGACTTTCAACCATACCGGGCTGAATTTCATCATCCGTAGAAGTCATGATGATAGGAGCAGTGGATGTTCCCACGGCTTCAATGGTAGCCCCTCTAGCTACCAAAAGGGCCGTCGCATTGGAACCCTGTCCGGGCGCACCTTTTATAATAGTACCTGCTTCGATAGTCAATGTAGCACCAGCTTCAACGGCAATACGACCGTTCAATCGGTATATGTTGGATGCAGTCCATGTTACATCAGAAGTAATATTGTCATCCACATTTACAACTGGAGCGTCCATGGATCCCCCATCGTCATCGGTTCCTCCCGTTCCTGGTGGGTCACAGGCGTCCCCAGAGCCGTCGCCATCGCTGTCCATCTGGTCAGCATTTGCATTTTGAGGGCAGTTGTCAATGGCATCCGCAACGCCATCGCCATCGGCATCCAAAATTGTAGGGCCGTTACCCTCGTCATCATCGCTACATGCAACGAACGCAATTGTTGCAACAGCTAAAAAGAACAGAAAAAACTTTTTCATAATACTCAGTGTTTTGTTTTTGTAGTTAAAACTGATGGGAATATCCCGGTTAAATAGTTCACTGCAAATAAAAATGGGTACTGTAAAAGCGATGTTAGCCGTATGTTAAAGGTTCATTTTATAACCTTTACGAAAACGTTAGGAGTTTAAATCAATGTTAAGCGGCGAGAAGGTTATGGTATTATATTTAAATTTGAGGGATTTACCACAATTGCCAACCATGAAAACAAAGGACATAACCATACTTCTCGTTGATGATGAACCGGATATTCTTGAAATTGTAAGCTATAACCTTTCTGCAGAGGGGTATGAAGTGTTGACCGCTAAAAATGGGATTGAAGGTGTTGCCAAGGCCAAAAAGAAACTTCCCCATTTGATCATTCTTGACGTGATGATGCCAGAGATGGATGGGATTGAAGCCTGTGAAATTATGCGAAACACGCCCGGATTGGAGAATTCCATTATCACCTTTTTAACGGCAAGGGGAGAGGATTACTCCCAAGTAGCGGGGTTTGATGCTGGTGCCGATGACTACATTACCAAGCCCATTAAACCCAAAGTATTGGTCAGCAAGGTAAAAGCGCTTTTGCGTCGAATGAAAGACACCAAAGCAGAGGTAGAAGACATTGTTAGGGTGGGCAATATTGTCATCAATAGGGAAGAGTACAAAATTGAAAATAATGGGCAAGAGTTGATATTACCTAGAAAGGAGTTTGAGTTGTTGTCCTTATTGACCTCAAAACCCAATAAGGTGTTTAAGCGAGAGGTGATTTTGGATAAGGTTTGGGGTAATGAAGTGGTCGTAGGTGGCCGTACTATAGATGTGCATATTAGAAAGCTACGTGAAAAAATTGGGGACCACCACTTTAAAACGGTTAAGGGTGTTGGCTATAAGTTTGTTCTGTAATGGCCGTTGCGCTTAAAAATTCGTACCGTTTCGCGATTCGTTCCTCCCTTTTTATTTCCCTATTATTAACTGTTGTTTTAACTGGATTACTTTACGTATCCGAACATTTGGTTTGGTACATCCCCCTTCTTTTTCTAGCCCTTGCTTTTTTACTGTCCTTTTTGATCATTCAATCCCGGGTGGAGCGCTTTATTTATAGACGGGTCAAGAAAATATATGATGAGGTGTCCCTATTGGAATCGACTTCCTTTTCTTCAAAACCCATTACCACGGACATGAAAACCTTGACCGAAGAGATTGAAAAATTTGCAAAGGGCAAGAAAGTGGAGATAGATACCCTTAAGATCCGGGAGGAATACCGCAAGGATTTTTTGGGCAATGTTTCGCACGAACTTAAAACCCCTCTTTTTACAGTTCAAGGCTATATTCTAACCCTGTTGGATGGGGCCATCAAGGACAAGAAAGTAAGTGAAAAGTACCTAAAACGGGCAAGCAAGGGGGTGGAAAGGCTTATTTATATCGTAAAGGACCTGGATATGATCACGAAGTTGGAAACCGGGGATTTGAACTTAAAAAAGGAGCCTTTTGATGTTATTGAATTGATCAAGAATGTTTTTGAGCTATTGGAAATGCGGGCTGCCAAAAAAGAAATTACCCTCACTTTTGACATGGAATATCCAACCCCTATTTATGTACTTGGGGATGCTGAAAAAATCCAGCAAGTATTGACCAATCTTTTGGTGAACTCTATAAAATATGGCCATGCCAACGGAACTACGGAGGTTAGTGTCGAAAATTTGATAAAAAATAAAGTCATTGTCCGGGTAACGGACAATGGGGAAGGAATCCCTAAACAACACATCCCCAGGTTGTTTGAACGCTTTTATAGGGTAGATCAAAGTGGTAGCCGGAAAGAAGGGGGTTCTGGACTGGGATTGGCCATAGTAAAACACATTATTGAGGCTCACGGGGAAAAGATCTATGTGGAAAGTGAGGTAGACGTGGGTTCAGAGTTTTCCTTCACTTTGGAAAGAACCGAAAAAAGTTGGGGGTAATCCGTTGCGGTTTCAAAATTTGCTAAGCCTGAATAGTGATGCACCCTTTCCAAATCCGTTAGTTGAAAATTCTCCTGCGTGGCATAGGGAACTATATTTTTTTTATCCAATCGTTTGGCAAGATATTCCTGCTCGTACTGCCCTGGAGTGGGAATAAAAAACGCCTTTTTTTCGAGCTTGGCCAAGTCCATTACGGTAGTGTAGCCGGAACGGCACAAAACCATTTTACTTGAGTTGATAGCTTCTTCCAGTTCTTCGGATTGCATGAAGTTATATACGGTCACCGAGGCCTTTTCGTAGAGCAAAGGGGTAACCTTTTGCTTTCCCTCGATTTTTCCCTTAACGAAAAGGACATTTCCCGAAAATTCTTTTAATTCCTCCAGTAGTTTTTTAGAAAGCATGCCCCGTTGGGGTTGCGGTCCAGATAAGAGTACCAATAGATCAAATTTTTTTGGGAATTCTTCTTTCTCAAATCGGCTTAGAGGCCCCAAATAGGTAATATTGAGTTTGGACTTTTTTAAATGTCCGAGTTTGCCTGTTAGGTTTGGTTTTCCTTCAACATCAGGCACCCAACAGCTATCAAATTTTTTAATGATGCCCTGGTGCATTTTGGAACTGAACCATGTGGTGTTTCCAGAAAGGACATTCAACTGGTGCGTGATAAAGATGCAGGGTACTTTTTTGGAATACACCCCAAGTCTATTGTCTGAGATAATACCATCAATTTGATGTTTTTTTACAATACGCTTGACCTCCTTTTTCTCCTTGGCCATGGCCTTGAGAACTTTAGGGGAATCCCAAATCATTTTGAGTTTAAAGTGTTGCGCTTTTTCGGCATATTTAATTTTGTAAGCGGGCAGTTTAAAGGTTTCTAAATTTGGAAATTCTTTTTGCAATAGGGAAAGCGCCTCTCCATCTGAAGCCAAGACAGGTTGGAAATCATTTTGAATAAGGGCTTTGATAATGGGAATACATCGTGTGGCATGTCCCAATCCCCAGTTGAGGGGAGCTACTAAAATCCTGCCTCCTTTTGACATAATTTCCAAAGAAACGATTCCTTTCCTGGATTTGGTTTTCCTTAGTTTTGCCAAAAGTTTAAATTATTGTTTTGGGCAGTAAGAACAAGTTAAAGCGCTTTGCTGAGAATGAGACATTTCCCAATGTCATCCAACCAAAAAGGGAGGAAATCATCGATGGATTTCAATTCAGGGGAAAATGGAAGGAGTACTTTAAAAACGATAATCCCATTGTACTTGAACTGGGTTGCGGCAAAGGGGAATATACGGTGGGCCTCGCTAGGCGTTTTCCAACTAAAAATTTTATTGGCTTGGATATCAAAGGCGCCCGATTTTGGCGTGGGGCCAAAACGGCCTTAGATGAAAATCTCACCAATGTAGCCTTTTTACGAACCCAGATTGAGTTGATCGATCTGCTGTTTGCTGAAAATGAAGTATCCGAAATTTGGATTACGTTTCCTGACCCACAAATCAAATACAAACGGACCAAGCACCGGTTGACCAATGGTTTTTTCCTAAAAAAATATAGTATGGTATTGACACCAAAAGGCACCGTTCATTTAAAAACGGACAGTGAATTTATGCATGGGTATACCTTGGGGCTATTGCACGGCCTCGGATGTGAAATTTTATATACCAATCACAATGTTTATAAAAATGAAGGCGCCCCAAAGGAGGTTTTGGAGATACAGACTTTTTACGAAAATCAGTATCTTGAGGAGAATAAGGCCATCACCTACATTCAGTTTAGACCGACCAACTAAATAATGACCCAACTAGTATTCCTTTTTTTGGCAACCCTTGTTGCGGCTGTTCTAGCATCTGCACCGCCAGGACTTTTAAATGTCAATGCGGCTAAAATAAGTGTTGAAAAAGGCAAAAAAAATGGTGTCTTCTTTAGCTTGGGCATCGCTGTAATGGTCATGTTCCAGGCGTATTTGGCCGTTCGTATTGCTAAATTCCTATCCAGAAATCCCGAGGTCATCTCGTGGCTGATGAAATCTGCCATTCTCATTTTTGCGGCATTGGCCATTTTCTTTTTCCTTAAGGCAAGGAAAAAACAACAAGATGCGATGACCGTTGACCACGGCACGTATAAAAATAGTTTTACCAAGGGACTGTTCTTGGCGGCCCTAAATTTGCTACAGATTCCATTTTATAGCGCATTGAATACTTTTTTTCATGCCAAAAAGGTCATGAATTTTGAGATTTTTGATGAGGTATTGTTCATTTTGGGTGCTGGTCTAGGTACTTTTTTAGTGATGTATACCTATGTGTTTTATTTCAATAAAATGGAGACAAGGTCAAATCGCTTCTCCAAAAATTCGAATTATATTCTCAGTGGTCTGATGGTTATTTTATTGGTGGTTACCCTAATTCGATTGTTCAATGCGTAAGGAAACAGAACCTAATTTTTTTGACAAGGTCTATGAAGTGGCCAAACTCATACCGTATGGAAAAGTGACTTCTTACGGAGCCATTGCCAAATACTTGGGCGCGGCAAGAAGTGCTAGAATGGTCGGTTGGGCCATGAACAATTCTTTGGGTAAGGATGTTCCTGCACATAGGGTCGTCAACCGAGCAGGGGTTTTAACAGGGAAGCATCATTTTGATGGTACTAATTTGATGCAACAGCTATTGGAAAATGAGGGCGTCCAAGTGGTAGACAACCAAATCGTTGATTTTGAAAAGCACTTTTGGGACCCTGCAAAGGAACTTCCAACAGATATGTAGGTATTCGTTTTTTTTCAAAGTAAACCCACAGGCCATTGGATAAGACCATCTTATTCTACCATCTTCACTTTCAATGGAAAAGCTTTAAAAGCTGTGGGCTTCGCTGTATCTTTGCACTCTGGGCCTGGTTTTTGGGTGAACCATTCAAATACAGCAAATGAAGTTTACAAAAAATGAAGTTTTAGCGGCGTTGCAACTTATCTCTGCCCCAGGTGAAGGGCAGAATATTGTTGAAAGTGGTTCCGTAACCAATGTACAGGTTTTTGGGGATGAAGTTGAAGTAGATGTAACGATAAAGAATCCAAGCCTTCAAGCAAGAAAAAAAACCGAAGTAGAAATCTTGAAGATCATTCACCAAAAGGTGTATGAAAAAGCCAAGATAAAAGTCAACCTAAAGGTAGATGTCCCTGATAAGCCCGAGGTGAACCAAATTAAAGGGAAACCCATTCCAGGAATCAACAACATCGTTGCCATCGCATCCGGAAAGGGTGGTGTTGGGAAATCTACGGTTACGGCCAACGTGGCGGTGACTTTGGCAAAGATGGGGTTCAAAGTAGGGCTTTTGGATACGGATATTTACGGACCGTCCATGCCCATTATGTTTGATGTTGCTATGGAAAGGCCCCTTTCCATCAATGTGGACGGCAAGAATAAAATGAAACCCGTAGAGAACTATGGGGTAAAAATGTTATCCATAGGGTTTTTTACCCAACCCAATCAAGCGGTCATTTGGCGGGGTCCCATGGCCAGTAAGGCCCTAAATCAAATGATTTTTGATGCCCACTGGGGACAACTGGACTTTTTACTCTTGGATTTACCACCTGGAACTGGGGATATTCATTTAAGTATTATGCAGTCGCTACCCGTAACTGGGGCGGTGGTAGTAAGTACACCTCAAGAGATTGCCTTGGCAGATGCCCGTAAGGGAGTTGCCATGTTTCAACAGGAAACGATTAATGTTCCTGTTCTAGGCATTGTTGAAAATATGGCCTATTTCACACCGGAAGAACTACCTGAGAACAAATATCATATCTTTGGTAAGGATGGTGCAAAGAATTTAGCGGCAGATTTAAATGTTCCCTTTCTAGGAGAAATACCGCTGGTACAAAGTATTCGTGAGGCGGGTGACGTGGGTAGGCCCGCCGCTTTACAAACGGCAAGTCCCATTGAAGGGGCCTTTGAGAATTTGACCAAAAACGTGGTATTGGAATTGGTGCAACGTAACAAAGACCTTCCACCGACCGAAGCAATAAAAATTACAACAATGGCAGGTTGTTCCGCCGTTAAAAAGCAATGAACATGACAGCAGAGGAAATACAAACAAACGTAGAGAAAGCCTTGGATGAAATACGGCCCTTCTTGCAAAGTGACGGGGGGGACATCTCATTAATTTCCATAGACAATGGGACTTCTGTTAAGGTTAAGTTGGAAGGCAACTGCATTGAGTGTTCCGTCAATCAAATGACCTTGAAAAGTGGCGTGGAGATGACCATCAAAAAATATGCTCCACAAATCGAAGAAGTTATCAATTTAAGTTAAGGGGTAAAGCATCTTGCTTTCAAAGATAAAATTATAGCCGTCCCCGCTTCCCTATGGGAATATCCTTGCCAATGAACTCATTTAGACTATTTGGATTGAAGCGAAAATTCAGAATTTTTTTGCCCAATTGAAATAGTCTAAATGAGTTCAATATAAAAGTTTTATAAAGAAACGTTATACTAGGACCATTTAATAGGATTTGTTACTGTTTCTCTTTTTTTTTGCAACCTACATTGTGTCATGTCCGATATCAAAATAAAAATTACCGATAGGGATGGGGAAATTCATGAGGTTGATGCACCAACCGATATGAATATGAACCTTATGGAATTGGTTCGTGCCTACGAATTGGCCCCGGAAGGCACCATTGGTATCTGTGGCGGAATGGCCATGTGCGCCTCTTGTCAATGCTATGTAAAATCGGCACATGAACTTCCAGAAATGTCCGATGATGAAGAGGCGATGTTAGCTGAGGCCTTTAATGTGGAAGATAATAGCAGATTGGGCTGCCAACTTCATATTTCTACGGAAATGGATGGTTTGGAAATAGAACTGGCCCCTGAAGAGCTCTAAATCCTAGCCTGATAGGTAAATAGATTATAATACCTACCCTTAGAAAGAATGAGCTCATCGTGTGTGCCCTGTTCGGCAATACGCCCATTTTCAATCACTAGGATTTGATTGGCCTTACGGATGGTACTAAGTCGATGTGCTATAACAAAGGTTGTTCTGCCTTTGGTGAGTTCCGCAAGACTTTTTTGGATCAAGGCTTCACTTTCCGTATCGAGATTGGAGGTCGCTTCGTCCAGAATCAGAATCCGGGGATTGGCCAAAATGGCCCTCGCAATGGCAATACGTTGGCGTTGCCCCCCTGAAAGTTTTACCCCGCGTTCCCCAATCAAGGTGTCAAGACCATCATCAAATCGGTCAGTAAATTCATTGACATAAGCTGCATTAACAGCGGTCTTCAGTTCATAATCCGAAGCATTTGGCCTTGGGAACAATATATTTTCACGAATGGTACCCTCAAACAGGAAATCATCTTGTAAGACAACACCCAAGTATTGTCTAAAACTATTGAGGTCAACTCGGGATAAGTCGTTTCCATCAATAGTTATGGTTCCTGATTCTGGATTTAGAAAACTAGCTGCCAAACCGGCAATAGTACTTTTACCTGAGCCCGAGCTTCCTACCAATGCGATTACCTCTCCGGCTTTTGCTTCAAAACTCACCCCGTGCAAAACGGCCTTTTCCTCTTCGTACGCAAAGGTCACCTTGTCAAAAACCATATGACCCTTAATATCTTCCAAAAACAGCGTTCTATTTTTTTCTTGGGCCTCTGCCGTTTTGTTCATGAGCTCTTCAGTACGGTCAAGTCCAGCTAAAGCTTCGGTCAGTTGGCTTCCAATGTTGCTCATTTGCACAATTGGAGCTATCATCAAACCTAAAATAACCGTGAATTCAATAAATTGTCCAATGGTCAATTCGTCTTGAATGATTTTATATCCTCCCAGACCCATAACTCCTGTAGTTGCTATGCCAATTAACAAAGTGGCAGAACTGGTCATAGCCGCTGTGGCTATCAGGCTTTTTTTAACATTTTTGAACAATCGGTTGACCCCTTCTTCAAAAATTCGGTTCTCCTGTTTTTCCGCATTAAAGCCTTTTATGACCCGTACCCCTCCCAAAGTCTCGGTCAATCTACCGGTTACATCGGCATTTATCTTTCCACGATTTCTGAAAATGGGGCGTATTATTTTAAACGCTCGTAATGCAATCAATCCAAAGATACCTAATGGTAAAAGGGTAAAAAGCGTCATGGAAACACTAATGCGAAGAAGAAGAATAAGCGCAACGATGGCCGTCACAGATCCACCCACCAATTGTACCAAACCCGTTCCAATAAGGTTGCGCACTCCTTCAACATCCGTCATTATTCTGGAAACAAGCTCCCCTGACTTGGTGTTGTCAAAGAAACGAATCGGCAAGGAAAGCACATGTTTTTGTACTTGAGCCCGCAATTCAGATATCAAAAATTGGGCTTGAACACTAAGCACATAGGTAAGTAAGAAAGAAGTTATCGCTTGTATTGCAATAGCTATGATTATCACCCCAACTAAGGTCTTTAGTAGTTGTACGTCTTTTTTAACAAAGGCATCGTCAATTACGTATTTCGTGGCAATTGGTGTAACAAAGCTTGCCGCCTTACTTATGACAATAAGCCCCAAACCTATAAACACCAAATTACGTTTAGGCCAGATGATGGTTTTGAACGCTTTGAGGATACTAACTTTTTTATCGGACATTGCTATGCAAAAAGGAATCACAAGATAGCTCAAATACTTGTCCAAATCACCAACGGAATTTTCAACTGTTGATTTTTCAGATGGATTGGGAATAGTATCTTTAAAGCAACAAACCTTGTAATAGCATCCTATGAGAACGGTATTTTTTCTGGTCGTCCTAGTACTTGGCGCATGTAAACAAGAAGCCCCTAATGCTGAGGTGGCAAAATGGCAAAATCAGGCCCAAAATATTGAAATTATCCGTGACGGTTTTGGCGTGCCCCATATCTATGGGAAAACAGATGCGGATGCCGTATTTGGATTGCTCTATGCGCAATGTGAAGATGATTTTAACCGGGTGGAGCAAAACTATATTTGGGCTACAGGGAGATTGGCCGAAGTTGAGGGGGAAGACGCCCTTTACAGTGATTTACGGGCAAAGCTTTTTATGACGGAAGAGGAGGCCAAGGCCAATTATAAAAAAAGCCCTGAATGGCTCAAAAAACTATGCGATGCTTTTGCAGATGGTATCAATTATTACCTCTATACCCATCCTGAGGTAGAACCGCGATTGTTGAATAGGTTTGAACCTTGGATGCCCATGTATTTTAGTGAGGGCAGCATTGGTGGGGATATCGAGCGTATATCGACCCGTAAAATCAAAGCGTTTTATGAATCTGGAATACAACTTCCTGAATTGGAATTAACGCAACTTGAAAAGGAAAGGGAGATGGCAGAACCCCAAGGATCCAACGGAATCGCCATTTCAGGGGATTTGACCCAATCTGGCAACACGATGTTGCTGATCAATCCCCATACTTCCTTTTATTTCCGGGGAGAGGTCCACGTGGTCTCAGAAGAAGGATTAAATGCCTACGGCGCGGTTACCTGGGGGCAGTTCTTTGTCTATCAAGGATTCAATGAGAAAACAGGCTGGATGCATACCAGCACCTATACGGATGTCATGGATGAATTCAAGGAAACCATCGTAAAAAACGATGGCAAATTGTATTATCAATACGGGGAAGAGTTACGACCGGTGGATTCCACTTCGGTAAGCCTGAAATATAAAGTGGGAGAAGGACAAAAAGAGAGAACCTTCCCCATGTACCGGACACACCATGGACCCATCACTCATGCCATAAATGGCCAATGGACCGCCTCAGCAATGATGTGGGAGCCTGTGAAAGCTTTGGAGCAGTCTTATGTTAGGACCAAACAGGTAGGTTATGATGGATTTCGGGAAATGATGGACATACGAACCAATTCCTCCAACAACACGGTATACGCGGATGCAGAAGGTAATATTGCCTACTTCCATGGGAATTTCATTCCCAAAAGAGATACTATTTTTGACTATTCCCAAGCTGTAGATGGCAGTAATCCTGAAACCGATTGGCAAGGATTGCATCCTGTTGATGAAAATATTTTGGTTAAAAACCCTCCCAATGGCTGGATACAGAACTGTAATTCCACACCCTATACTTCAGCCTTGGAATACAGCCCTAAACGAGAGGATTATCCGAGGTATATGTCCCGGGACCAAGAAAATTTTCGCGGAGTGCACGCCATTCAATTATTAAGTGCTAAAAGGGAAACAGGATATAGTTTAGATAATTTGATTGCCTTGGCCCATGACCCTTATTTGCCAGCGTTTAAAGCCCTAATCCCAGGATTGGTGCAGGCGTATTATCGAAATCCGAAACCGGAGTTGGAAAAGCCTATAGAAACCTTATTGAATTGGGACTTCAAAACGTCCAGGGAATCCGTGGCCATGACCTTAGCTCATTATTATGGAACCAGGTGCTATCAAAAGGCCAAGAGGCCAGAAGGCTTGTATTCCATGCAACTGGTGGAATATTGGGGCAATGCCTCTCCTGATGATGAAAAACTGAAACTTTTTTCAGAGGTAATAGACCAGCTACATAATGATTTTGGAACATGGGAACTGCCTTGGGGCGATGTTAATCGCTACCAACGTTTAAATGGGGATATTCGACAAGACTTTGACGATACCAAACCCAGTATTCCCATTGGTTTTGCCAGCGGAAGATGGGGCGCCTTGGCGGCTTATGGGGCCCGTTATACAAGCGAAAGCGCAAAGAAAATGTATGGACCCCGGGGCAATAGTTTTGTGGCTGCTGTGGAATTTGGGGAAAAAGTAAGGGCCAAGACCATTTTAGCCGGTGGGCAGAGCGGTGACCCAGATTCACCCCACTTTGAGGACCAGATTCAAATGTATGCCGATGTCACTTGGAAGGAAGCGCCCTACTACAAAGAAGATGTTTTGGAAAGCGCTAAGGATAGGTATCAACCAGGGGAGAGAAATTAAATTTGCTAGATGCTAGATGCTAGATGCTAGATGCTAGATGCTAGATGCTAGATGCTAGATGCTAGATGCTGGGGTCGTAATTTAGACTTATTCCTGCTCCTCTTCTTCGAGATTGGGTTCTTTAACTACAATAAGGCTTGCTTTGGAACCGGTAGAAAGGTTCCATCTGTTGTTATGCAATACTTTTCCTGCTTCATCAGTAACCACTACCTGAGCCGTATTAGGACCAGAGGAACCTTGGTTTAAGGCTTCAAAGTCCAATCTGTTGAAACCTTCGATCAAGTCAATATTAATTCCCTTAAAAGCCCCAGAAAGGAGCAGGTTATGCTCAACCACTACACCATTTACGTAAATTTTTACGCGGTCTCCATCTACATATTCATGATCCCGTGCTACGATTCCGACAAATTTGGCATTGGTCTTAAAATCACCTAAATATTGATCACCAAAATGTTTGTTAGATCCTTTTTTCTCCCGCTCACCCACTTTAGGGTCTATTTTGAGGTTATACCCTGCCTGCAACAATTGCCGTTCAGGCAACATTTGGATAGGGGTTTCTTTGGAAACCAAATCGTTGTCCAAAACCGAGGGTACCCTAAGCACCGTTCCTTGATTGCTAGGTAATGCATCCAAGTTGTTCCTTCTGCCTATTTCCAAGGGTCTAGTCGTAGGAATATCACCTTGTCCCCAAGATGCAAAAGGTAATGCCGTTAGCATCAATAAAAAAAGAAGGAGCTTTTTCATTGCAATTTTTGTCGTAAGACTTCAATAAAGTTAACAAATACCCTACCAAGAGCTTGATAAAGTGCTGTTAAATGTGATGTTATTTCGACGTATTGGCCTTTTTCAATCCAAATAGGGGGTGTAACAGCGGTATCGGTAGTATTATAAAGTGATAGATCAACCATGAAAATCCGAAGGTGCCCATTACCAAAACAGCAGCCTTGGTAAGGAAATTCCATTCCAGATCCATTACATAATACGCAATGATAATGGTGATGGTTTGATGTAAAATATAGAAGGGATACACTGCTCTGTTGGCATATTTCAGTACCGGACTTGGTTGGTTAAGATATTGTGCTGCATAGCCCAACAAGACCAAAATCCAGGACCATAAGTTCACGATTTTCAGAAAAGCCTCTGCCAAATGCTGGGGGAGCTCGTCTTTTTCTATGAAAAGCCATCGGCATACTAAAAGGGTAAATGCGAACAGTCCAATAAAAAGTGCTTTTCTCTTTATATGTTCAAGGGCTTTCCAAAACACATCACCCGAGGCAACAAAAAGAAATCCATAAAAAAATAGCGTCAATGAAGAACAAAAGTTAAACCAGTCATCAATAAGGGCATGGGTAATCTCAAAAAAGGGTTCCATAAAGGCCTCCAACAAAAAAAGTGGAATAATGAATATATAGATTCCAAAAGGCTTTTGCAGTCGTCTTTTTATCCAATCCATGAATTGGGAAGGCCTGTTTTTTAGCCGTACAAACAGCGGTCCTAAAATCAATGAGAAAATCAAAAGATAGGGTAAAAACCAAAGGTGGTGCCAACTAAGGTTTCCTTTAGGATAGGGGCCATTACGGAATGCTTTTGTGATAAAAAATTCCCAATAGCTGCCTTGAAACTGCCCTTCAATCAGTCGTTCAATGTAAATCTGGGGAGGAACAATAAGTAACATTCCTACTACAAGTGGAATGCCCAATCTTCTAAACCGTTCCCAGGAGAATTGGCCTAAATTCCTTTTGGATAATGCATAGTAAGTTCCCATACCTGAAATCACAAACAAAATGGGCAAGCGCCATTGATTTAAAAAGAGCATGGGCCAACGTAGCCCTTCATAAATGACATTGTTCTTTATGTGCCAACCCCAAGGCACAAAAAACATCCCTACATGATAAAAAATCAATAGTGCAAACACGATGACCCTAAGCCAATCCAAATCGTAACGTCTGATTCCGGTTTCCATGATTTTTATTTTGGACAAAGGTCTGGTGGATTCGTTTAAGGGCCTAATTTTTAAAAGATGGTTATGTTCGGAATTACAATTATGGAGAAAATGATCTTATTTTACTATTCTCTTTTTGCTTAGCGAAGGCGGATGGGGATATCCCAACGAACTTTTTAAAAGCTGTATAAAATGCTGATTTTGAGTTAAATCCTACAGATTTTCCAATAGCTTCAATAGTTAAATGAGTGAATTCGGCGCTTAAAAGGCGCTCCTGTGCCACTTTCACCCTTTTCTGATTAATATAGTCGTTGAAGTTCAGGTTTAACTCCGAATTAATGGTTTTTGAAACAATATTGGAATTGACCTCAAGACGTTCAGAAAGCTTTTTTAATGACATTTCTGGGGAGAGAAAATAAGAATCTTTCATAACCATAGCTTCTATCCGCTCAATTTTCAAAGCATCCGCTGTTAAGGTCTCATAGCGATCGGCCAACCAGGTATTTTCAAAAAATCGGGATTCGGAAAGAATAAAAAAGCTACTTAAATAGGTTATCGCGGTCATGGAGAGCACAATGTAGTGGTCGCCAGCGTCGTCTTCAAAATTCCAATACACTACAAAAATCAGTGTCAGCAATAACACCAAAAAGATGACCGTATTTCGAGTGAAGGCGTATTTATCCACCCGTATAGGTCTTGTTGAATTTTTTCTGTTTTTTCTACTATTTATAACCAATCGAATGGACAGCCCCAAATAAATGGCGAAGCTCAGAAGTACCATCCAGCGAAATTCGTCTTTGATAATTTGATAATGATAGGTTACCTCTTTCCCAATTTCCACCAGTGGGATATTGGGGTGGTAGGCATCCAGATAAGCATTTAATTTCACCGAAAGGGGATTTAAAAAATATCCTATCTGTGTGATTGGATATAGTAAAGGGACCAAAATATGCGGCCAAATTTGCTTAAAAACCACTGGCCTCCTTTTTAAAAGGGAATAGGTAAAAAAATAAATACTTGGGGCAATCATAAGTACTAAAAATTCTGTGGAATCATTCCATGGTAAGGTGTATTTCATCAAACCCGTATAGCATAAATACGTGTCTGTACACACAATGGCTTGAAAGAGCAATGACCATCCGAATATTCGAATAGGAGAATGGAGTTTGGATCTAAGAAAAATGACAAGCGTCAAAAAATAGGCTTGGGCAACGCCCAAAAACATAAAGTGGGAAACCAAATTATGCCGAATTGGAATTTGATCAATTATCGCCTCAAGGTGTTCCAAGATTCTTTTTAGTTGTAAATTGTAGTTGGTCTTAGGCAAGATACAACTCTTTTATACTCAAGATAGGGTATCCGTTAAAACATAAAAGGTTATGGAGAAAAGGCAGTTTTTAAAGCGATTGGGACAAACAGCTATGGCCACTCCACTTTTAACCATACCATTGGACGGTTTTGAAGATGATCAACCTCTTCCTTATCCCAAAAATGACGAAGAAGGTTTTTGGAAACGGATACGAATGGATTATATCTTAAAACCAGATTACATTAATCTGGAGAACGGATATTACAATTTTGTACCAACCCCCATTTTAAAGAAATACATAGCACATGTGGAAAAGGTCAATTATGAGGCCTCCTATTATATGCGGACGGAACAATGGGACAATAAAAATGCGATAGCCTCGCGCTTGGCAAAATTGGTCAACTGTTCGGAAAAGGAACTGATTATAACACGGAATACTACAGAATCTCTAGATATGGTCATTAGTGGTTTTCCATGGGAAAAAGGAGACGAAGCCGTTTTTGCCAAGCAGGATTATGGGGCTATGCGCATTCACTTTTACCAACAGCAAAAACGCTATGGGATAGTATGTAAAGAGGTTTCCCTGCCCAACCATCCCACCTCGGATGAAGAGCTGGTCCAATTGTACGAGTCACAAATAACCCCAAGGACCAAATTGTTAATGGTCTGTCATATGGTAAACATTACAGGACAGATTCTTCCCATTCGAAAAATATGTGATATGGCACATTCCTATGGAGTTGAAGTGATGGTAGATGGCGCCCATGCCGTTGGGCATATTCAGGTGGACATTACGGCGCTTGATTGTGATTATTATGGCTCCAGTTTACATAAATGGTTGAGTGTGCCTCTAGGTGCCGGTTTGCTTTATGTAAATGAAAGGCATATTCCAAAGATCTGGCCCTTATTGGCCGAGCATGAGAAGGATGAGACCAAAATCAGAAGGTTGAACCATACTGGAACCCACCCAGTGCATACCGACCTGACTATCCATGATTCCATGGACTATTTGGAAATGATAGGTCTGGAGCGCAAGGAAAAACGCTTGCGTTATATTCAGCGATATTGGAGCGAAAGACTCAGAAAGGTAGAAAACGTGGTGGTCAATACGCCTGAAGAACCGGAGCGCAGTTGTGGAATTGCCAATGTGGGGATTAAAACCATGAAGCCCCACAATTTGGCAAAGGTTCTCTTGAAGGAGTTTAAGGTGTGGACGGTTGCCATAGACCACGAAAACGTTCAAGGATGTAGAATTACACCTAATATTTATACCATCGAAGACGAGCTGGATCGATTTGTGCTTGCTATGAAAACCCTCGCCAAAAGAGCTTAATCAGAGATATAATCCTTTAATTTTTCAGGGCCTTCCAACAGAACTTTGACAATTTGTAAAGTGCCGTCAGGTTTGGTGTCAATATGCCACTTAATAAGTGAAATCTCTCCATTGACCAATTCCATTCCTGTTATACTTCGTGGGTGAACACAGCTTCCGTCGTTAAAAAAAGGAATTTGACCAGGCTCCGGAAAGCGGGGTCTGTGGGTGTGCCCAGCAATGGTAATCCTTAATTTATTTTGTAAAATCCACTTTTTAATACGCTTCTCAATTCGAATCAGCTCTTTATAGTTTTTGGCTGGACTCGTTGGGTCTGCGATGCCCACCACCTGGAGCGGTTTCCATAAAACACGAACCAAGAAACGTCCAATCTTCCAAAAATTATAGTTCCACCAGTCAGCCTGGTGTCCATGACAGCAAAAAAGTTCCTGTCCAGTCTTCTCATGTTTCAGGATAAGCCCCTCATGGTAGTTGATGTTCTCAAAAAGTTCAATATCCTTCCCATCAATCGGTTCAAAATAACTGGAAAGGTGTTTATTTACATAATTAGGGTCGCGATAGACCATATCATGGTTTCCCCATACCATATGAAGTCGGTTTTCCAAATGAAATTTTTTTAAAAGTTGGAAAACATTTTTGTGCGCCTCAAAAATGGCTTCGAAATGTAAATTTTCCCAAAGCTCATCGCCATCGCCCAATTCGCAATACTGAAAACCTTCCCTATAGTAATGATTTAAGGCGTGAAAGTAGATATTTCGATTGTTCGCAAAATCATCGGCAAAACTATTGTCTCCCCTGTGGCAATCACTGAAAAAGATAAATTTTGACGCATCATTGAATGGAATGATTTTAGCTTGCTTATATGCCCTATTAAGGCGCGAGTTGGAAGACATGCCCTAAATATCCTAAAAATGTCCAAAAAACCATAAACAAAACGTTAACTAAGAGCGATCCACATCTTTTGTAACTTTGACCTAATAACAACGACCAATTATGGGAATGAACGGAAATGACACAGGGGAAGCACCACTGATTCAACTGGTTAGCTTTAACAAGTTGTTACAACATTATGATGTACAGGCTAAAAGCAAAGATAAATTCCATGCAGAGCGGGCCAAATATGTTTTGGATGCAGTTGCCCCATACCCGGAATTGAGGGAAGGGTTTGATGACCTCTCCATTATAGAAAAAAGAAAGGATATTATTGAGATTATCCTAACGGATACGTTTTCATCTATTTTGACGCACAATGAGATTAAGGCGGCATCGATACCCTTTGCTAATCTTGTTTTCAATTCTTCAGAACGGTTCAAAAAGATATTGGCGGACGCAGGCGAGGGCTTTGAGCTTGAAATGCGAAACCTGCCCGAAGACCTTCACTATATCATGCAGGCCATTGTTATCCTTAATTTCCATTATGGATTTAAGATGGACTTTAAGCGACCATTGTTTTATGATATTCCCGATGCCAATGGCGTAATGCGACACTACCGTATTCTTTACAATGCCGATTTTATGGAAATTTCACCCAACAAGAATGCGAAAGATCTAACTCAAGCTGATGTAGATGAATTGTTGGAGAATTTTGATAATTTGGAGTTGTGGCGGGAGAAAATACCGCCCAATAGTTTTACGTCAAAAGGCTTTGCCATTTCGAATATGTTTGACGTATCAGCAGAGCATTCAATATCCGAGATTAAGTCCACCCTTATTGGCAATAACAAAAGAGGGAACGATAACTTTATGGATAGTTTCCAGGATACCTTTAGGTCGTTATTCAACTTAAAAAACATTAATGTTGGATTTACGGGCTATGACCCTAATACCAATCGTTTTTTGAAAATTCATGGCAAAGGAATCGAAAGCCATTTGCTAAAAGGTAAGGAAACGGAGTCATGTGATACCATGTTATGTGATTACTCCTATGGAAAATTACTTAATGAAGCTGCTTTCTATGCAATTTCCAATGTAGAGAAGTATTACAAAAAATCCAAAGGAGGTCAGCCGTATAAAAATTTATATGAACAAGGTGTCAAAAGTGCCATTCTAGCACCAATTGCTGACGAAGGAAACCTTTTAGGTGTGCTTGAACTCGTGTCAGATACGGTAAATGAGCTCAATAGCATCAATGCCAATAAACTACTGGATGTGATGCCATTTATCGTTTCTGCGGTATTACGGTCCATTGAGGAAGAGCAGAATTTGATAGATGCCATTATTCAGCATGAATGTACTACGGTACACTCTTCAGTATACTGGAAGTTTCAAGAGGAAGCCAAGCGCTTCATGAACGACGAATTGAATGGCGAACATCCTTCCTTCAAAGAAATAGTATTTAAAGAGGTGTATCCCTTATATGGTCAGATTGATATTAAAGATTCCTCCAAGGAGCGCAATTTGGCTATTCAAAGAGATTTGATGATTCAACTTTCGGAGATTCAGACTATTTTGGAAATGGCGCATAAAAAATTAAAACTGCCCATTTACGAAGAGTTAATGTTTAGGGTAAAAAATAATCTGGAAGAAATAAAGGACACACTATATACCCATACTGAGCAGGCCGTCTTTGATTTTGTACAGGAAGAGATCAATCCGGCGTTCCATCATTTAAAAAGGGAAGACAAGGAAATCAAGGTATTGATTGAGAAGTATGAATCGCAAATCGATGCTGCAACTGAATCCTACTATGACCACCGTCGCAATTACGATGAAAGCGTCATGGAAATCAATATGAAGTTGGCGGCCCTATTGGATAAGAAGCAGCAAGAGTCGCAACTCATGTTCCCCCACTATTTTGAACGTTACAAAACTGACGGGGTTGAACACAATATGTACATTGGTAGCGCTATTGCCAATGACCGCACCTTTGACGAATTGTATTTGAACAATTTGCGGTTATGGCAATTGCAGACCATGGTGGAAATGGAAAACAAGCACTACTCCCTAAAACCGCATTTGCCCGTTCCGTTGGATGTCGCTTCCTTATTGCTAGTATACAGTACTCCATTGGCTATACGTTTTCGTATGGACGAGAAAAAGTTTGATGTAGACGGGACCTATAATGCACGCTATGAAATTATCAAGAAACGCATTGATAAATCCACTATTAAGGGAACCACTGAAAGATTGACCCAAAAAGGAAAGCTGGCCATTGTCTACTCCCAGAAAAAAGATGAGCGAGAGTATTTGCGATACGTTCATTTTCTGAAGGCCAAAGGGTATTTTACCAATAATATCGAAATTGTGGAATTGGAAGGATTACAAGGGGTCACTGGACTGAAAGCCATCCGAGCTGAAATTCTCTACAAAACGGATGCTTCGTCCGAAAAGACCTATACCTATGATGATTTGATGGAGGAGTTAAAGAATTAACTACAGCCTTGCGACCCCCCCAAAGAATTGAAAGGAAATACCAAAGGCAATTACGGAGATGACGATGCCTATGATGAATATGGTATAAGTCAATCGCAATATCTTGTACTTTCTGTCCAATACCAAGCCTAAAAAATAGAGATCCTTGGTTAAGGAAGAATAGATGTACTGATTGTCTTTGACCAATTCTTTTATGGCCCATTCATAATCATTTAGGCTCATTTTGTGAAAGTTTCCAAAGAAAAGTAAGTTTACCTTTTTTTGTTCTACATCTTGTCTGCTGAACTTGCCACTGGTCACGTTAGGACGCGTAGCCAAAACGGCCAAAACCATTGAGATTACACTGAAGGTGATAAAAATAATGGTAGGATAAATCAAATAGGCATTTGATGGATTATCCAATTTTGGAATAAGGTTGGATAGGGCTACAGAGATGATAATGGCATTTACTGACAAAAGTATGTTTGCCTTGGTGTCTGCAATATCGCTGAGTGTTAAATGATTTTTTAGGGTAACCCTAAACAAGGTTTGTATGCCACGATCGGGGCTTTCACTTTTATATTTTGCCTTTAAGGCCTCTTTTTTGGCAATGTCTTTTTCGGTCTTCTTTTCTTTTACCAGTAGTTTAAGATTCTTTTCTTTTCCGGATTCCCAGTTCTCCTTGGCATATTCCGTATGGAATTGGTGCTCATTTCTGAACATCTTTATATTAATGTCCCGCCATTCTTTTTGGGAATAGGTGGCAACACCAAGAAGTTCCAATTCTTCTTTTAGAAAATCTGTAGTCTCCCAATAACTTTTCTGCGAAAAATGGGAAGCATCGGCATCACGAATAATTTCTTCCATTAAGTTGGTCGGCACGTGAT
>JBCBZA010000009.1:0-43203 GCA_039815575.1 Bacteroidota bacterium | reverse complement strand
TATATCGAAGGATGTGTTGGTGCTGTTGAAGGTAATGGTCCCCGACTGTGCGGTAAAGTCGCTTCCATCGTTGGCCGTCCCATCGTTTGTAAGGTAATCGACGGTCACGTCCTCCCCTGGGGCAATGGTGCCGTTGAAGGAGACGGTGAACCTAGCAAAGGGATCGGTTCCCTCCGTCACTGATATGTTGGTGGCATTGAACTGTACGCCACTTCCCGCGGCATCGTCATCGTTTATGGTCCCGTTGCCATCTCCATCCAAAATTGTTACAATATCGGATGGGTTAACCACGGTTACCGTAAATGTTTCCGTTGGCTCTATTAAAAGATCATCCACAGCGAGGACATCAAAACTTACGGAAGAATCATTGGCTGGTAAGGTAATCGAAGTAGGCCCACTATAATCGGAATCAATTGTTGAATTGTTCGTATACGTTAGATTGAAATCAACATCTTGATTGATTGGGTCATTGATACTAATGGTAAATGTTAAATTATCACCCTCATCCGCTGAAGCATTGTTAATGCTTACCCCAGATTTGACATTTAGGGTAACTGTAGAAATATCACAAACCCCGGCGTTTGGAGCTGGCAAACATACTTGTATTTCAAAGGTATCCGTACCCGTAAAACCTGGGTCAGGGGTGTAGGTGAACGTTCCGTCTGAATTTACTACCACCGTTCCATTGAAGGGAGGAGAACTGGAAAAATAAGTATAAGAAGTACCAGATGGTACATTATCATTGGCCCCAGCATCTCCACTAAAAACTTCTTCAAAATCTGGATTGAATGAATCGTCTTGGGCATAGGTCTGCATCAAGAAGAATTTTCCATCCCCGTTATCAGTGGTTGCAGCATAGTATCTAATTTGTGTAATAGTTGAGCCAATAGGTGCTAGTTCTGATAGTTGATAAAGCGCAATACCTATTATTTGTCCACTATCATTATTTCGACCACTACTCCAGTAATCCGAATTCGCTGTCGGTGGTTGTTGTGGACCAACACCGGTCAAATTGAATTCATTTCTAACAAAAGTTTGACCTAATTGTTGTTCCGGTCCACCTCCTACTGGAGTACCCCAAACCTCAATATAAAAGCAATTGTTTCCTCCTCGCTCGGTGACCGCCAAAATTCCATTAGGATTTGAAGGTATGCCAGGCGCATAGGTTATGGTTTGAATTTGTGTATCTGTTGTGGAAACGGCACTGTAATTTTCACAAAAATTATCGCCATTACTGTTTGATTCGAAGTAGTGGTTTAGGTTCAAGGACTGATAGGCTTCAATTGCCCTGGCATTCCAAGTTGGAGCACTACTTGTTCCCAATACTTCGGATCCATTTAACATGATATCATTACCGTTATGACCTCCTGGACCCAACCTTGTTAATGCATAGGATGATGGAACAACGAACGTATTGTACAGACTTCCGTTTATTTCAATGGATTCGATAGTTGCAGGATCATTTATAGTTGGCTGTGTATCAGCCCAATTGAAGGTAGCTCCCGTCCGTATCGAGTTCGCTTGGGAGTATAATTGGCTTCCTATAAAAAGAAATAGTAATAAAAAAAGGATAGAACTTTGTACTACGGCACTTTTTGAAGTATTGGTCTTCATAGGTCTAGGTTTGTAAAATTTACAATCCCCAAAACCTGGACTATCGAACTGTAAAACAGGAATTTATAGCTTATTTCAATAGGTCAAGTTCTGAGATTTATGGTTTTGAACTGATTTGGGATCAAATTCTGTACGAAAATACCTCCAAACCGTAGCCATTCTAAAATTTTACGTTGTTAGTGTTATTTTAATCGATTATTAGCTGTAATTCAGATAAACGTATATCTTTTATCGATATTCGTAAATTGTTGTGAAACAGCTAGTTTTGTATGGCTATGTCCCCGTCTGAAGGGATTTGTAGGAATTGTAGGAATTACCATGAATTGTGCGTTACCAAAAATGAATTCATTTTACCTAGAGTATATAAAATGGTTATTTTTGATGTGGAAATGATTTAAATCTATGAGTTCAAAAAAAGGTAAAATACAAGAGCAGATTCAGGAAAAATTGCTCGGGGAAAGAAAAGTGTTTTTATGGGGAATGGTCAATGATGATTCTGCTAAACACGTTATAGACAGGTTGTTGTATTTAGATTTGCAAGACAACAAAGAAATTCAACTTATTATCAATAGCCCAGGAGGTTACGTTACTTCTGGTTTTGCCATATATGATACGATAAAACAAATTAAAAGTCCGGTTTCTACGGTTTGTTCAGGCTTGGCGGCATCAATGGGTTCCATATTGCTTTCGGTGGGAGAAAAGGGGCGACGATTTATACAACCACACGCCAAGGTAATGATTCATCAACCCAGTGGTGGAGCCCAGGGACAGGCTTCCAACATTGAAATACAGGCCAAGGAAATTATTAAGACCAAAGAAATCGGCGCCAGGATTTTAGCGGAAAATTGTGGACAAGATTTTGATAAGGTCATGAAGGATTTTGACCGTGATTATTGGATGGATGCCACAGAATCGATGACGTACGGCATCGTTGATGGGATATTGGAATAATCGAAAGGGAAATAAAAGGGAAAAGTCCTTCTACTGTGGGGTGAAGGACTTTTTTTATATGGTGACGCTCTCGCGATATGATACTTTATATACGTGTGCTTTGGTACATTAGGATTTCCGAAAAAGTTAAAACTTTCGGAAAATTTTCTTTCCAATGGCCCTATTACAGCTTCAGGATTTACTAGTACCACTTACTGTTTTGTTAAATTGCTACTTTTAGAATAAGAATTGATTTGTATGGGTAAGCAGACACAACGAAATATCGCCATTATTGGCTCAGGATTGGTGGGATCTCTATTATCCATTTACTTGAAAAATCATGGGCATAAGGTTACTATTTTTGATCGAAGGCCTGACATTAGGACCGTGAAGTTTTCCGGAAGATCTATTAACCTTGCCATGAGCAATAGGGGTTGGAAAGCCCTTCGAAGTATAGGCTTGGAAGACCAAATAAAAGAAATTGCCATACCCTTGCATCAAAGGGCCCTACATGTCAACGACAAACCCGTATACTTTCAAAAATATGGGAAAGAGGGAGAGGCTATCTGGTCCATTTCCAGAGGAAATCTCAACCGTAAAATGATTGACTTGGCTGAGGGATTTGGGGTAAAGTTTCGGTTTAATGAAAAGGTTTGGGACGTTTCCTTACCCGAAGCCAAAATCTATACTGGGGCATCTGAGAAAAGCAATTGGAAAGCATATCAATACGATATCGTATTCGGTTGTGATGGAGCCTTTTCACGGGTAAGGCACCGGATGCAGCGCCGAAGTAGATTTGATTATTCCCAAGATTTTATAGATGTCGGCTACAAAGAGCTGACTATTCCACCTAGCAAGGATGGTACCCATAGATTGGACAAAAACTCTTTTCACATTTGGCCAAGGGGCAATTTTATGTTAATTGCGATGCCTAATATAGATGGAAGTTTTACCTGTACCCTCTTTTTGCCTTTTGAGGGGGAAATCTCTTTTGAAAGTATCAATTCTAAAAGCGAGGCCAAGGCGTTTTTTAAAGAATATTTCCCCAATGTTAGAAAGGAAATAGAGGATTTGACCAATAGCTTTATGGAAAACCCAACAAGTGCCATGGTTACTATGAAATGTTATCCTTGGACCTATTGGGATAAAGTGGCTTTGGTTGGCGATGCCGCGCATGCTGTAGTTCCCTTCTATGGACAAGGTATGAATGCTGGTTTTGAGGATATTAGCGCTTTGAATGATTTAATCAATGAATTTGGGGATGATTGGGGAACTATTTTTACAAGCTATCAAAAAGTGCGTAAACCCAATGCTGATGCCATAGCGGAGTTGAGTTATCGAAACTTTATGGAGATGAGCAGTAAAACCGCAGATTCCAATTTTTTATTGCAAAAGAAAATTGAAAAACACTTTTCCAAAAAATACCCGGATAAATGGATTCCCGTATACAGCAGAGTTACATTTTCTGATAGGCCTTACTCGGAAGCACTGAAAATAGGGGACTACCAAGAAGGGATAATGAAAAAAATTCTACAAATTCCAAATATTCATGAAATATGGGATTCCGAAGAGGTGGAACTACAGCTATTGGAATTATTGAAGGCCTAATTCGGTTTTTTGGATGTATTTCGCATTTCGGCCCTCCGCATGGGCATAGCATCAATTAAATCAAAAAGAAGTTGGGGCTTTGTTATTAGCGTTTCTTTCAATTTAATACCTCCGTCCTTACCAAGCAAAATAAGCCCCGAATAGTCATTATCTAAGCCGAATCTTTCCAAAAATTTTGATTTTTCGACTTTTTTCGGAGCGAGAATTATTATTTGCCTATCTTCAATTTCACGGGGAAATTCCTTAAATGCCTCGAGTTGCTCCTTTACTTTTAGGTCGTTGTGAACAGTCTTAAATATGACAACCACCCTATTCTTCCATAAATACTTATCTAAGTTGCTTTGACCATAGGTTAGATAACCAAAGAAGAAAACAAGTAGAGTAGCTCTCATGCTTTAATTTACAAAAAAAGCCATCACGGTTCTGATGGCTTTCAAAGGATGTATGGCTCATCTTATTTTATGGAAGAGAAAATCTTTTGCATTTTTCCCAATTCCTCTTCGGCAAGGGTAGGGTCAACCAAAATTCTACCACTGTGCTCATCGGTTATTATTTTTTTTCTTGAGGCAATTTCTACCTGGACTTGTGGTGGAATGGTAAAAAATGAACCTCCAGAAGCACCTCTCTCAACAGCTACTACCGCCAATCCATTTTTAACACTTCCCCGAATCCTTTTATATGCTTTTACCAATCGCTCCTCAATCTTCTCTTCAAACTCCTCGGATTTTTTCAAAAGGGCCGATTCTTCTTTTTCAGTCTCGGCCATGATGGCGTCCAACTCCCCTTTTTTGTGCTTAAGATGCGTATCCCGTTCACCAAGGTTTTCCTTGGTTTGGGCAATTACCTCTTTTTTCTGCTCTATCTGCCCCTTGAACTCTTTGATGTGTTTTTCGGCCAGCTGAATTTCCAATTCCTGGAATTCAACTTCTTTGCTCAACGAGTTGAACTCTCTACTGTTGCGAACATTCTTTTGTTGCTCGTTGTATTTTTTTATGAGTGCCTTGGATTCCTCAATCAGGTTTTTTTTGGCCGTAATCTCAAAATTGACAGTCTCTACATCAGATTTTAACTTATCAATCCGTGTCTTTAGGCCCAATACTTCATCTTCTAAATCCTCAACTTCCAAGGGAAGTTCACCTCTTACATTTCGTATTTCATCAACTCTGGAATCAATTAGTTGAAGGTCATATAGCGCCCTTAGTTTTTCTTCCACAGTTGTTTCGTTCTTTGTAGCCATAAATTAAAAATACTTGATGGGATTAGTTTTACTTTCCGATAAAGTGACGGCAAAATTAGGAATTTTTTCCTTAAGAAAATCAGCCAAGAGATTTTTTGTAAACTGCTCTGTTTCAAAGTGTCCAATATCCGCAATTAACAACCGGTTCTCAGCTTCAAAAAACTGGTGGTATTTTACATCTGCGGTGACATAAATATCTGCTTTAGCTCGTTTTGCGGCGTTAATGGCAAATGCTCCACTTCCTCCAAGGACTGCCACCCGTTCTATTTTCTTATTGAGCAACTGACTATGTCGAACTATTGGGCTCCGCATTCGCTTCTTGAGCATGCTCAGAAAGTCTTCTTCTTTCATTGGTCTTTCTAAAGTTCCGATCATGCCCATACCAATATTTTGGTTGGTATTATCCAAGGTGGTAATCTCATAGGCCACTTCTTCGTAGGGATGTTCCTTGAATAGGGCATTCAGGACCTCCCCCTCCTTAACCGATTCAAAGGTGATATTAAGCTGTATTTCTTTTTCAAAATGAATCTTTCCCTTCTCACCTACGGTGGGGTTGCTTTTTTCAGAAGGATTGAAACTGCCCAAACCTTCTATGTTAAAGCTGCAATTCGTATAATTTCCAATGTCACCTGCACCTGCCTTGAATAGCGCACTACGCAGATTTTCGGCTCCTGCGGTTGGAACATAAGTAATCAATTTTTTGATGGTCCCTTTTTTTGGAATCAGGATTTTTGGATTTTTGATTCCAAGAACTTCACAAATTTTGGCGTTGACCCCAAGATGACTGTTATCAAGTGCCGTATGGATTGCAAAAATGGCAATATTGTTGGCAATTGCTTTCATGACCACGCGCTCTACATAAGTGTTTCCCACTAATTTCTTGAGACCACTAAAAATGATGGGATGAAAGCTGATAATGAGATTACATTCTTTAGCTATGGCTTCGTCCACAACTTCTTCCAAGGTATCCAAAGTAACCAAAATCCCATTTACTTCAGTTTCTGGGTGACCCACCAACAAGCCTACATTATCAAAATCTTCCGCATAATGTAAGGGGGATAGGGCATTCAATAGTTTTCCAACCTCTGTAACTGTCATAAACCGGTTTTAATGTTCTAAGATAAAATATTATATTTTCGTCGGATGTGGTTTTTGCGCAAAATGGCTTGGCCAATTTCACTGATGTATGGGATAGTTGTTTATGTTAGGAACCTCCTTTACGATCATGGGATTTTAAAGTCCAAGATTTATGAAACACCTACTATTTGCGTAGGTAACTTGAGCGTTGGGGGCACAGGGAAGACCCCTATGATTGAGTTTCTGATTTCTAAATTGCAAAGCAAGCACAAACTGGCCGTCCTTAGTAGGGGATACAAAAGACATTCCAAAGGGTTTCAATTAGGGTCCGTGGATGTTACGGTTGAACAATTGGGAGATGAACCCTTTCAGGTCCAACGAAAATATCCGGGAATTAAAGTTGCGGTGGATGGGGACAGGCAAAATGGTATTTTACAGCTTCAAAAGCTAGTTGATCCGGATTTGATTTTACTTGACGATGCTTTTCAACACCGAAAAGTGACCCCTGCATTTTCTATCCTTTTGACCACTTATTCCCATCCTTTTTTTGAAGACTGGTACCTACCTACAGGTAACCTAAGGGACTCTCAAGCGGCCTCACGACGGGCAGATTGCATCGTGGTTACAAAATGTCCCGAAAATATGGAACAGAAGAGAAAAGAGTTCTTTGAAAAGCGTTTAAAAAAGTTTTCGGACCAAATTGTATTGTTTTCTACTTTGGCCTATGAAGACACCTTACATGGGAAAAAAGCAAATTTGAAGCTGGGCAGTCTAAGGGGAAAGCCTTTTACTTTAGTGACAGGTATTGCAAATCCTAACCCTCTAATCAATCATCTAAAAATGAACGATTTGACCTTTGAACATCAAAGGTTCCCAGACCATCATTCGTTTAGCCCTTCGGAAGTCGAAATGCTTAGGAAAATACCTTTGCTGCTTACTACAGAAAAGGATTATGTGCGCCTTCAGGATAAAATTGAAAATCTATATTACATTCGAATAGAACATCAATTTTTATATCATGGGGAAGTGGAGTTGTTAAAAGCTATCGAGGACAAAATCAAACCTTATTCCCAACATTGGTCTTAAAAACATTCTCGCCGATTTTTTGGTAGAATACCTCAGGTTTAAAAGGTTTGGTGACTACGGCATTGCATCCCGCTTCATAGAATTCATCCAAGCTGTCTTCCATAGAAATAGCTGTAAGGGCTATAATGGGAATTTCGGGATTGAATTTTCTAATTTGTATGGTCGCTTCGGTACCACTGATGCCTGGCATGTGGATATCCATTAAAATACAGGCATATTCATTGTTTTTGGCAGCATCGATTGCTTCGTTTCCATTATTGGCAATGTCACACGTTATTTCTTTTTTTGCCAACATTTTTTTGGTAATGACTTGGTTGATCTTATTATCCTCAACGACCAATACATGAAGGCCCTCAAACTCAAAATCTTCTACGGTCATTTCAAATGGTATTTCATCCATTGAAGTTTCCTCCACCTTTAAATTTAGGTCGAAATAAAACGTACTACCTTCACCAAGTTTACTTTTGAGATATATCTTACTATCAAATAGGCCCAAAAGACTTTTTACAATGGTGAGGCCAAGGCCGGTACCTCCATACTCTCTGTTAATTTGGATAGATCCCTGTTCGAAACTGTCGAAAATATTTTTTTGCTGCTGCTCAGAAATCCCAATACCATTATCTATTACCTCAAAGTGGACACTGATTGCATCATCTTCCTTGCTCTTTAGCTTTGCAATAACATCCACTTGTCCATCTTTGGTGAACTTTAAGGCGTTACCCACTAAATTGATAAAAATTTGAGATATTTTTAAAGGGTCTCCCAATAGATTTAAGGGAATGTTATTGTCGTAGTCCAGTACCACCTTAGTGTTGTTTTCCTTTGCATTTTGCTGAAGGGAATCAACGACGTCCGTAAGGACTTTTTTGAGTTTGAACTCAATATTTAATGGCTCTAACTTATCCGCGTCAATCTTATTTATTTGGAGGATATCGTTAATGAAATTCAATAGATAGTCTCCGGAAAATTTCAACGATTTTAAGTGTTCCTTTTGATGATCGGCCGGGTTTTCATCCAACAATAAATGGGTGAGACCGGTAACCGCATAAAGGGGTGTCCTTAGCTCATGGGTCACGGTGGAAAGAAAGTTACTTTTGGCTTCCATAGCGGAAACGGCAGCATCTCTGGCTTGCTCCAGTTCCGCATTCTTGGTTTGTAAGAGGTCGTTGGTTTTCAGTTTGATTTGATTGTTTCGAAAGAGCGAAATGGATAAAATGGAAATAATGACCAAAAATGCCGAAGTAAGAATGGATATAATATCCGAACGGTTGGCGGAAGCACTTAATTCTTCGTTTTCCGCTTGTAGCTCATTGATGGTTTTGGATTGTTGTTGGAATTTTATTTTTTCAGCTGTTTTGGCCTCCAGTTTTACCTTTTCAAGGGTGAAAATGGAATCCTTAATTTTTTTTAAGGTATTGTTCAATGTCAAAGACTTTTGGTAGTCCCCAATCTTCTCATAGGTGCTGGCCAGAAAATTGCTCGCGGTTACTATTTCCCTGAAGAAGTTGTTCTTTTGGGCGAGTTCCAGTGCAGATTCCCCATGCTTTATGCTCTCATCAAACTTATCCTGCTTATCATAAAGTCTTGCCAGTCCTAAATTTGCCAGGGTAGCTAAATAGGTTCTTTCATATTCATCTGAATTGACCAAGAGGGCGTTATAATTAACGGTGGCTTCATCAAATTTTTCGATATTCAGGAAAATATTGGCCTCGGCCAATAACATATTATTGAGTAAATTCTTGTCATTGTTTAGCTTTTTTGCTTCCTCGAGTTCATTCAATGCTTGAAAATTATTTCCGGAACCATAGAGTAAAGAAGCATCAATAAATTGATGGACCGCCTCCCCATAAGGATATTCAATATCTTTTAGGAGAACTCCAGCACGGTCCCAATAAAATAATGTAGTCTCCCTGTCATTAATTTCGAGATAAAGCAACGCAAACTTGTGATACGTATCCAAAAGTGCTTTTAGATCTTCGTTCCTTTCCGCCAGTTTTGCCGCTTTTTCCAAAACCTCCATTGCTGGGGATATTTTGTTCTCATGTCTATAAGTAAGGGATTGTTGATAATAAAATTGGAGCGAGTCCCTCTGGTCAAAAGAATTTTGTGCCATTATCCAGGAAGTGGACAAAAGCATCATAAGAAGGGACACCATCACCATGGTGTTTTTATGTAAATGCTCCAACATTAAATGTAGTGTTTCCTTATAAGCAATGTCATTAGGTCAATCAATCTTGAACAATAGCCGGTTTCATTATCGTACCAACCGATTACTTTTACCATGTTTCCAATGACGGAAGTCATCTGGGAATCAAACGTACAAGAATAGCAACTATTGTTTATATCCACCGAAACTATGGGGTCTTCACAGTAGAAAAGTACATTTTTTAGCTCAGTTGCAGAAATCTCTTTGAAAGCTTCATTGATTTCCTCTATAGAAGTTTCTTTTTTAACATTACATGTAATATCCGTAAGGGATCCATTGGGCACGGGTACCCTTATGCCACAGCCCCCAATAACTTGGGCCAAACTTGGAAATATTTTGGTTAATGCTTTCGCTGCTCCAGTGGTTGTTGGAATAATGGATTGGCCAGCAGCCCTAGCCCTTCTTAAGTCCCTATGAGGCTGATCGTGCAAACTTTGATCCGAGGTATACGAGTGAATGGTTGTAATATACGCTTGGTCAATACCACACAATTCCTGGATGACCTTAATCATCGGAGCTGCGTTGTTGGTGGTACAAGAGGCGTTTGAGATAATAGTATCTTCTTTGGACAGCAAATGCTCGTTTACACCATAAACTACCATTTTAATGGAGTCATCTATTGGAGGAACAGATAATATGACCTTTTTGGCTTCATTTTTTAAATGCCCTTCCAATTCCTTTTTTGATTTAAACTGGCCGGTGGCCTCTAGTACAATATCCACTTTATACTTGGCCCATTTTATTTTATCTGGGTGGTTTTCATTGCTAACAGGAATGGTACTATTGCCGAATTGTATAAAATGATCTCGGTATGAAACATCTTTGGGAAAAATACCATGGATACTGTCGTACTTCAATAAATGTGATAGCGTCCGGGTATCTGCTAAATCATTGATGGCGGTTACTTGGATTTGTGGGTGGTCTGCCAACAAACGGAAAAACGTTCTACCAATTCTTCCAAACCCATTGATTCCAACATTGACCTTATTCATGTGTGGTCATTAAATTGAAGAATAAATTAGTGGATATGCTTATGTGCTTTATAGGAAGAACGTACCAGAGCACCACTTTCTACATGCCTGAAACCCATTTTTAGTCCAACCTCTTCATACTTTTTGAATTGTTCTGGCAGTATAAATTCCTTTACAGGCAGATGTTTTTTTGAGGGCTGTAAATATTGCCCGATGGTCACCACATCTACTTTGGCCTTTCGCAAATCCTCCATGGTTTCCAAGACTTCCCCTTCCAATTCGCCAAGTCCCAACATAATACCAGACTTGGTTCTGCTGGCACCATTTTCTTTTAAATAAGCAAGAACACCTAAACTTCGTTCATATTTGGCTTGTATGCGAACCTCACGGGTCAGTCTTTTCACTGTTTCCATATTATGGGATATGACTTCCGGGGAAACGTCCAGTATTCGATTTAGATGGCTTTCCTTTCCTTGAAAGTCAGGTATAAGGGTTTCCAATGTGGTCTCAGGATTCATTCGCCTAACGGCCTTTACCGTTTCTGCCCAGATGATGGAACCCATATCCTTTAGGTCATCCCTATCTACAGAGGTCAAGACGGCATGTTTAATTTGCATGATTTTAATGGAACGCGCCACTTTTTCTGGTTCTTCCCAATCAACAGTTTCCGGGCGTCCCGTTTTTACCCCACAGAATCCACAAGATCGCGTACAAATATTTCCCAGTATCATAAAGGTGGCCGTTCCCTCGCCCCAACATTCTCCCATATTGGGACAACTCCCAGAGGTACAAATGGTGTGCAAATCATATTTGTCAACAAGGCCCCTTAACTGGCTGTACTTTTTGCCCGTTGGAAGCTTGACCCTTAACCACTTTGGCTTGCCTTTCTTGGGTGGGATAACATGTTCTGCAACGGACTGGGACATAATGATTTTTTGAAAACACAAATATACGAAATGGCAATTTTAGCCCGGTATCATCCGATTTATCTGTTGGATATGATGGCCGCCAATAGCTTCTTTGCACGTAATAGTTTTACTTTAACATTGTTCACGGGTTCATCGAGCGTATTGGCGATTTCCGCATAACTCATTTCATTAAAGTAACGTAGGTTAATCACCTCTTGATAATGGGGTTTCAATTTTTTAATATCGGCAAGGAGGGACGCGAGATTTTGTTCAATAATCAGTGCATCTTCAATAGTAGGGGTTTCATCCAAGATAGCATTGATTTCTTCCGATTTCCCCCTTTCATCAAGAATATTTCGCCTACGTTTTCGAATAAGATCAACGTGTAGGTTTTTGGATATGGTGATTAACCAAGTGCCGAACTCATAAGAATCATCAAAGGAGCTTATTTTATCAAAAGCCTTGGCGAACGTTTGTATGGATATATCCTCGGCATCATTCTCATTTTTTGTCCTTAACAGTTGAAACCCATAAACGTCGTTCCAAAAATGGTCCAAAAGTTGACTAAATGCAATTTGATTGCCCTTTCTGGCCTTCGTGATAATATGTTTTAAGTCGGCAGCCGATTTATTCAAACAAGGAGAAACTTTGTAGGGTTGTATTAGGCCTGTATGACCGTGTCTTTTTTGCATTCTTGCTCATCCGGCAGTTTTCCGCAAAATCCGCATGCTTCCCCATCTTTATTGAGAAATGGATTTTGGCTTGCGCAAGTACCAGCAAATCTCCCGTCTTTCTTTGACCAGATTTTTATTGCAATTCCAGCAAATGCAAGGGCTAATAATCCAACGGTAAGTAATACCAGCTTCATCGTAAATTTTGTGCAAAGTTACAAAACGAACAAAGAAAACCCTCAGAATTAAGAGTTCTTTAGGGCAATCAATAATTAATATTGGCCACTATATTTTTCACTGTCGGAGTTTCATTGCCGCCTTTGGGCTCTATGGTTATGTACCCAATAGCCTTGTCCGCATACGGTAATGCCAGAAGTTGTTCTTTATTCTCAAACTTTTTAATTACTCCCAGATTGACCAATTCTCCATTGACCTCTGCCCACATTTGGAAGCATTGATCTACAGGGAGTTGTGGTAAATTGCTGACATTGATATATGAAAGTTTTTTGACCGGGTTGATATAAGCCACTGCTTTAAGCTCTTTCGCTTTTTTGTTCCCATTCACCGAATACTTTTTGGTGTTGGGATTATTAAGTACAATGTATTGGTTTCTTAAATCCTCCAATTGCACCTTCATGTCCATTTCCAGATTTTTAATCTTGTTGTTCACAATGGTATTCTTTTCTTGAAGGTTCTTGTTCTGATTATAGAAGAAATAAGATGATCCTGCAAAAAGTAGGGCAACTATACTTGCGGCTACGGCGTATTTATAAAATGTGTTTCCTTTGCGTTTTTCTTGGCGGATTTTCCAAAGAATACGGTCTTTGAGACCTTCAGGTGCTTTTAATGCATGCAATTTTGCATAAGATTCCAAGTTTTCTTGTAGTTCATTATACGAATCACGTACCTCTGGATGCATAGCAATGTATCGCTCCACTTGAAGGGATTCTTCCATGGTGGTATCTCCCAACAGATATTTCTCCAGCAAATCGCTATCCAAGAATATGCGTATTTTTTCCTTCATACCAATAAATTTAGTAGGAACATCAGCAAAACAGAACCATAAATCTTTCGCATTTCGCGAAGTCCTATCTTTAATCTGGATTTTACCGTACCCAGGGGAATATCAAGCTCATCACTTGCCTCTTGTTGGGTCATGCCCTCAAAAAAAAGGGCTTCCAGTACAATCCGATATTTGGGTTCTAGCTTGCCCAGATTTTCTTTTACGTCTATGAATTCTGGTCTAATGCTTTGTTCACCAAGATTATATACGTCTGAAACATCGATTTGGATTTCCTTATCGCTTTTTGTGTTTATACTTCTTAGCTTGTCAATGGCCGTGTTTCGTGTAATCCGAAACAACCACGTAAACAACTTGGCTTTGGTAGGATCATAAGAGTCCGACTTTTTCCAAATTTTGACAAAGCTCTCCTGAATAATGTCCTGTGCCAAATCTTCATCTTTGACAACTTTGTAAGCCACTCCAAAAAGGGTATCCGCATAATTATCATAAAGCAAGGAAATGGCCTTTTCATCCCTTTCCTTCAATAATTCCACAATATGTTTTTCAAGTAGTGTGCTCATTTCTTGGGACACAATTCCAATTAAAAATTGCGGGACAACATCCAAATTAAGTTTTCATCCGTATATCCAATAACGCTAAAGTATAAAATTGATTATAACGGCAGCGTTTCAAAGACAAATATAGATTCTCGATATAAAAATTTGGTTAGTTTGGTTTGGTATAACCCCGGTTTTCAGCTTTGAATCCGGGGTTATCTTATAATATTCACCTCTGGAATCAGCCGAATTCCAAAAGTACGTTCCACAGTCTCCTGAATATTTTCTGCCAACTCCAAAATTTCAATTCCTTTTGCACTTCCATGATTTACCAGAACCAAGGCCTGTTTTTCGTGCACTCCTGCATCACCAAATCGTTTTCCTTTAAACCCACATTGTTCGATCAGCCAACCCGCTGGTATTTTATATTCCTTATCGTTTAATTCATAAAATGGGGTGTCCGGATGTTTCCTTCGAAGCTTTTCAAAGGTCTTTTTTGAAATGACGGGGTTTTTGAAAAAACTTCCGCTATTGCCAATTTCCTTTGGATGGGGCAATTTTTTGCTTCGTATGGAAATTACGGCATCAGAAATATTCTTTATGGTGGGCGTTATAATATCCATTGCTTTTAGCTGATCTTCGATAGCACCATAAAAAGTATGTAGGGCGTGCTTCTTTTTGGTTAAACGTAATTTTACCGATGTGATAATGTATTTGCCTTTAGCCTCATTTTTAAAAATAGAATCTCGATACCCAAATTGGCAATCTTCTTTGTTGAAGGCCTCTAATTCCTGGGTTTTGATATTCATGGCCTCACAATCAAAAAAAACATCTTTTAATTCAACGCCATAGGCACCAATATTTTGGATGGGTGCGGTTCCTGTATTCCCCGGAATGAGGGAAAGGTTCTCCAATCCACCATAATCTTGGTCTATTGCCCAAAGTACTAGATCGTGCCAATTCTCACCTGCCATGACTTTTATTATCACCGTTTTGTCGTCTTCCTCAACAACTTGAATACCTTTTAAATTAATGTGCATGACCAGGGCATCAATATCCTTGGTCAATAACATATTGCTTCCACCACTGATGACAAATCTTTTGGGGTAAGCGGAAAGCTGTAATAACTTTTGTAGCTGCACCAAACCCGTAACCTCAACAAAATGCCTGGCTTTAACATCAATACCAAAGGTATTGTATGGCTTTAAGGAAAAGTTCTCTTTAATTTCCAATGGAACGGTATTGTTTCAATCCTTCTGCAAGAATACGGACGGCTCTGATAAGCGATTTTTTTTCAAGTACATAAGCGATTCTAATCTGATTTTTTCCAAGATTTGGTGTGGCATAAAATCCCGCAGCCGGGGCAACCATGACCGTTTCCCCATCTATTTCAAAATGTTCCAGTAGCCATTGGGCAAAATGGTCCGCATCCACTATGGGAAGTTGTGCCACGCAATAAAACGCCCCACTTGGTCGGGCAATTTTTATTCCATCAATTTTTTCTAGCTCGGCGACCAATAGGTCTCTTCTAGAAACATATTCCCGTTTTACATTATCAAAATAAGTTTGGGGGGTGTCCAAAGCTGCTTCGCTAGCAATTTGTGCAAAGGTAGGTGGTGATAACCTTGCCTGTGCAAATTTTAGGACTGCTCCCATTACTGTGTCATTTCTAGAAACGATGCAGCCAATACGTGCACCACACATGCTATATCTTTTGGAGACGGAATCTACCATAATGGCATGTTGTTCCATGTTCGGTTCTTGAAGTATGGAAAAATGCTTTTTGTTATCATAGGCAAACTCACGATAGACTTCGTCCGCAACTAGGAAGAGGTCGTGTTTTTTTACCAATTCCACAAGCTGAAGTATTTCCTCGTGTGTGTAAAGATAACCCGATGGATTGCCAGGATTACAAACTAAGATGGCTTTGGTACGTGTTGTAATTTTTTCTTCAAATTCTGTGATAGGTGGAAGTGAAAAATTGGATTCGATGGATGAGGGTATGGGAACTACGTTAACCCCATTGGCTTCTGCAAAACCATTGTAATTTGCATAGAAGGGTTCGGGAATAATGATTTCGTCACCATTATCCATGATGGCCCCCATAGTAAAAGATAATGCTTCTGAGCCTCCCGTCGTAACTATGATTTGGTTGGAATTGACCTTTATACCATGTTTTTCGTAATATCCAGCTATTTTCTGGCGATATTCCTCGGAACCTTCAGTTCTGCTATAGGCCAAAACCTCTAGATTGGAATTTTTAACGGCATCCAATGCAATTTTGGGTGTTTTTATATCAGGCTGGCCAATATTTAGATGAATAACCCTAATACCTTTTTTTTTAGCAGCTTCTGCATAAGGCACCAACTTTCGAATTGGGGAAGCAGGCATATTCAATCCTTTTAAGGAAATCTCTGGCATGAAGAATATTTTTAACAAAAATGGTGAAAGTAGTCTTGTAAAACAACCAAAAGGAAGGTATTACACTTTGATCGAGAATGTTAAACAAGGATAATTCCCGAAAAATATTTTTTATCTTTAAGAAAGCCAATCTATTCTAAATAAGCAGTTTGAAAGGAAAAGTAGCATATCTTCTTCTATTTTGCTTGGCATTGCCATCATTCGGAGTTGCCCAGGGTTTCCATATTTCAAATAAAAAAAAGTTTGAAAAAGTTCGATTTGAACTGATTAACAACCTAATTGTGGTTCCTATAGAACTGAATGGTTCAAAATTGAAATTCATTTTGGATTCAGGGGTGAGTAGCCCCATTTTGTTCAACCTTACCATGAAGGATTCTGTGCAAATTAATCAGGTTTCACAAATTGCCTTGCGTGGATTAGGCGAAGGACAACCCATAGATGCATTGAAATCTACACAGAATACCTTTAAAATTGGGGACGCAATTTCCTATAATCAGATGCTTTATGTGGTATTGGATAAGGATTTGAATTTCTCAACCTCCCTTGGAATAACCATACATGGAATCATAGGCTACGATCTTTTTAAAGATTTTGTGGTGGAGGCAAATTATGGCAAGCGCTATTTAAAGTTGTATCCACCAGAGAATTTTAGTTATGAAAAGACCAAGAAAAAATTGGAAACCTTACCCCTGGCAATAATAGGTAAGAAAGCCTATATTGATGGTGCTGTAACCAAAGAAGACAATACCGAAATTCCGGTTAAGCTCTTGGTAGATACCGGGAGCAGTGACGCGCTTTGGTTGTTCCATGATAGAGCTAAAGGTTTGGAAGTTCCAAAGCAGCACTATGAGGATTTTCTTGGGGAAGGTCTTAATGGTAGTGTATTTGGGAAACGCACTAAATTAAAAGGCATGCGCATCTCAGGTTTCAAATTTAATGAAGCAAAGGCAGCTTTTCCCTATAAAGAATCCTTCCACGCCGTTAAAGATTTGGGCAATCGTAATGGTAGTGTTGGTGGTGAAGTTCTCAAACGTTTCAATATTGTATTTGACTACCCAAATAATAAAATATCACTGGTCAAGAATGCTAATTTCAAAGACCCCTTTCAATATAATTTGGCGGGGATAGACCTTCAACACAATGGGCTTAGGTACATCTCCGAGAGCATCGTAAACTCAAGTAACTTGGTAAAGGCAGGAGAAAATAAGGATGGTTTTGGAAACGTTCAGATTTTGCTTCAAAATAGAACGCGTTTGAGTTTGGTCCCTGAGATTATCGTGTCTGGAATTCGCGCAGGAAGCCCAGCAGCTGAGGCAGGGTTAAAGGAAGGTGATGTGATCCTGGCCGTAAATGGCAAAAGGGTACATGATTATAAACTGCAGGAAATACTTCAAATGCTCAATGAGCGTGAGGGTAAGCGTGTACGCGTGCTCATAGAGCGCTATGATAGGGATATTTTATATTCTTTTGTTCTCAAAGACCTATTTGAAACAAAAAAGCCTTGACTTTTAAGTCAAGGCTTTTTCAAAACTCCTTTCAGAAACTTATTTGGCACCTTCTGCCTTAACAGTTCCTTTTATCTTTAAAACTTTTGTAGGCGTATCCGCATTTGATGTAACGGTAATAGCCTTACGGATGGGTCCAACACGATTTGTGTCATATTTTACCTGTATTTCTCCGGTTTCACCTGGCATAACGGGAGCATCTGGTTTTTTAGGTATGGTACAGCCGCAGCTGGACTTTACATCACTAATCACCAAGGGAGCTTCCCCCATATTGGTGAACTCAAAAATGCGAACACCGTCGCTGCCTTTAGCAATTTCCCCATAGTCTATGGTTTCGTTCTTAAACTCAATTTTTGCAGTCTTTTCTTGGGCATTCATTCCAAGAGCCAATAGCCCCACAAACAGTAAAAGTATTCCTCTTTTCATTTTTTTAGTATTTGGGTGAATTCAAAAGTAGACCATTTCAACCTACCCCCAAAATTCTTTTGTAATGTTATAACGTTACTTATTTTTGTTTCGTATTCGATGGATTGGTAATTCATGTAAGCTTAACGTTATCCAATTCTTAAGCTTCCGAAAATGACCAATCCATTCTTTTTAGACAAAAATCATACCACAGCATGGAAATTCCATCCAAATATGAACCCCAAAAGGTCGAAGGACACTGGTACCAATATTGGGAAAAGAACGATTTTTTCACCTCAACGATAGACGATAGGGAACCTTACACCATTGTTATTCCCCCACCTAACGTTACTGGGGTGCTTCATATGGGCCATATGCTAAACAATACCATACAGGATGTTTTGATTCGAAAAGCGCGCCTGGAGGGAAAAAATGCCTGCTGGGTGCCTGGTATGGACCATGCTTCTATAGCTACAGAAGCAAAAGTGGTCGCAAAATTGAAGGAACAAGGGATATCAAAAGCTGATTTGACCCGCGATGTGTTTTTAAAGCATGCTTGGGCTTGGACAGAGGAATATGGTGGTGTAATTCTTAGGCAGCTTAGAAAATTAGGGGCTTCTTGTGATTGGAAACGTACAAAGTTTACGATGGATGACGATATGTCAGCTTCGGTCATCAAGGTTTTTGTGGATTTGTATAATAAAGGCTTGATCTACAGGGGGTATCGCATGGTCAATTGGGATCCGGAGGCTAAAACGACACTGTCTGATGAGGAGGTGATTTATGAAGAAAGGCAAGGGAATTTGTATTATTTGGCATATCAAATCGAAGGTTCCGATGAAAAAGTCACCATTGCCACAACGCGACCTGAGACCATTTTGGGTGATACGGCGATCTGTATCAATCCCAATGACGACCGATATGCACATTTAAAAGGGAAAAAGGCCATTGTTCCCCTTTGCGATAGGGTTATTCCCATTATCCAGGACGAATATGTGGATGTGGAATTTGGTACGGGATGCTTAAAAGTGACCCCGGCCCATGACGAGAATGATAAGAATTTAGGGGAAAAGCACCATTTGGAAATTATTGACATCTTTAATGAAGATGCCAGTCTTAATTCCTATGGTCTGCACTATGAAAATAAAGACCGTTTTGTGGTTCGAAAAGAGATTGCTAAAGAACTCGAAGAAAAGGGATTTTTGGTCAAAACAGAGCAATACACCAATAAAGTAGGAACTTCTGAACGGACCAAGGCCATCATAGAACCACGCTTGTCGGACCAATGGTTTTTGAAAATGGAAAATTTGGCGAAGCCGGCTTTGGAGGCGGTTATGGAAACCAGTGAGGTCAAGTTATTCCCTGAAAAGTTCAAGAACACCTATCGCCATTGGATGGAGAACATCCGCGATTGGAATATCTCCAGACAACTATGGTGGGGACAACAGATACCGGCCTATTATTTTGGAGACGGACAAGATGACTTTGTAGTAGCTGAAACCAAAAAGCAAGCTCTTGAACTTGCCCAATCCAAAAATCCAGAAATCCAACTATCTGACCTTCGCCAAGACCCTGATGTTTTGGATACATGGTTTTCCTCTTGGTTGTGGCCAATAAGCGTGTTTGGGGGCATTTTAGAACCCAATAATCCCGAGGTAAACTATTATTACCCGACCAATGATTTGGTCACAGGTCCGGATATTTTGTTTTT
Organism: Bacteroidota bacterium; assembly: GCA_039815575.1. Taxonomy (GTDB): domain Bacteria; phylum Bacteroidota; class Bacteroidia; order Flavobacteriales; family Flavobacteriaceae; genus Croceivirga. Next base: position 23,293 of record JBCBZA010000009.1, on the reverse strand, counting down.
CTGGGTAGCCAGAATGATTGTAGCTGGATATGAGTTTCGAGGAGAACGGCCCTATGAAAATGTATATCTTACCGGGCTGGTTCGTGACAAACAAAGGCGAAAAATGTCAAAACAGCTTGGTAACTCTCCCGATGCCTTAAAATTAATTGATGACTACGGTGCTGATGGGGTCAGGGTTGGCTTGCTTTTAAGTTCTGCTGCTGGGAATGATTTGATGTTTGATGAGGCGCTGTGTCAGCAGGGAGCGAATTTTGCCAATAAAATCTGGAATGCCTTTCGATTGGTAAAGGGATGGGAAGTAGCGGACTTGGACCAGCCCCAAGCTGCTAAAATAGGATTGGAATGGTATACGACCCGTTTTGAGCAGGTATTAGCCGAAGTTGAAGATCATTTTACCAAATATCGAATTTCCGACGCACTAATGGCCATGTATAAGTTAGTATGGGATGATTTCTGTTCGTGGTTGTTGGAAATTATAAAACCTGGTTATCAGCAACCCATTGATAAGAAAACCTTGGATGCGGTCATTACCCTTTTTGAGCAAAATTTGAAATTGCTTCATCCTTTTATGCCTTTTTTGACGGAGGAAGTTTGGCAGCATATAAAACAACGTGAGGTGGAAAATGCCATTTGCGTTTCTGATTGGCCAAAGAAGCAAGAATTTGACGAAAAAATTATTGAGCAGTTTGATTACGCCAAAGAAGTGATTTCAGGAATTCGCACGATAAGGAAGGAAAAAAATATTCCCAATAAGGATATGCTTCAATTAATGGAACTAACCACTTCGGATACTTCGGCACGTTTGGATGCCATCATTATGAAGTTGGGCAATATTAATGAAATTGAGACCGTAAAAAGTAATGTGGATGGGGCATTGAGTTTTCGGGTCAAGAGCAATGAGTATTTTATTCCTATTTCTGGATCCGTTGATGTAGCTGCGGAAATCCAAAAAATCAATGAGGAACTCAACTATACCAGGGGTTTTTTGAAATCCGTTGAAAAAAAGCTTTTAAACGAGCGGTTCGTAAACAATGCGCCTGCCAAAGTGGTGGAATTGGAACGTAAAAAAGCTGCAGATGCAGAAGCAAAAATTGAAACCTTGGAAAAGAGTTTGGCAAGTTTGGAGTAGAAGGGGAGCGGTTGCCAGAATACGCTCCTTTAGGGACAAATTTATTTACTGAACCTACCCATCAAAATGATTTCGATGGGTAGATGGACACGAAAAACCCTTTTTATTGAGTATTTTTTTGGATGCCCTATTAAAGTCATTCCCATTCTACAGAAATTCATCAATAATTCCCTCAAGGACGGTTCGCACTGCAGCTTCGCTTAGATTGGTGGCCACCCTAGGGTCATAAAGCAATTGAATCAACACCTCATCAAATTGCGAATAGGCAGTTGCACAGCCAATATCAAAGGAAATTTGAAAGATACTTTCTGGGAAACGGTCAGAGTCGCGAGCCAGCCCCAGTGCTTGCGTCAATTCTTCCCGCAATAAGTGCCGTTGCTTAACTGCTGTAGGACGAAATGTATCTACGTACATAGAAGCTCCTGTCAAAAACTGATCAGCATCAAAAGACACAAAAAACAGCCCGAAATTGGAGGCCACGAAAGGTGCCGCTGGAGGAAAAAAGGTTGCGTAATCTTCTCCTGAACCCATAAAAATGGTAAAATTGGCCATCGAAGGGTCATTCGTAATCTGAATTTCTATTCCTGAAGAGGCAATGAGGTCATTGAGCTCACTTAGAATGCTATCGAGTTCATCCAACAAGGCTGTGGTAGGGTTACCAGCAATGGTAATGAAAATGTCGGTATCCCATTTTCGGGTTACCTGTGTAGCATTTCCGAATTCAAATCCTAAAGCAATTTCCGTAAAATAATCAATCGCAAGTTGTTGGTCGTTACTAAGCCCTCCCATATCTATAGGATCATCCACCGGATTCATTGGGTCAACAGGGTTCATGGGGTCAATAGGGTCTGTTGTATCATCATCACTACAGGAAAACAGAAGAAATACCATTAAAAACAAGGAGTACCAACAATTTTTCATAGGTGCAATTTTAAAGATGTATTGGATTATCGTTGAAAATTAAAGATGTCATCACATACTACAAAAAAATCAAGGGTCCATTTGGTAAATGGAATGGTTTTTAAAAGGTACGCATTGCTCTATACTTGGATTTAAGGGAATCATTGGTTCATTGGAAATAAAGGCCTCAATATTCTTATTTCGGCCTAAGGTGGCTATTAGTTTCCTTGTTCAGAACAATTTTTCCGCAAACCAAAAGATGAACCCTCCTATCAATACGTATTTCGAAAACACTGACAATTGTGTTGTTTAGCCTATAAATTCTGTCGAAAGGGTAGCGTTATTTTTAGATGTTCCTGTAATGCTATAGCTTTAATACTAGATTAAACCAAGTGTGTTGATTTCCAAGAAAGAATTACTTTTTCAAATCATTTTGCATGTTGTTGTTCTTTTGTTTTTTGCTTACAGCAGGACAGCTCAAATTTTCCGTACTGACCGAATCTGGTTTTTTTTAATATATGCTGCTGCTGCAGTACTGGTTTCGTATGTTCTTATGCCCAAATTACTGTACCGAAAAAAGTATTGGCAATTTTTGGCGGCATTTGTTTTTATAGTCACCATGCTTATTGTCCTTGAGGAAACTGTATTGGAACAGATTTTATACCCAAACACACGCAGAGCTGCAACCTTTCCAGGTGTCTTTGTTTCCTTGCTAGGGGTATTGCCCATTATGACCGTACTTTCAAGCGGTAAATTTGCTTGGGATGCTATAGAAAAACAGCAAAAAATTGATGAACTACAAGGTGTTGTGCAAGAAAGCGAATTGCAATTTTTGCGTTCCCAGATCAATCCACATTTTTTATTCAATAACCTAAATAATTTATATTCCTATGCTTTGGAAGCTTCTTCAAAGACCCCAGAAATTATTTTGGGGATAAGTGGTGTACTGCGGTATATGCTGTACGAATGTAAAGAACGATTTGTTCCCTTGGAAAAAGAGCTGAAACAATTGGCCAATTTTGTCCAGTTGTACAATCTTCAAATTGAAGAACGGGGTACGGTAAAATTTACCAAAAGGGACATCAAAAATGGTTACAAAATTGCCCCCTTAATTCTTATTGTTTTTATTGAAAATGCCTTTAAGCACAGTCAGTCTGGGCAATCCTCAAATATTGAAATCTTCATTGATTTATATATGAAACATAACGTGCTGCATTTTAGAAGTAAAAACAATTTTCAACCCAGTAATGATATCAAATCACTGGACAATGGCATTGGGTTGGAAAATGTAGAAAAGCGGTTGGCCTTACTTTACCCAAAAAAACATGCCTTTGCCATTACCAAGGAGGACGATTATTTTATTGTTGATTTGAGTCTTAATTTGAAAAAAGAATGAGTTTGCGATGTATTATTATTGAGGATCAGCCACCAGCGCAACGAATTCTTCAAAAATTCATTATTGACGCCGGTGGTTTTGATTTGTTGGGTGTTTTTTCAGACGCCCTTTCCGCAACCCCATTGTTGAAAACCAATCATGTAGATCTAATGTTTTTGGATATTCACTTGCCAAAAATAACAGGGCTGGATTTTTTGAAGAGTTTACATCACAGGCCCCATGTGATATTGACAACGGCATTCTCGGAATATGCATTGGAGGGCTATGAACTGAATGTGGTGGATTATTTGCTAAAACCTTTTTCCTTTGAGCGCTTTTTGCAGGCGGTCAATAAAGTACCTCAAAATACGCAGTCTTTGGGAAGGGTTGATTCAAATGATAAAAAGTCCGGCCTAAATGATATTTATATAAAAACAGGCCATGATTATATTAAGGTAATCATAGATGATATTATATCCATTCGTTCGGATTCCGATTATACTGAAATTCAATATGGGGATAACAAAGTGCTATCCAATGAACCGTTAAAGCATTGGTTGGTGGTTCTTGATTCCTCTAAATTTCTTCAACTACACAAATCGTTCATCATTAATTTAACAAAGGTTGATCGCATTACTGGAAACAAGGTTCATTTGAACAATGGTACGGTAGTTCCCATTGGACGTGCCTTTAAGGAAGAATTTATGAATCGGTTATTGACATAGTTCAATGTATGCTGGGACTTAAGTTTGCTTATCTTTAGTTGTCAAATATGAAATACTATGAAAAGAACTATTTGGGTTTTACTATTTGGCGCCACCATTATGGTACATTCCCAACGTGATTGGAGCAAAGTTGAAATTACGTCAGAACAACTTTCAGAAAACGTCTATGTGCTTTTTGGTGCCGGCGGAAATATTGGTCTGGCGCTTGGTGAGGAAAATGCCTATGTAATTGATGATCAGTTTGGTCCCTTAACCGATAAAATTTTGACCCATATAAGAACCCTAACCAACAAGCCAGTGAAGTTTGTGCTCAACACCCATTGGCATGGCGACCATACAGGTGGTAATGAAAACATGGCAACCCAAGGAGCACTGATTCTAGCCCACGAAAATGTTCATAAGCGAATGTCTACAAAGCAGGATAGGGGAGGCGATAGAATAGTGGGGCCGTCACCTCCAACCGCCTTACCGGTGATTACCTTTAGCGATAAAATGACGTTGTATTTGGGCCACGGCATTTCAATGCATGCCATGTACGTCAATCCTGCCCATACGGATGGGGATACCTATTACTATTTTCCCGAGGAGAATATCATCCATATGGGAGACAACTTTTTTGAGGGTCGCTACCCCTATATCGATTTGAACTCCGGAGGTGATATCGATGGCTTGATCAGTAATGTTACCATGGCTTTGGAAATTATTGACGACGGGACAAGAATCATTCCAGGTCACGGTAAAGTCGCAGGAAAGAAAGATTTGGAAGGTTATTTACAAATCTTGGTGGCTCTTAGGGAAAGGGTTGTCAATGCCAGAAAAGATGGAAATAGCCTGGAAGAGACCCAGAAACTGGGATTGTCAAACCAATGGGATACAACTCATGGTCAGGGCTTTATCAATGCTGACAGAATCATCGAGTTTATTTATAAATCCGCAGATTGAGAAGATATCATGAAAAAAATAAAACGAGAAGATGTTAAGCAAGAGGTATTTGACCTCTATGATGACTACGCCCATAACAAATTGCAGCGCCGTGAATTTATAGAGAAACTATCGGCGTATGCTGTTGGAGGTATTACCGTTGCCTCCTTAATGAGCTTTATGTTACCCAACTATTTGGATACCTTGCTTGTTGATCCGAACGATCCTAAGCTGGATTCTGGTTTTATTAGCTATGAGTCGCCTAAGGGAGGGGGAGAAATGAAAGGTCTCCTTTCCAGTCCTAAAAAATTTAATTCAAAATTGGGAGGTATCGTTGTAGTACATGAAAACCGGGGATTGAACCCTTACATTGAAGATACGGCGCGCAGGGCAGCACTGTCGGGTTTTATTACCTTGGCACCAGACGCATTAAGTCCTTTAGGGGGGTACCCAGGTAATGATGATGAGGGGCGTAGCATGCAACGGCAACGCGACCGCAACGAAATGTTGGAAGATTTTATAGCAGCCTCTAACTATCTAAAAAATCATAAAGATTGTTCTGGAAAAGTTGGTGTGGTCGGGTTTTGTTTTGGAGGTTGGATATCCAATATGATGGCAGTGAAAGTTCCGGATCTGTCTGCTGCCGTACCTTTTTATGGCGGACAACCAAAAGAAGATATTGATAGAATCAATGCTCCCCTAATGCTTCAATTTGCAGGTTTGGACAAAAGGGTCAATGCTGGATGGCCAGCCTATGAAGAAGCATTGAAAAAGTTAGGAAAATCTTATGAGGCCTTTACCTATCCCAATGTTAACCATGGGTTTCATAACACCTCAACTCCTCGATATAACGAGGAAGCTGCGGAACTGGCATGGGACCGAACCATGGATTTTTTTAGGAAACATTTGAGTTGATTTCTTAATAAAGGGATGTAAACTATTCCCCATTAAATGGACAACAGTATTTCAGGGAGATTATGTTGGACAATTTTAAGCTAGATTTCATAAGTATTCTCATTTTTTTGGGGCTTATTCAAGGGCTTTTTTTATCGGTTCTGTTTTTGTGGAAAAAAGGTGTTTTCGAAAAGTTATTAGGCCTATTAATTGGACTGATGACTTTGATGCTTTTGGATTTTTATTCAGCATATTCTTTAATCTCACTAAGTTTCCCCCATTTGTTGGATATTTCTGTGCCTCTGGGGTTATTGGTCGCTCCGGTGGTTTATTTTATGATTCATTATTTACTGAACAAAAGATTACCTAATTATCGCTTTGTTCATATGCTACCTTTCCTTCTTTATTTAATTAACCAGACTTTTTATTACGCCCAAAGTGCCAACTTCAAATACAACTCCTTTATTAAATCAAGGGGACTGGATTTTCCCTTAAAGCCGGATCATGCGATATTTTCCCCAGATCCTTTGGGAATTCGATATAAGATGGATGTGCCGGTGGCCCTTTCATTGGCCATATATGCGGGGGTTATCATTAATGAGTTGATACTTTTTTACAAAAGAAATAAACTGAATTTTTGGAAGTCAAAAGATTCCATCTCAAGTTGGATTAAAAAGTTGGCAATAATTTTTATAGGGGTAACGCTCTACGAAAATGTTACTGGAATAGTTGGTGAAAACAATCCAAACTCTGAGTATATAACAGCTTTGATTTTGACAGCCATCATTTACTTCATTGGTTACGAAGCCATAAAATCTGCCTCTATAATTTCAAACAAGGAGGTATTGCTTAAATACCAAAAATCTAAGATTCCCAAGGAACTTAGACATAGAATAAAAGAACAATTGCGGCTTCATATAGAAACCGAAAAACCTTTTCTTAAAAGTGATTTCTCTCTTAAAAAACTAGCAAAAAATATAAATGCGCACCCCAATTACATCTCCCAAATTTTGAATGTGGATTTTGGTCAAAGTTATCATGAGTTTGTTGCTTACCATAGAATTTCAGCCGCCAAGGAATATTTACGGGATCCCCATTTGTTGCATACTAATATTGAACAGATTTCGGAAATGGTAGGATATAATTCCAAAGCAGCCTTTAATAGGGCCTTTAAGACGATAACCGGAACCACTCCATTTAAGTTTCGTAAAGGCGGACTTTAAATAAACTGTACTTCCCTACAGGAATGTACAAATTGGGGCATTCAATTTGTGATTTTGCTTGCCATTTCTTTTAGATTGGACTTCAATCAAAAAACGGAATCATGAAAAGTACAAAACATCTGATCGTTCTTATCGCCGCCCTTGTTGCTAGCAGCTGTGGGACGCAAAAACCTGCTTTTGAAGGCATAGCCTGGGAAAGGCACCCTTTCCCAAAATCCTCTGGATTCGACATCGAAAAGTTACAAGATGTCACCAATTACATTGACAAGAATTCCAATACCACGGGATTGATAGTTATAAAAGATGGCAAGGTCGCTTACGAGTATGGCGATTTGGAAAAAATCAGTTATATCGCCTCTTGCCGCAAGAGCGTGCTTAGCATGATATATGGCAAGTATGTAGAAAACGGCACTATTGATTTGAATACTACCATAGGGGAATTGGGAATCAACGAAAAAGATGGATTGTTGGCAAAAGAACTCAAGGCGACAATTGACGATGTCATTAATTCCCGTTCTGGAGTGCATCACGTGGCCTCAAATGGTGGTTATGATAAGGCCAACTTTCAACCAAGGGGCAGTGTGGAGCCCGGTGAATTTTGGGTCTATAATAATTGGGACTTTAATGTTGCCGGACATATTTTTGAGATGTCCGTTGGCCAATCCGTCTATGAGGCATTGGAAAAACAATTTGCAAAACCCTTGGGTTTTCAGGATTGGAACATTGAAAACCAAAGGAAATCGGGTAAAAAGAGCAAGTCTCAATATCCTGCTTACCATATGTATCTTTCTACCAGGGACATGGCAAAATTGGGGCAATTGATGTTAAATGAAGGGAAATGGAATGGACAACAATTGATTTCCAAGGAATGGATAAAGAAGACCACCACGACGGTTACTTCCCATGAAACTTTAGTGGAGCGTTATGGTCCTGCAGATCCCGAAGGTATTCATATGTCCTATGCCTATATGTGGTGGCTCTTTGATAACTATAAGAAAAATCCGAAGTATAAGGACGCCTTTTCCGCAATTGGTTATGGTGGGCAGTATATCACAGTTTTTCCCTGGTTGAATATGGTCATTGCACACAAGACCAAGCTCGGTCTTTTTGAATTCATAGGTTTGAGAAAAGATGGCGATGCCCATTATTGGGATATCGTGCATAAAATTGTAGATGCCCATCCATAGAAAGCTGATTTTTCATAAATTTCTGTCAAATAGACGGAATGAAAAGCCTGAATCGCAGAAATTTTCTAAAAAAGACCTCTTTGGCTTCGGCCGCGCTGGGAGCCGGATCCTTGTTTCCTGAATATCTTAGGGGGCAGTCTGAACGGCCAATTACTTCAAATTATATGGGCGACTTTGCTGCTCCAAAATTGGAGAATTTAAGGGCAGCTTTTATAGGTGTGGGGGCAAGAGGGGGATATCATCTAAAGTTTTTGGCGGCCCTACCCAATACCGAAGTCGTAGCGATTTGTGATGTTTATGAAGACCTGGTAAAGGAAAAAGAGGGTTGGGTCAGGGAAGTTTCAGAGGAGGAAAGACATGAAAACATCAAATTATACCATGGTGATGAAAATCGCTGGAGGACAATGCTCAATGAAGTCAAGCCCGATGTGGTGTTCATCGCCACCAATTGGAACAACCACGCCCCGATGGCTATTGAGTGCATGAAACAGGGCGCCCATGCCATGGTGGAGGTCCCTATTGCGGTGACACTTCAAGAAATGTGGGATATTGTCGATACTTCTGAAGCTACGCAAAAGCATTGTATGATGCTCGAAAACGTGAATTATGGACGTGACGAGTTAATGTTCCTTAATATGTGCAGACAAGGTGCCATAGGGGAAGTATTGCATGGTGAGGCGTCGTACATTCATGAACTTAGGTGGCAGATGGAAGAACAGGAGCGAGGTACTGGCTCTTGGAGAACATATCAATACGCCAAACGAAATGGAAACTTATATCCCACCCACGGTCTTGGCCCAGTAGCGCAATACATGAATTTGGGTAGGGGAGAGGATAGTTTTGGCAATTTGGTTTCATATTCGACCCCTTCCTTGGGCCGAAAGGCATATGCGGAAAATAATTATCCCAAAGATCATAAATGGAACCAATTGGACTTTAAGGGCGGTGATTTAAATACCTCTATCCTTAAGACACAATTGGGAAGAACCATTATGATACAGTGGGATGAAACCAGTCCGCGACCCTATTCCAGATTGAATTTAGTTCAAGGGACAAAAGGTACCTTAGCAGGATTTCCCACTCGGATCGCATTGGAAAATGGCGTCAAAGGCCTAACCAACGATCATCATAGCTGGGTACAAGGTGAACAATTACAGGTGCTCTATAAAAAATATGACCATCCGCTTTACAAACGATTGAATGCTTCAGCGAAGGGAAGTGGTCATGGGGGTATGGATGGTATTATGGTGTATCGAATTGTGGAGTGTTTACAAAAAGGGCTTCCGTTGGACCAAAATGTGTATGAAGGTTGTTTTTGGAGTGCCGTGGCTCCCCTAAGTGAGCGATCCGTGGCAAGTGAAGGATATCCACAACCTTTCCCAGATTTTACGCGTGGCCACTGGAAGGAGACACGACCGCTGCAAATTGTATCCTAATCAATGATTTCAATAAAAGTTCCAGCTCGAATTTGCTTCTATGGAGATCACCAAGACTATCTTGGCCTTCCCGTAATTGCAGGTACTATAGATCGTTACATTGAACTAACGGCCCGCCCTCTTCGGGAAGCGGAGTTTCAATTGAATCTGCCAGATATCGGTGCTCATAGGGTAATACCATTGAAGGCTACAAAAACAGTCATTACTCCCAAAGATTATTTGCTATCGGCAATGACTATTTTGGAAAGGGAGGGATTTGAATTTAAAAGAGGATATCAAATTGAAATATCAGGGGACATACCGGTCAATGCAGGCCTCTCAAGTTCATCGGCACTTACGGTGGCTTGGATTCGTTTTTTGATTGCGGTCCAAGACGATAACATTGTGGTTTCCGACACCAAAATAGGACATTGGGCCTACCAAGCTGAGGTGGAGTTTTTTGATAGCCCCGGTGGATTAATGGATCAATATACCATTGCTCAAAAGGGTTTACTTTTTATCGATACTAAAACTGGAAAAACCAAGAAACTAAAAGGTCATCTAGGCAAATTGGTAGTGGCAGAATCAGGAATATCAAAAAAGACATTGGAAGTACTAAAAAATGCAAGAACCTATCAGGAAAAGGCTATTGACCAAGTTGAAAAGCAATATCCGGATTTTAAAATCAGCAATTCCAAACCAGCAGACTACCACAATTATTTGGACTTGGTCACCAAGGACTATAAGAACCATTGGTATGCCGCCATTTACAATTATGATATCACCATGAAAGCAAATAGGTTCCTTTTAAAAAAAGATCCGGATATCACGAAACTGGGCCATTTAATGAACGCACATCAGCGTATTCTAGAAAATCAAATTGGGAATACCCCTAAAGAAATGATGGCTATGATAAACGCAGCGCGGAATGCAGGTGCCTTAGGGGTAAAAACCATTGGCTCCGGAGGTGGAGGCAGTATGGTTGCAATGGTTTCTGATACTTCCAAGGAGCCTGTAATTGATGCTTTTATAAACAATGGGGCCGCAAACGCCTACGAAGTCCAACTAACCTATCCTTAAACATGAAGAACAATAGTTTGGTCATTATGGCGGGTGGGGCATCCTCCCGTATGAAACGAAGCTTAGCGCATTCCAATTTGGAGCGAAACGTGATGGAGGCTGCCAAGAACCTTCATAAAAGTCTCATTCCGATAAGTAGGGATGGAAAACCATTGCTGTATTTCCTACTAAAAAATGCTGTAAAAGGGGGAATTGAGACCGTTTATTTAATTACCTCAAAAGAGAATCAGGCGTTCAAGGATTTTATTACCAACTTAAAAGATGACCCTGAATTTGATGGCCTTGAGGTTGACTTTGCCATTCAGTACGTTCCGGATGGAAGGGAAAAACCTCTTGGAACCGCAGATGCCCTACAGCAGTGTTTAGAACAGCATGTAGCGTTAAAAAGCCAACGGTTTACGGTTTGTAACGGTGATAATTTATATGATACAGGTGCACTTGAAGCTTTAAGTAAAACTAGGGCTACGAAAAATGCCCTAATTGCCTATGACGGTGCTGCTTTGGGCCATACCCAAGAAAAAATTGCAAAATTCGCCCTATTGGATTTTGATGAGCACCATCTATTGACCGATATTATTGAAAAACCTTCGGGTGCAGCACTGAAGGAGTATGGGAGAAAGCACAACAAATTTTGGGTGAGCATGAATATTTTTAACTTCCAAGGGAATTTTATCTATCCCTTTTTGCAAAATTGTCCTATCCATCCCGTTCGGGGAGAAAAGGAACTGCCCGAAGCGGTAAGAAATGCGATTGTGGAATCGCCAGGTAGTGTTCAATGTATTCCAAGATCTGAAAAAATACCTGATTTGACTGCGGCACAAGATATCACTTCTTTTTTCGACTAAGCAAAAAGGACCGCGTACGGTCCTTTTTTTATGTATGAAAAGAAATAGTAACTAAACTTATCCAAATGTAACAGTTGATTGGTTTGCAATGGGATAATGAAAGGTCAAAAAGATTAATGAAAGATTAAGACCGGTCCAAAACCGTCCAACAGACGTATATTGTGATTGAAATTTAGCACAGTTTTGAATAACAGAAACCTTATCATTGCCATTTTAGTGATATCCATCTTCGGACTGGCTTTCATACAGTACCAGTATCTGAGAATTGGTCTAAACCTGGCAAAGGTACAGTTCAATGAAAAAGTAGAGGAAGCCATGGTGGACATTAAGAATGGCCTCCGAACAGAAAATGAGCTTACTTTTTTGCTAGCAAGTGCTATGCAGCGTGACACCTCCTACTTCAGGACCAGTCCTGATAGCGTTCTTGATGCCTCGAGTTATTTTCTTAATGATTTTTTAAACGAAAGTCTCGTGCAACATGGTATTGAAGCAGATTTTGCGTATTCGTTGATGACGAGGGATTCGGCCTACTACCTAAAATCCCCTAAAAGTGCTGACGAAAAAGATAGAAGTGAAGAATTTCCAATCTTATTGGAGGGTTACCTGCCAAAATCCTTTCAACAACGATTTGTCCTTAATTTAAAGTTTCGGGATTTAAACCGATATTTTCTATCACAATTAAATGGACTTACCTTTCCGAGTATTTTATTCTTGATAGGAATTTTGGGAGTAATAGTCTGGGCGCTACGTACCTATTATTGGCAAAGAAAAGTTATAACCACTACGGATGCCTTTATTAATAACTTGACACATGAATTAAAAACACCGGTTTTTTCTATCAGTTTAGCTTCAAAAATGTTAAAGGGTAAAGTTGATGACTCTTCCAAAACCTTTGTTGATATTGTTCGCCAACAGTCAGAACGCTTGACCAACCATATTGATAAAGTGTTGGAATTGGCTACCATGGAAAGGAAAAAATCCATTATGGAATTGAAACCAATTGACTTTTTTCCTTTTTTGGAAAAGGTATGTCTCGATTTTGAAGTACTGACCGCTTTGGAACCAGTTGATTTTACCTATGACCTTATGCATAAGACCTTTCCCATTAGTGGAGAATCCTTTCACCTTCAAAATGTGGTGAATAACTTGCTGGATAATGCCAAAAAATATTCCAGCAATCCAAAAATTGAATTGAAGGCATGGAAAGGGGATAAAGACCTGATCATAACCGTCAAGGACAATGGTGTCGGAATCCCAAAAACGGAACAGAAAAAGGTGTTTGAAAAGTATTATAGGGGTAATACTGGAAACACCCATGATGTTAAAGGATTCGGTTTGGGATTGAATTATGTCAAAACTGTTGTGAAGCAGCATCATGGCAAAATAGAATTGGATAGTGAACTAAAAAAAGGAACCACGGTAACCCTTCGAATTCCAAGGTATGAGAGCAAATAAAGCAAGGTTGTTGCTGGTGGAAGATGAGGAATCCCTTGGATATCTCTTGTCCGAATACTTGGGTATGAAAGGTTTCAAGGTAAAGTGGGTCAAGAATGGGGAAGAAGCCTTAACCGAAATTGGGAAATCCAAGTTTGATTTGGCCATTTTGGATGGGATGATGCCCAAAATGGATGGTTTTGCCCTAGCGGAACGTATACGATCGAATACCTTTGATCTACCATTTTTGTTCCTTACTGCCCGATCGTTAAAAGTAGATGTATTAAAAGGGTTTTCTTTGGGGGCGGTCGATTATTTAAAAAAGCCTATTGATGAGGAAGAACTAGTGGCTCGAATACATGCTATTCTTTCTAGATTGGTTCCCAAGAATTTAGACGAGTCAACAACCTCCTTTAGAATTGGACAATATAAGCTTGATGGCAAAAATCAAAAATTGATTTTTAAGGATGATTTTCGAACACTGACCACTAGAGAAACGGAGTTGTTGAAAATTTTGGCTTCAAATAAGAATGATTTGTGCACTCATAAAGACATTCTTACCCGACTTTGGGGAGCTAACGATTATTTCAACCGAAAAAGTCTGAATGTTTTCATTACACGACTTCGAAATTATCTCAAAGCAGACGACAAAATCAAGATTGAAAATGTCCATGGCAAGGGCTTTATTTTAAGGGAAAAAGAATAAAAAGTTGCTAAACCGCTATCAATGGGTGCAAGGCAAATCTTTAATTTAAGTCGAAAACTACATACCATGAAAACTAATTATGTGCTCTTTTGTTTGGCCAGCATCCTATTTTCCTGTCAATATGGAAAAAAAAGTCAAATTACAGTCGACAACGATGCCCTGAAGTCAGATTCCCTTACCAATAGCTTAAACGACATTTATGAGAATGGTAAACTTCCCGGTTTTGCGGTCTCGATTTTTGACAAGGATTCCACCTTTTATAACAAAGGATTCGGATTCTCCAATATTTCAAAAGAGAAGGAATATACTACGGCAAGCGTCCAGATCATAGCTTCGGTTACGAAAACGATGGTTGGTGTTGCCGTAATGCAATGTGTTGAAAATGGGTTGTTCAATCTCGATGATAACATAAATAAATGGTTGCCGTACCAAGTAAAAAACCCCAATTATTCCAGATCAATCATAACCTTACGCCATTTGGCAACCCATACCTCTTCTATTGCAGGGACCAAAAGAAGTGACAAGGGTTATCGATTTACTACTCCTTTATTGGAAGAAAAATTTCCGGCGGAACATCATCCACTTTTGAAATACTATAATAAAACGGAGAATATATCCATGTCAGATTTCCTAAAGGCCAAACTAAGTAGCGAGGGAAAATGGTATGAGCCAGGGAACATTTACACCAAGCACAAACCAGGGACTTATTATGAATATAGCAATATGGGCATTGCACTCCTAGCATACATTGTTGAATCGGCTACCGGGAAGGACTTTGCAACCTATAGTACCGAAAACATATTAAACCCTTTGGGTATGACAGATAGTAAGTGGGATTTAAGTTCGGTAGATGAAGGAAAGCATGTTACCTATTACAACGAACTTTTAAATGAAGTTCCTAAATATTCTATTGTAACATATCCGGATGGCGGATTATACAGTTCGGTTAACGATATGACCCTGTTTCTTAAAGATATCATCAAATGTCGCTCTGGTGAGGGTATCCTCTTAACAAAAGATTCTGTTGATGAACTGTTAAGGAAACAATTTGATGGGGAAGAATTGACCGAAGGTATATGTTGGGATTTGTCTTTTGATGGCCTTGCCGGACATCCTGGAAACGATTTTGGAACTACCACGTTAATGTATTTTAACTTAGAATCAGCGGTTGGAAGAATACTTTTTACCAATGTCTCTACAGAAACAGAAGAACTTGAAGAGGCGTACTATAGCATATTCAACACCTTGTTCGAATATGATTTTATAATGGAGTAGCTTCTAAATCCATTTTTTGATTTGTACTACCTTTAGGGTATGGAAACCTATGCCACTGCATTATTATATGCTATCCCCTTCTTTGTAGGGTTAGTAGTATTGGAGATACTATATGGATATTTCGTTAAGGATCAAAAGCATAATGTTATGGATACTGTGAGCAGTCTAAGCTCTGGCCTAACCAATATTGTAAAGGATTCTTTGGGGCTTGTTTTGGTGTTGGTGAGCTACCCATTTTTATTGGGTCATTTGGCGCTTTTCCAAATGGAATCACACTGGTCAGTATGGGTCTTGGCCTTTATCTGCATTGATTTTGCTGGCTATTGGAACCATAGGTTAAGCCACCATGTTAATATTTTTTGGAATCAACATGTAATTCACCATAGTAGCGAGGAATTTAATTTGGCCTGTGCCCTGCGACAGTCCGTGTCCAACATATTTGGATATTTTGCCTTGTTGTTATTTCCTGCTGCGCTGTTGGGAGTTCCCAATGAAGTAATTGCTGTTTTGACCCCGATTCATTTATTCGCCCAATTTTGGTATCATACCCAGCATATCGGAAAAATGGGGTGGTTGGAATATATTATTGTCACTCCATCCCAACATCGTGTACACCATGCCATTAACCCTGAATATATTGATAAGAATCTGGGTCAGATTTTTTGTGTTTGGGACCGAATTTTTGGAACCTTTCAGGAGGAATTGGATGAAGTGCCACCGCAATACGGAGTTTTGAAACCGGCCGCCACTTGGAATCCAATACTCATTAACTTTCAACATGTTTATCGATTGATCGTTGATGCTTGGCGTACTCGTAGTTGGTGGGACAAACTACGTATTTGGTTCATGCCAACAGGATGGCGCCCTGCTGATGTTATAGGGAAATATCCAATTTCTAAGATTGAGAACGTTTATAGTTTTCCCAAATATCGACCAAATGCTTCCAAAGCATTAAAAGGATATTCCATTTTTCAACTCTTGTTTAATACGGGCTTAATGCTATTTATGTTCTACAACTATTCTGAAATTGGATTTAATAACTTACTGTTGTATGGCGCTTTTGTATTTGCAGGTATTTATGGTTACACTACCCTGATGGATAAAAAGGAGTATGCGGTATGGATTGAACTTTTTAGGGGTGTTACGGGAATGCTTTTAATCGTATTAACAAGGGATTGGTTCGGTATAAACACCTATTTTTCTATGGGAAGTACTTTGGTTGGACTGTATTTTTTAATTACCGCGCTAGCAGGTTGTTATTTTGTCTTTATTGAAACAAGGTCGCGTACCCAAGCGGCCTAGTCTTTTATTTCCTTTTCTACCAAATCAATATAATTGTTCATCGCCTTTTTACGGCCAATACTCTGTGCTTGAATGAGTGCATTGGCCTTAAACGCGTTGATTAGGGGTGTTTTACTGCCAGGATTGTTAAAATTTTTATTGGCTATTTTATAATAGGCATAAAGCTTTAAAAGAATATCCGCTGGGATTGGTTTTGTATACTGGTTTACATATTCCACAGCTTCTTCGAATCTATCTTTTAAACTTCGGTCAACCATCTTTTTCAGGTAACATGGCAATACATGTTTTGGCACCAATCACCTTTTGATTGAGTCCTACACAAATTTTACAATTTAAAGGAAGGAATACGTCAACTCGTGAACCAAACTTAATGAATCCCGCATCTTGGCCTTGTACCACTTGTTCTCCTTCCTCAGCGTAATTCACTATTCTTCTGGCCATGGCACCTGCAATTTGTCGATAAAGGATTTCACCAAACTTTGGTGTATGGATGACCACAGTTGTCCGTTCGTTTTCGGTGCTGGATTTCGGATGCCATGCGACCAAGTACTTACCAGGATGGTACTTGGAATAGGTAATGGTCCCGCTAGCAGCATATCGGGTAACATGTACATTTAAAGGGGACATAAAAATGGATACCTGCCTTCTTTTTCCCTTAAAGTATTCAGGTTCCTCAACTTCTTCAATGACCACCACCTTGCCATCTACAGGCGCCAGAATTTCATCAAAATTTGGAGTTAAAGATCTTCTTGGATTTCTGAAAAACTGTAGAATAAGAACCAACACTATAAAGGCAATGATTTGCACCAAGATTTTGATCCATAGGGTCGGGATGAAGTATTCCGCCAAGAGAATAGCGGTAACTACTAAAAAGAAAGTGGTCAATATGATGTTTTTACCTTCCTTATGAAACATATACAAATAAAATTAACGTAAAATAGGCGAATGGGGCGGCATAAACCAAACTATCCAATCTATCCCATATGCCTCCATGTCCTGGTAAAATTGCCCCACTATCCTTAACACCGGCTATTCGTTTAAACTTTGATTCAAGAAGGTCACCCAAATTTCCCGTTATTACAATAACTACTGCCAAAATCATCCATTCTCCTCTTGATAGAATAGGTTCGTACATAGAAATTATGTAGGCCGCAATAAGTGCAAAAATAAGACCTCCCGCAGAACCTTCTATTGTTTTTTTTGGAGAAATTCTCGAAAATAATTTATGCCTTCCCATTGTTTTTCCAACCAGATATGCAAAGGAATCATTGACCCATATCAGAATAAAAATGCCCATGATAAGTAACTTTGCAAACTGTTCATTTTTATAAGGAATCATAGTGAGGAAAATACACCCCCCCCCTATATAGAAAATAGCGGCAAGATATTTTTGGAGTGCGGTAAGTTCCGTTTCCCGTGTTGAAAAAAGATAAACCAAAAGGGCAAGGTCAATAGCAATGGTGAGAGACATAAGGATTTTGACAATGTCCAGATCATGAATGAGGTAAATGAAGGCCCACCATAGTGCTAGATAGGCTACAAAGACGTAATAGCCTTTTATTTTCACTAGTTTTTTAAATTCATAAAGACAGGCCAATCCAAATGCCATAAAAAGAAAATCAAAGGCATCTGAGCTTAGAAAAACTGCTGCTAGTAACAAAAAGACATAAACAATACCGGTGATGGACCTGCGAAGAAGTTCCCTCATAAATTAGTAATCTTCCAAAAGCAAAAGATAGACATTTTTTGAAGTACTACCGTAAGAAAGAAAATCGTTTTTATTTTCGGGAGTGGGGAGGAAGTGTTTTAAGGTCGTAATATTATCCGGGATTTTCTTTGGGTATTTATGCTTGATGATTTTAAGTGCTTCACTAATAGAGTCAACCAGTTGGCTGGTCGTTGCAAATACAATCAAATTACTTGGGAGTTCATTGAGTTTTTTCTCCTTAATTTGATGGGAGCATACTAGAATTGAACCGTTATGTGCAATTAAATTTTCGCAAGTGGTAAAAAAAATATCACTTTCGTTGCTATTGGTCGTAAATGCAAGTTTTTCTGAAGCAAAGCGTTCATTGATTCGCTTGTCCAATGAATAAAACAAGTGACTTTGCCAATCGTTTTCTGATACGATATTTGCTAAGGCCGTTTGAACCTCGGTAAAATCCTCGCAATAGATGAATTTTCCTCCATTTTTCTTAAAGTAAATGGTAAACTTTTCGTCTATGGGGATTTTCAAATCTGGCATGTGCTCCCCCCTTGTTTCCGCAGTTTCTTTGGAAACTTTTTTTCCTCCTCCAAAAAGTTTGTCAAACAAGCTCATACCTAAACGGGCCAAGAATTATATGGGGATAGGGCTACTTTGTCTCTTCCTGCACTTCTTCCTCTGTTTGGGCGTTTTCAGATTCTTGATCCTCGTCTTTTTTAAAAGGCCGTTCCCCAAATATTTTCTCTAAATCATCCTTAAAGATGACTTCTTTTTCCAAAAGTCTATCTGCCAACTGCGTGAGCTTATCCTTGTTTTTATCAAGAATGGAGATGGCTCTTTGATATTGTTTTTCAATGATTTTTGAAATTTCCTCATCAATTTTTTGGGCAGTTTCTTCGCTATATGGTTTTGAAAAACCGTATTCATTTTGACCTGATGAATCATAATAGGTTATATTTCCCAGTTCATCATTAAGACCGTAAATCGTAACCATGGCCCTGGCCTGTTTGGTGACCTTTTCCAAATCACTCAAAGCACCGGTCGAAATTTTATCAAACATCACTTTTTCCGCAGCACGCCCTCCCATGGTGGCGCACATTTCATCCAGCATCTGCTCTGTACGTACAATCAGTCGTTCTTCTGGAAGATACCATGCGGCACCCAGGGATTGTCCCCGCGGGACAATAGTTACTTTAACGAGAGGGGCAGCATGCTCCACCATCCAACTTACTGTAGCATGCCCCGCTTCGTGATAAGCGATGGTCTTCTTTTCTTCTGGGGTAATGATTTTATTTTTCTTTTCAAGGCCGCCAACTATTCTGTCAACTGCATCCAAGAAATCTTGTTTGGTAACCGCTTTTTTCTCATTTCTTGCTGCTATGAGGGCGGCTTCGTTACAAACATTGGCAATATCTGCGCCTGAAAATCCTGGGGTCTGCTTTGCCAAAAAGTCCAAATCCAAGGTTTCTGCCGTTTTTATGGGTCTAAGGTGTACTTCAAAAATTTCTTTTCGCTCCCTTATATCAGGTAAATCAACATAAATCTGGCGGTCAAATCGACCTGCGCGCATTAAGGCTTTATCCAATACATCGGCTCGGTTGGTTGCGGCTAAAACAATAACATTGGTATTGGTGCCAAAACCGTCCATCTCCGTTAAAAGCTGGTTCAATGTATTTTCGCGTTCATCATTGGAGCCTGTGAAATTGTTTTTACCCCTGGCCCTGCCAATGGCATCAATTTCATCTATAAATATGATAGCCGGGGATTTATCCTTGGCTTGTTTGAATAGGTCTCGTACCCTAGAAGCTCCCACACCCACAAACATTTCAACAAAATCAGAACCGGAAAGTGAGAAAAAAGGCACTTTGGCTTCTCCTGCAACTGCTTTGGCCAGCAGGGTTTTTCCGGTACCTGGAGGTCCGACCAATAAAGCCCCTTTGGGTATTTTTCCACCCAATGAGGTGTACTTATCCGGGTTCTTCAAAAATTCCACGATTTCCTGCACTTCCTCCTTGGCACCTTCCAGACCTGCTACGTCCTTAAACGAAGTCCTGGTGTCGGTCTTTTCATCAAAGAGTTTGGCTTTAGACTTTCCGATATTAAAAATTTGTCCGCCTGCTCCTCCGCCCGCTCCACCGGACATTCTTCGCATCAAATAAATCCATATACCGATAATCAATACGAATGGAAGCAAGGAAAGCAATAAATCCCCAAGAACATTGGATTCCGTATCAAATTCGACAATGGTTTCCAGATTGTTTTCCTTTTTGATTTCATTGATTTCATTTTGGAAAATCTGCATATCACCATAGTTCAACACGTATTGCGGAACCAAGCCGGCTGTGGGGAGCATAGGTTTATCAGATACCCCTTTATGAACATCTTTGTTCATAGCCTCATCCGTGAGGTAAATTTTAGCCTTTCGGGTATTGGTTATGATAACAATTTTTTCAATATCACCATTTCTAAGAAATTCCTGCATTGCAGAGGTGGTGGTCTTCTCCGTATTGGAGAAAGTAGCACTACCAAAGAATTGGAAGCCCAAGATAAGGGCGATGATCACACCGTAAATCCACCAAGAACTAAATCGGGGTTTTTTGGGGGTATTTGAATTTTCCTTTGCCATTTGTTTAATTGTAGCTGCTCTCTACCATTGTGACCTTGGCATCTCCCCAAAGTCCTTCAATGTCATAAAATTCACGTACATGTTTTTGAAAGACATGTACCACCACGTTCACGTAATCCATAAGTATCCATTCTGCATTATCGGCACCTTCAACATGCCAAGGCTTGTCTTGAATTGATTTGCTGACGGTTTTTTGAATGGAAGATACTATGGCATTAACGTGGGTATTGGATGTTCCGTTACAAATAACAAAGTAATCACAAACCGTATTCTCTATTTCCCTTAAATCCAAAAGATTGATGTCAATCCCTTTAACTTCGTCAATTCCAGCAATGATTAAGGCAATTAGCTCATCTGCGCTAGCTTTGTTTTTCTGCATCCAAATATTTTAGTTTTACAAAGTTATTGTTTTTTTGTTTTGACCACTGGTGTTTTTAACATAACATTGAACGGTAAAAAGCATTATTACATGCAATTAATCAAACTTGATGCCACCGCTTCCACAAACGGCTATTTGAAGTCACTTGTTAAAGAAAAACAGCTCGAAGATTTTACCGTGGTCATTTGTGAACATCAAACCCAGGGAAGGGGCCAAAAGGGAAATCAATGGGTTTCTGAAAAAGGTAAAAATCTAACAATCAGTATTTTAAAAAAAATTAATTCACTGGAAGCACACCAAAGCTTTGGCCTTAATTGCCTGGTTTCTTTGGCTGTTCATGACGTTTTAAATGAGCTTTTAATACCCAAAGTAAAGGTAAAGTGGCCTAACGACATTATGTCAGGGAATAAAAAGCTCTGTGGCATACTTATAGAGAACAGTATCAGCGGGTCTCAGATCAAACAAAGCATTATAGGTATTGGTTTGAATGTGAATCAGGTAAATTTTAGTGGTTTTCCAAATGCTACTTCCCTAAGGCTCCGTTCAGGAAAAGACTATGATTTGGAGAATGTACTGAACAAAATATTGAAAAGGCTAAAGCTATACTTTGAAGTTGTCCTTCCTCGTGGCTTTGAGGGATTAAAAAATCAATATGATAGGGGGTTGTTCAGGAAAGACGAATGGTCCAAATTTTCCGTTCCAACGGATAACAGCATCTTAACTGGTATGATAAAAGGAATTACTACATCTGGACAATTAATAATTGAAGTAGCGGATAGGGAAGTAAGAGCTTTTAACTTTAAGGAAATCCAGATGATTTATTGACCAATAACTTCCATGTTAGACGAAAGGGTCTGAATAAAATTGGTAATAGGACCTTTGATCATCATGGCCATCATGGCATTGAACTTCCCTTCAAAAGTAAGTGCGACATCACTTTTTTCTGTCTCAACCTCTTTAATGTTAGCTGTCAAGGTAAAGTTCAATTTGCTACTTGCAGCGCCTAGAACCACTTTTGAATTTGGATGCTCCTCTTCTTTCCTTAATACGATTTCTGGCATGCCCCTTAAGGCAAACCTAAACGTATCCTCATTCAACAATTCAAACTTATCAATGTTTTCCGGCATTAATTTTTCGAAGTTCTTAACATCACTAAGAAAATTGAAGACCGTTTCACTACTTTGATTTACAGATTTAACAGGACTCTCTATATGCATAACTTTAGGGTTGCCATTGGTTTGGAGCTGATCTCCATTCCATAAGCGTTTTTAATTGTGATTCTTTAATATACTGGGTTTCTACGGCTTGCTGTATAAGATAGTGATAATCGCTTAACGTATGCAATTGCACCTTACTTTCCTCAAAATTTTTGGTGGCGGTTTCAAATCCATAGGTGAATATGGCCAGCATTCCCTTTACATCGGCATTTGAGGTTTTCAAGGCATTTACCGCATTGAGACTGCTTTTGCCTGTACTTATCAAATCCTCTATAACCACAACACCTTGTCCTTTTTCAAAATGTCCTTCAATTTGGTTTTGCCTCCCGTGCGACTTTGCTTCCGGTCTTACATAGACAAAGGGAAGCCCAAGTGCTTCCGCTACCAAAATTCCAATTCCGATGGCACCAGTGGCTACTCCGGCAATGCAATCTGGCTTTCCATAAAGTTTTTCAACTTGTCCTGCCATTTCCTCGCGGACAAAGTTTCGAATTTTAGGATGAGATAGAATTACCCTATTGTCACAGTAAATCGGCGATTTCCAGCCAGATGCCCAGGTAAATGGACTTTCAGGACTCAACTTAATTGCATTAATTTGCAGCAACAGTTCTGCTGTTTTTTTAGCGCTGTTCTTGTCCAAAATCATTGCGCAAATGTATAAAGTTTTTGTAAATGGGGCTCCGTTGATTTTAACCAATCAACAACCGGACAATTCCAAAGGGAATGTTTTTACCTTGGAGTATGATTCCATTAATTATGCCATAACTTCACTGTCCAAAAATCTTTTGGAATGCGCCTATATTTTTGATCCAGGCAATGACATATTGGATAAATTCATCAGTAAAATTCCCATGATTGTTGCTGCCGGGGGACTGGTAAAGAATAGAAAAGGTAAGGTGCTCTTTATTTTCAGGGAGGGAAAATGGGATCTTCCCAAAGGAAAATTGGACAAAGG
>JBCBZA010000108.1:0-13466 GCA_039815575.1 Bacteroidota bacterium | reverse complement strand
GCAAAAAAATTTAGTCAGCAAAAACCCAAGCCAAATAAGCCAAAACTTATGGTTAAGCCACCTCCGCCGCCAAAGAAAAAATAAAAATACTGTCGTCAATAGTGTATAACAGCAACCGACAGTCAAACAAGATTTCCATTGGTAATTTGTGCTCAAATATATTATTAAATCATTCTAGTTTCTAAACTCATTTCTGATTCTTTTTTTAATTAGTTCATTTAGACCAAAACTTAAAATCTCCACTACCGCTAGGCACGTCGCGTGGTTCTTGTTCAGTGAGAGTTGTACTGTTACGGATAACAAACCCACGAACCCAGTAAAAAACCAATAGCTGTCCGGATATGCCTTACTTTTAAAAAAATATTTGGTATTTCAATGAACTTAAAGAATAACCTACTGGACATTTTCAAAACTCTTTTCGTTCTCCTCCTTCTTATTGTATTGGGTTCTTGCCAAGATTCAGGACACAAAGTAAATACAACCAAAAGCCAGTCCCTTGGGCCTAAAAATGGCGCCTTATTTATTGGTGGTGGTGGCATTACGGATGCCATGTGGAAGGTATTCTTTGATTTAGCAGGCGGAGCGTCCGCCAAACTTGTCGTCATCCCAACTGCTTTTGATGAAAATTCCATCAACTATGACCCCGAATTTAAAATTTTAGAGCGGCAATTTAGGGAACGAGGGTTTAATAGCATTGTATTCCTACATACACGGGATACCCTAGTAGCCAATAGTGATGCATTTGTGGCCCCCTTGAAAATGGCTACTGCCGTTTGGTTGACCGGAGGCAGGCAATGGCGATTGGCCGATACTTATCTCCACACCAAAACGCATACGGAATTATTAAACGTACTAAACCGAGGGGGTATCATTGGTGGCCATTCCGCAGGGGCATCCATTCAAAGTTCTTATTTGGTACGAGGAGGACAATCGGAAGACGGCAACTACAGTATCATGGGCGACCCCAACGAGGGCTTTGGGTTTGTGACAAAAGTGGCCATTGACCAGCACCACTTGGAACGGAATAGGCAGTATGATTTGTTTGAACTATTGAAAACGCACCCAGAACTATTGGGAATAGGTATAGACAAGAATACTGCCATTATTGTAGAGGGAAATGAATTTGAAGTCATCGGGGATCGTTATGTTACCATATACGATGGCACCTTTTGGTCGGACTATTTTAATGAGATAGATACCACTGAAACCGGAGAGGGAAAGTTCTATCTTTTGGAAAATGGCGATAAGTACCACCTCAAAGAACGACGAGTGCAACGGAATCGGTTTTTAACTCCACTGACAATCACTCCCAATGAGCAAAAGGAATATGTGGGAACCTATCTGTTTGAAAAAAGTAAGGTGTTTTGGAACAATATCGTCCTGGAAAATGACAGCTTAAAGTTTCAAATTGTCCGCAGGAACATTGTTCGTGACCCCATTCCCATCTATCCTTACGGAAACGATGTATTTTTCGACACTGACGCCGAATTATGGTTTCATTTTAGAAGGGATAGCTTAGGAAATGTCATTGGCTTTGACAAAAAAAAGCGGCAATTTATAGATGGATTGAACCAAAGATTTAATAAGATTTCAGATTAAAAATGGCGATAACGGCTGGCGCTTACCTTTAAAATAAACCTGTCCACCGCACGACTCCGTCGCGTGGTTCGTGACTATTCTTCCCTAGCTATACCACTACCCCTAAAAAAATTTGGCGCAACATAGGGTAAATCATGTTGTTTTGAACCTTAAATATTGGCGAGGCCCGCACAGGTGGTTTTTAAATAATTGGTGAAGGACGTATACTTGATTTCAAACCCGATTAGACCAAGTAGATACTTTTTGACGTTATTCGTATTATTGACCTAAACTTCAAAATATGAAATACCCACTCTTACCTATCTTACTTATGGTTTTGCTTTTTACCAAGGACCTTGATGCACAAGATAAGACCTCCTCTCAAGATAAGACAGAAGTCATAGAAATGAAAAATACCTTGTTGGGTTATCGGTTTTACCAAAACGGTGAGCGCTTGTTATGGAAGGATTTGGAGGAAAGGACAAAATCTGTAGAACACGCCAACCTCTTAATTAAAAAAGCAAAAACCCAAAACCGTTGGTCTTCTGTAACGGCGTTTGCAAGCGGTGCCCTATTGGGAATTCCCTTAGGCCAACAAGCCGCTGATAGAGATCCCAATTGGGAATTTGCATATGCCAGCGGGGCATTGGCTATTGTAGGAATCCATCTTACTTTCAGGGCCTTTAATAACGTGAATAAAGGAATAGATGAATATAACTTAGCTATTAACCCTGCTGCCTATCAGTTTAATCCCGAATTTAAAATCATCAGCAATGGCGCAAGCTTGGGTCTAGCGATGAAATTTTAAGTTTACCATTCAAATCAACAAACCCTTCCGAATCCCTTAAAGTAGCACAAGGAGGATACGTTTTGGTTAAATGTTACTTGGTTTCCTTTACTTTTAAATAAAGCAACGTTTTGCCCATCCCTGCACCTATATCAAAACAACCACAATGAAAACGAATATATACCTTCTTCTCTTGGCCCTCACCCTATGGGGCTGTTCCTCTGATGATGACAGTGTTGCTGCAACCAACCTTTTTGGCGAGTGGACCTGGGTACAATCTTCTGGAGGCTTGGTCGGGAATCTACAAACCCCAGAAAGCATTGGAGCCACCCGCAGCCTCGTCTTTACGACCACCACCCTGCAAAGTTTTGAAGATGGGGAGCTGCTAGCAGAAAGTGACTATACCCTAGAAACTCTGGAATCCGTGTTATTTAATGAGCCCAGGGAGATGCTGGTCACCGACCTTAGTGTGCGTAACATCGTGGAGCTTGACGGCCAACAACTTGTCCTGACTGGGGACTGTAACGACTGTGTCACCAGTACCTATGTTAAAAGCAACAATTAATTTCCCTTCTCAAACCCTAAGGGCTTTATAAAACTCGCTTTCCGCTACATTCTGCCGTCTACAGTTGGGTTGGCACTTCGGTTTTCCTTCCCTTCATCGACTTTGCACCTCAATTGGAGTACCTAAAATCCAATAGCTGAAATTCCTGGGACAACCCTTTACTTGCTGTATGCGTCATTAAAGAAACTACTCGATTCCCAAACAAAAATGAAAAAAGCAATCAAAAAAATTTGGTTTGTCGGCATGCTATTGGCGGCAAACGTAGCAATAGCGTGCACTATCTTTTGCGGCAAGGACAAACACGGTCAGGTATGGGCTGCCAACAATGAAGATGGCGCCTATAGTTTCTTTAATTACATCAATATCTTTCCTAAGACCGAACACACCAAATTTGGCTATTACACCTTGTCCTATGATTCCGCCAAAAATGGGGAAGGCGGGGGAATTGAAGGCGGAATGAACGAGGCAGGGTTGTTCTACGACTTCAATTATATTGGCACCAAACGGGTCAAGGACCTCCATAAAAAGAAAGAATTCCCTGGAGGTTCATTAAAAATATTAGGGCATATCCTTTCCCAAATGGAAACCGTACAGGAAGTGGTGGACTTTTTTGAGTTCTATTGGTTCAAGGACGGATTCCGAAGCGCACAGATGCATGTGGCCGATCGGTATGGTACTTTTGCCATCATAGGCCCTTCCGGAACCAAGATCAGTACCAACGAACGCTATCAAATCTCCACCAACTTTGATATCTGCGGGGAACAGGATTTCTCCAATACGGAACGCTATTGGAGGTTTCCCTTGGTAAAAAGCAGTATAGAGCAAGAAGAGGTAAGCCTGGAATCCTTCAAGGATATCTGTGAGGCCACCTCAATCAAAGGAAAAGGGCCCTATACGAGTTATACCATTTATTCCAACATTCAAAACCTGAGCACGGGAGACATTTGGTTTTACTTTACTTCAGATTATAAAAACCCCTTGAAGACCTCCATCCAAGAACTGCTTGCCAAAGGAAGGACCTCCTACCTAATTCGTGATCTATTCCCCAATCATCCCATTTCAAGGCTCTACCAAGATTTTACCAAACATGGGGGGCAGTACGCCTATGAAAAATTTCAGGCCTTGCAAATTTCCAAAGCCCGTAAAGATGAAATCCGCTCCATTTTTGTGACCAAGCTATTGGCTGAGGATTACCGCACGGACCTCCTTCCCTTTTTAGAGGACTATCTGACCCAAAATCCAACCGGGCATTGGCTAAGGTCAGCACGGGCTTTATTGTACCATCTTAAGGGGGATACGGAAAAAGCCGTATCCATTGTAAAAGCCTATCTAAAAGAAGTTCCGGATACGTCCATGGACGTAGAGGGTCTATTGCGCTTATTGGAAGGAAAATTCGATGACAATGCCAATGTTACCATAGCCCTTCACGGATTCCAAGATGCCCAACGCGTATTCGTCAATGGGCTCCCCGTTAATTTTAACCTATTGGTCAAAAAAAAGGGAAAGTGGATAGGAAAATACAAACTGGACCAGGGCACCTACAACTATACCTTTTCCGTGGATGGTAAAGAGGTTTTGGATGCTAAGACACCTGTAACAATTACAGCTTCCATTTATGAAGATTGGTACCGCTCCCATCAATTATGCGTTGATCTAAGTGAGCAGGCCTATCCCACCACGATAACCATCCGCGTACCCCATAAGAACGATGTGGTGTATATAACCGGAAACCAGCGAAATCTTACCGATTGGAGCTCCGTATTTCGATTGCAAAAAACTGCTGATTATGAAAGGGAGATTACCATGGACCTCCATTACCCCGCTAAATTCAAATTCACCAAAGGCGATTGGGAAACGGAAGCCATCGTAAAAGGACAGAAAAGCAATGAAAAGGAAGGACTATTGCCCTTGACCATTGACAAAAACAACCCTACCCATTTTGAAATAACGGATTGGAAAGACAGCCCCAACTGAAGGGTATTTATGCTAAGGGAAATCTTAGGAATAGTATATATTCTTCTTCTCTAGGGCAATGTCCTACCGCGTGCCTAACCATTTTTTTGAATACAAAAATTAAATTCTGCCGTACCTAGGGCTCCCCATAACCTCAGCCAAATGGGAAGCAACATTTCAGTGCCTCGGGCATTGGTAATATCACCCAAATCTAAAATCTGCCCAGAGCTCCATCCAAAAGACCTAAGTACTTCCTTGGTCTGTTTTTTGGCCCCATGATCATTGCCACAGACAAATACATGGTGGATACCTTCAAGTATTCCAGGGGTGACCATGATTTGAGCATTCATGGTGTTCAACGCCTTTACGACTTTAAGTTTCGGAAAGCGATTTTGAAGTTGTTCCCCCAAAGAATCCGTATTCACCGGATGCAATGAAGGCGGCATACCTCCACTGAAATCCAAGGGATTGGCTACATCAATTAGTACTTTATCCTCCAAAACGGCCTCCCCTATCTGTTCCAAAGCACTAAGGGAAACCATACCTCCAGTGCAGTTAAACAGCAGTTCGGCATCCGAAACTGCCTCTTTAAAGGGGGCCAATGCCAACTGTTGATGGTCCTTATGCCATTCCTTAAAAGGAGGGTTGCCATAGGCATCTCCATTTTCATTGGCTAGGGTGTTGGCCACATTACGGGTGCCCAAGGTGACCATATGCCCCAGTTCGTGTAATTTTATTCCTATGGTCCTCCCTACCATTCCAGTACCCAATATTGCTATTTTCATCCCAAAGCTTTATTTTAGTTATATACTAACAAATCTATAGTATTGTCGACATCGGTTCAAGTAGGTGTCAAAAAAGGAAGAGACTATCATTTTTAACAGTAGAGCCCACCTATGATTATTGATGGAAAAAAATATAAATATCGCATGTTGCATCAGGAATTTCATTGTGCGTTGGATGTGACCATGCACTATATCGGAGGAAAGTGGAAGACTGTAGTGCTTTGGTACCTTAGAAAGGACAAAAAACGTTTTGGGGAATTAAAAGCCTTAATACCTGACATTACGGATAAAATGCTCTCTTTGCAGTTAAAGGCCTTGACCGAAGATGGTATCATCAAAAGAACGGTATATCCTGAAGTACCCCCAAGGGTGGAATATGAATTGACCAAAGAAGGGGAATCCCTAGTACCCGTAATATTGGCTATCGCACGCTGGGGAAAGGTTAAAGCAAATCGCGAGGGAAAATTGGTCCCTCATGATTGATACGTTCTTCCCAGAGCAATGACTTAGGTGGAACGGCAATCCTATAAAAACCGTAGTGAAGTGTAACAGTTCCAAAAATGGGCACTCTTTTTAAAAGTAGTCAATTAAGCTATAAATGAACCGATCCTTTTTCCTTTTCCTTCAGCTGACCTTAGTTCTTACATACGCCCAATCCCAAGAATTCAACTTTGAATTTGAAGGGGTAACCATCAATGGAGTGTTGACACAACCCAATGAGACCCCAAAAGGGTTAGTACTTGTCGTCCATGGCTCCGGTCGCACCAATGCCGTCGCCCAAAACTGGCATGGTGATGTAAGGCATGCGATTACCCAAGCGGGTTACGCTACCTATATGTATGACAAACAAGGCTGTGGTAAAAGTGAGGGTACTTTTGATTACAACCAACCGGTACAAAACAGTGCCCAAGAGGTGATTGCAGCCATCAAAGCCTTAAAGGCCAAAAACGCTCCCGGTTCCCAGACCATTGGGTTGTGGGGTATCAGTCGCGCTGGTTGGATCAATCCCCTGGTCATCAAAGCATACGCTGATATCCAATTTTGGATATCGGTTTCTGGGGTCTATGCCAGGGAGAATTTTAATTATCTGTTGGAAGAAAATCTAAGGATTGAGGGCTTGCCCAAAGATTCTGTGGACTTGCTCGTCCGAGAATGGGCCGAGGGCAATCGCATTATGCATGCCGGGGGTTCCTTTGAAGTCGCACAGGCCGCTACCCAAAACCTTAGGAAAAATGCCTTTTTAGATCGGTTTAACAACGGAAATCAAATCACCAAGGACGCCTATACTGCCTATCAAAAGGACTTTATGAACGAAGCATTCGACGAAACTACCGGCCAGCAAATCTATATCCCAAATTTTGAACAACTACTTTCCAAGGTTGACTGTCCCGTTTTGGCCGTTTTTGGGGAAAAGGACAAAAACGTGGATTGGCGTATTACGAAAGCCTTGTATGAAAAAACATTGGGTCCCAAAGGCCAATTGACCATCCATAGCTATCCCAAGGCCAATCACAACCTGTTTGCATGTGAAACAGGTGGTTTTTTTGAATTTCAGGACCACAAACTGCCCTATATCCGCCCAGCGGGGTATTTGGAGGGGATGATAAAGTGGTTATATCAATTGGATTGAAGGGGTCCCTCTACTGGTCAAGGGAACATCACTTTCGGCATTATGGTCAAAAGGAAAGATTTTTCGTGATGGCTCCGAAAGCCCTATTTAAAAAATACCGTCAATGTTAATTTCATCCAATTTTTAATAAAAAAGAACGTCTACTTTGCGATTTTAATCGAAATCCTAATACCTATGAAATTTCACATGTCCATGATTTCCCTATTTTTCTTGTTGTCCAATGTTTCTGCACAACTTGATTTTGATCAGGTCAATACCTTTCAGTTCCCACTAATTCAAAAAATGGACAGTGCCATCCACGCAGGCACCTATGAGCGTATTACCAGCGTAGTGGTCGCACATAAGGGGAAGGTCTTATTTGAAAAATACTATAATGAAAATGATGTCAATTCCAAGCACAATGCACGTTCGGTCACCAAAACCATGGCGGCTTTATTAACGGGCATCGCTTTGGACCAAGGGCATATCCGCTCCGAAAAGGACAAGATTTTTGACTATTTGCAACATAAACTTCCGATACAAAACCCAGACCAACGCAAAGAGGAGATTACCATTGAAGACCTATTGACCATGAGCTCTATTGTAGAATGTAATGATTCAAACATGTTCTCTAGGGGCAATGAGGAGCGCATGTATCTCATAGAGGACTGGGCGAAATTCTATTTGGACCTGCCTGTGTATTCCTATCCCTGGGGACCTAAGCCCGAAGAACAACCGTATGGCCGGGAATTTTTCTATTGTACCGCAGGGGCGGCTTTGGTGGCTGAAATTTTGCAAACCGCTATTAAAAGTAATCTGGCGGAATTTGCAGAACAGCATCTTCTTGAACCTCTGGAAATTACGGACTATACCTTGCATTATACTCC
Organism: Bacteroidota bacterium; assembly: GCA_039815575.1. Classification (GTDB taxonomy): domain Bacteria; phylum Bacteroidota; class Bacteroidia; order Flavobacteriales; family Flavobacteriaceae; genus Croceivirga. Next base: position 5,302 of record JBCBZA010000108.1, on the reverse strand, counting down.
AACGAAGGTATTGAATACGGCAGGCGGCAGTGAATACCGAAGTAGGGATTTTTTGAAATTGATCCAACTATGCCTCAACAAAGGGCAATGGAACGGAAAACAAATCATTTCATCCTCATGGATTGAGAAGGCCACCACGCCAAAGACGAATGCTTATGATGCCCAATATGGATATTTACTGTGGATTAAAAATTTCGGTAAGAACAGGAAATACCAAGCCTTTTTCATGTCTGGCAATGGTGGGAATAAAGTATGGGCCTGTCCAGAACTGGGGCTTACCCTAGTGATAACAACAAAGAACTATGGAAATAGAAAGGCCCATGATTATACCGATGAACTGGTGAATAATTTTATTATTCCGGTCATTGAACAACTCCAAAAATAAAAAATCAGCCCCACGGGCCAGTAGGATGATTTGTGAGGGTGCAATTTCCATCCTTTCCCCATCGTTTTACTCCGCAGCCCGTTCCTAGACATGGAAAGGAGCTAAGGTTATGTATCGTTTTATTAGTTTTGAATTGCCCATTAAAGCGCATAAACCCCGAGCATGAATATTAAAACGACCCGTTTAGCTATCTTTACCTTTCTTTTTTTAGCCTGCCAACCTTCCCAAGAAGAACAACTGGCACGTGATTATTACCACGCCTTGAATACATCGGATTTTGTGCGAATTGCCCAATTGCAGTTCGATAGCGTCCGCATCAAGGAGGGGTCGTACCATACCGCCTATTCGGTCAAGGAGTATATGAATTGGTTACAATGGGATTCCGTTTTTCTGCCCAAATATGAAATTCTTGACCTAAAAACCAATGGAGACACAGTAGAGCTCACCGTTTCCAAAGTATGTCAACGCATTCAATTCCTTAATGGGGGACCTATGGTTTCCAAGGAAAGTATCCTGTTGAAAGCGGGTAAAATGCATGAATTGGAAATTCAGGAATTCATTTCATTTGACAATGAGGGATGGGATGCCAGACGGGAACAATTGGTCAATTGGATTGATGAACATCATCCGGAGCTCAACGATTTTATCTATGATCAGACACTTCAAGGGGGCATAAATTACCGTAAGGCCCTAGAATTGTACCAAAACAAATAGCCAACAGGCCTTAATAAAGTAGAAAACCCAATATTATCCCCTTGGCCGACGTTAGCATTTCAAACCCTATTGTTTGAAAAAAGTGAAACATTTTTGGGGGGCTGGTTACCTTTTGACCTTTTTGGTCGGAAGTTGCTCCACTGATGCCGAATCTGGGTCGGTGTCAGCTGATTTAACATCCAGAACCTTTTCCATGGGTTTTACTACCTGGAGTTTTGGTCCTAATCTTCAAGATGTCGATGACACCTACAACTTTATTGCCGCCAATGCTGATGTGTATATCGAACACTTGGATGGTACCATTCCCTGGAATGCCTATATCAATAATCTGCCCTTACCCACTGCGTTTGTCAATGATATGGAGGGCAAAGCACGTCGGAAAATCCCCAATACGGATTTAGTACTTTCCATAGGACTACTTAACAATAACCGAGATGATCTAGAGGCTGATTTTGACGGTTCCGTTCCGGCCTATAACCAATTGAATGATGCCATCATTGTGGATGCCTACACCCAACATGTGGATTATCTGGTCAATTTGTTTGCACCAGATTATTTGGTTGTGGCCATCGAGGTGAATGAACTTCGCCTAAGAAACCCAGGGTTGTGGGAAGGGTATACGCTCTTGATCAATGAGGTCATCCAACGAACAACAGCTACTTTTCCAAATCTGAAAATCTCCGTTTCCATTTCCTTGCATAACCTTTTTGAGCCTGATATTGCCGATGCCCAAGGGTATATCACTTCAGTATTTGACCATGTGAACCAAATGGATTTTGTGGCCATCAGTTACTATCCTTTTTTAAAGGACCAGAGCAGCACTGGTGCATTTCAAGGAACTTTGGACTTTTTGCATTCCAATACCAGCAAACCTATTGCCATCGTAGAAAGTGGGCATATTGCGGAGGACCTCATTGTGCCCAATCTAAACGTTGACATCAACGGTAATCCAACGGAACAAAATCTCTTTTTGCAAACCCTTTTTACCAATGCCAAAACCCAAGACTATGAGCTAGTGGTTTGGTGGGCGCATCGTGATTACGATGCCCTTTGGGAAGTGTTTCCCGTGGAAGTACGCGATATTGGACAGTTATGGCGGGATACCGGACTTCTAAGTGAAGATGGAACCGAACGATTGGCACTAAGCACTTGGGAAAGTACCTTTTTTGAATAGTGTTCTTTTGGATTTCTTAGTTGCCATTGTACATCTCATATCGAAATGATTAATGTAGTACAAATGTCATTTCGGACTGACCTACCTAAGGCAAAGTGTGTGAGAAATCAAAAAAAACACCTTTTTTGAGTATCCTTTTTGGTGTTTCCCAGTCTACTTAAAAATAAAAAATTAGAACCTATGAATACCTGCGAATGTATAGATTGCCAATGCAATAAATGTCAATGTACCAATTGTAAGACATCACAATGCGCTTGCGATACCTGCGATTGCAATACATGTAGCTGTTGCTAACCAAAAAAAGCTGAACAAGAAATTGGCCTTTTCATAACTTTGTACCATGCAAACTCAGGAGGTATACCAAACATACGGTAATACGCTCTATTTCTTTATCCTAAAAAAGGTCAAGGACAAAGAAGTGGCCAACGATATTTTGCAGAACTCCTTTGTAAAAATTCACAAAAACTTGCCACAACTTAAGAATGCACAAAAGCTTAGGGGATGGGTTTTTCAAATTGCACGTAATGAGCTGGCCAATTATTTTGTTGAAGAAGCGCGCTATGTGTCCCCAAACGATACTAATGTCCAAGCCAATGAGGCTTACGTTAGTGGTTGTTGTTGCTTTGACCGATTTATGGACCAATTGCCAAAATCGTACAAAGAGGTCATCCAACTGGTTTATGTAAAAGGAGACAAACAGCATGAAGTGGCAAAAACATTAGGATTAAGTCTAGCCAACGTAAAAGCCATCATACGGAAATCCAAAGCACTACTCAAAGAACAATTTATCAATTGCTGCAATTACACCCTCAATTCCAAAGGAAAGTTGGTCGGCGAGGTAGATTGTGCGCACTGCGAGTAATATGACCTAAAAAGGAAAACAAGCGCTGTGAAGGCACCTTTGAAAGGGTACGAAATCAAGCGCACCTACTCCACCTTTTTGTATAAGATATCCCGTAAGTTTAGTAGCTTTAACGGATTATAGTTATTCCCTTATGTATACGCGCGTCGCCCCCCTTTTAACAGTACTTCTATTCATCGCCTTAAGTTGTAAAAAAGCCCCTGCTGAAGTGATTGTAGCACCCGAAAGCCAAGAACTGTCTTATGCGCAGGAAAAACAGTCCATATTGACCGCTTTGAATAATGAGACCAAAGCGGCATTCCAACGAGACTATAATGCTTGGCAGAATTATTGGGTACATGACCCCAACATCACCAAAGTCTACCTTGACTTTCCCGAAAACACCTTTTCTGAATCATTGGGGTGGGAAGAAATTGACCAATTTGTGAAAACCTTCTTTGAAGAACATCCAGAACCGGAACCCGTACCCAAATTATTGGATAGCATAGAGGTTAAGCTGTATGATAAGGGTGCGTGGGTTACCTATGAACAGCAGGATTCCATTCGTGGGTTAAAGCGGGAAACCCGATTGATGGAAAAAGTGGACGGGCAATGGAAAATAGCGGGTATGCAAACCACTATCTATGGTTTTGAACAATAACCTGTACTGATACGTTGAATCAACTTCCAAAAAATACTCACCTTGTACTTTCTGCAGCCATCGTTTTTTTAGCAGCCTTGATCTACGGTGCTGACCCAACTCAAATTCTACCCTTTATTTTTGACTTTGAGGTCCAAAGCCTGGAACTGAAAAATATCTTCAGGGCCATCATGGGCCTATATATCGCTTTTGCCCTCTATTGGATAGTCGGCATCCGATATCCTGAACGCTGGAAAGGTGCAACCATAAGCAATGTGGTCTTTATGGGTGGATTGGCATCTGGTAGATTGATAAGTTTGCTATTGGATGGGATATCCACCCAATATTCCATTGGTATGCTGCTGGAGTTTGGAATGCTGTTCTGGGGTATGTATAACTTGAAGAAATTCCCACAATGAAAGCTGTAGTTCATACAATATATGGCCCACCCGAGGTTTTAAAAGTGACCGAGGTGGATAAACCGCAACCCAAGAACAATGAAATCCTGGTCAAAATTGAAGCAGCAACGGTAACCGCAGGCGATGTTCGGCTTCGGTCTTCGGACTTTCCTCCACTGTTCTGGCTTCCAGCGCGACTTATCTTCGGACTTTTTCGACCGAAAAAACAAATTTTAGGCCACGAACTTTCGGGTACCGTAGAAGCCATCGGAAGCAAAGTCAGCCGCTTTGCCGTGGGCGATGCTGTTATGGGGACAACGACCCTACTCCGCTCGGGTTCCCATGCCGAATATGTTTGCCTGCCCGAAAAGTGGAAGCAGGGAGTGGTCATCCACAAACCCAAGGAGCTGTCCTTTAAAGAGGCAGCTACCCTTCCCATAGGTGGAATGACGGCCCTATTCCTTTTGAAAAAAGCAGGATTGAAAAAAGGAATGGTAGTACTCGTTTATGGTGCTTCGGGTAGTGTGGGGAGCTATGCCCTTCAAATCGCCAAAGCTTATGGAGCTGCTGTAACCACAGTTTCCAGTGGTTCTAATTTTGATATGTTGCAATCGCTTGGCGCTGATTTGATGCTGGATTATAAAAGAGAGGATTACACGACGACAAGTAATACCTACGACCTCGTGTTTGATGCCGTTGGAAAAACCTCAAAATCCGAAGCAAAAAAAGTCCTGAAACCTAGCGGCACCTTCGTTTCCATAACCTCCATAACTTCCGAAAAAACAGAACAGCTCCAAGAGGTGGTCGATTTAACCTTGACCGGCAAAATCAAACCTTTTATTGATAAGGAATTTCCATTGGATGCCATTGTAGCGGCCCATCACTATGTGGAAACCGGTAGGAAGCGGGGAAATGTTGTAATCACCCTATGAGATTGGACAACCTTGTAGCCACTGAAAACAGTTCCTTGGACATCAATACCAAACATTCCATAAGATATTTTATTTTTAATGGTAAATCAACTACAGGTAGTTTATATAGCGTAGGTAAAAAAATGGCTCCATAAAAATTATGGAACCAATAATGCTTAGTTCTTTTAAATCCTCTTTGGATAACAACTGCTATCTAAAGCCGTACTCAGAAGCAGTGT
>JBCBZA010000057.1:0-22306 GCA_039815575.1 Bacteroidota bacterium | reverse complement strand
TGGAAACCGAAAGTGGTGTTTCCAAAGCCGTTATAAAAACATTGATAGAAAAGTCCATTTTTGAGGAATTTGAAATTCGAACCGATAGGGTCACTTTTGAAGTTAATCAAAAGACGGCAGCTGATATCGTATTGAACACACTGCAAACAAAAGCCCTAAGGGATGTCCAAACTAGTTTTGAACAAGGAAAGGTCTGTCTGCTACATGGAGTAACTTCTTCGGGAAAAACCGAGGTTTACATTAAACTCATTCAGAATGCCTTGATATTGGGGAAGCAGGCTCTTTATCTCTTGCCTGAAATTGCTTTGACCTCGCAGCTTATAAATCGGCTTAAGGCCTTTTTTGGAAATCAGATAGCTGTATACCATTCCAGATATTCACAAAATGAACGAGTGGAAGTCTGGAACAACGTGCTACAAAAAAATGACAAGGCCAGAATAGTTTTAGGCGCGAGGTCTGCACTCTTTCTTCCTTTTTCCGATTTGGGACTGATTATTGTGGATGAAGAACATGAACAATCTTTTAAACAGTTTGACCCTGCCCCAAGGTATCATGCCCGGGATTCTGCCATCTATTTGGCCAATTTACACCATGCCTATTGCGTGTTGGGTTCGGCCACACCCAGTATTGAAAGTTATGCCAATGCTAAAAAGGGGAAGTACGGTTTAGCGGAAATCCCCCGGCGCTTTAGAGACGTTATGATGCCGGAAATTGAATTGGTAGACATTAAAGAGGCCTATCGAAAAAAGCGAATGAAAGGTCATTTTTCGGAACGACTTCTCCATGGTATCCAAGGAGCATTGGAAGAGGGCGAACAGATTATACTTTTTCAGAACAGAAGGGGATTTGCCCCTATTGTTGAATGCACAACCTGTGGTCATTCCCCCCAATGTCCCAACTGCGACGTTAGTTTAACCTTTCACCAGTTTCGCCAACAGCTCCGTTGTCATTATTGTGGTTTCAACATCCCAATGCTAAAAAGCTGCCAGGCTTGTGGAAATTCAACGTTGGACACCAAAGGTTTCGGAACGGAACAGGTAGAGGAAGAACTAAAACAATTGGTACCGGAAGTCAAAGTAGGACGAATGGATTTGGATACCACTCGGGGAAAATATGCCTACGAAAAGCTCATTGCTGCTTTTGAAGCCCAAGACATTGATGTTTTGGTGGGTACGCAAATGGTTACTAAAGGTCTCGACTTCAGAAATGTAGGCCTTGTCGGAATAATGAATGCTGATACCCTTCTTAATTTTCCAGATTATCGCGCCCACGAACGAAGTTTTCAATTATTGGTACAAGTGGCCGGTAGGGCGGGTAGGACCGAGAAAAGGGGCAAGGTACTGGTACAGACCTATGATCCCTATCATCAGGTTCTACAACAGGTCTCAAGCTATGAATATGCAAAGTTTTTTCAAGAGCAGTCGTACGAAAGGGAGCAATTTAAATATCCACCACACATAAAGATGCTCAAGATTACGTTAAAGGGCAGGGATTTCAATACATTAAATGAAGCTAGTATATGGTTTGCCGCCTCACTTAGGAATATTTTAAAGTGTAGGGTTTTAGGTCCCGAAGCTCCCGTAGTTTCTAGAATACGCAATGAATACTTAAAGCACATTCTAGTGAAATTCAATTTGTTGGAATCCGTTTCTAAAGCAAAAAAAAGCATCAAAAGAGTCGAGCAATCTTTTGATGCAATTTCTAAATATAGAAGTGTTAAGGTGGTCTATGACGTAGACCACATTTAATTAAACGTTGGCCAAAGCCTCCGCCAATTCAGTCTTTTTATTCCTACTTAGAGGAATTTGACGTCCCCCCACTTCTACATTTTTACTATTGAACTTTTCAATTTTTTCCAAATTCACAATGTAAGACTTGTGAATTCTCAAAAACTTTTCGGCAGGTAGTTGTTTTTCGAACGACTTCATGGTAGACAAAATAACAATATTGGCTTCGTCCGTCACCAGTTTGATGTAGTCACCTAAGGCCTCGATCCATTTAATATCGTTAAGGATAACCTTACGTTTTTTAAGGTTACTCTTCACAAAAATATGCTCTTCGTCCTCATCAGAACGATGCATTTGCTCATATTTCGCAACGGCCCGCTTTACAGAAGCCTCGAAACGTGCTAGGGTAATAGGTTTGTGTAGGTAGTCCGTAACGTCGTAATCGAAAGCTTTAAGCGCATAATCGGGCTTACCGGTGATTAAAATAACCTGTGGTGGGTTTTCAAGGGCCTCGAGTAGGTCAAAACCGCTAATAATAGGCATTTCAACATCTAAAAAGATAAGATCTACCTCATTGTTTTTTAAACCATTCTTTGCCTCAATAGCATTGCTGAATTCGGCAACCAGGGCAAGATGTGGGTGATTATTGACCAACTTCGCAACAGCCATTCGCTGCATGGAGGAGTCGTCAACAATTATACTCTTTAGTTTCATAAATGGGGTGATTTGTGGGGTTAAATCATCGGCAAATTACATAATAAACCCGATTAACTGCAACAAAAGATGTAAACATGGCATATTCTGTTGTGTATTCGGTATTACGCACGATGTAGGTTTGTTTTGATTTTTTATTGTTAATAACTTCTTAAACGATTAACGAACAATTCCCTTTTTTCTTGTGAAGGGAATTAAATATGATTACTTTTGCGCTCCTTTAAAAATAAATTTATGAACCATTACGAAACTGTTTTCATTTTGAATCCCGTTCTATCTGAGACCCAGATAGAGGAAACAGTCAAGAAATTTGAGGATTTCTTGGTTAAGAATGGCGCCAAAATGGTGGCCAAAGAAGATTGGGGGCTAAAAAAATTAGCCTACCCCATTCAGCACAAGAAAAGTGGTTTTTACCACCTATTTGAGTTTACAGCATCTGGTGAGGTTGTAGGACCTTATGAAACGGAGTTTAGAAGAGATGAGCGCATTATGCGTTTTCTTACGGTAAAGTTGGACAAGCATGCTATTGCTTGGGCAGAAAAAAGAAGAACCAAATTAAAAGCTAAAGCATAAGGTATGTCATCTATAGAACAACAGGCAAAAGCTAAAAAAGATGGGGAAATTAGGTATTTGACCCCATTGAATATTGAGACGACCAAGCAGAAGAAATACTGTAGATTTAAAAAATCAGGAATCAAATACATTGATTATAAAGACCCTGATTTCTTAATGAAGTTGGTCAACGAGCAAGGGAAGTTATTACCCAGAAGATTAACGGGTACTTCATTAAAGTATCAGAGAAAAGTGGCCCAGGCCGTAAAAAGGGCACGCCATTTGGCGTTGATGCCTTATGTAGGTGATATGTTAAAGTAAAAGAATTGAAGCGATGGAATTGATTTTAAAACAAGATGTACAGGATTTGGGCTTCAAGGATGACATTGTCACTGTAAAGCCAGGTTACGGTAGAAACTTTTTAATCCCTCAAGGAATAGCGGCATTGGCTACGCCATCTGCCAAAAAAGTTTTGGCCGAAAATTTGAGGCAAAGGGCCCATAAGGAAAAACAAGTAATTGATGATGCCAACAAAGTGGCAGAAGCCTTAAAGGCAATGGAAATACGAATACCTGCCAAGGTGGGTGCGGGAGATAAACTTTTTGGGTCGGTCTCCAATATTGATTTAGCAGACGCCATTTCAAAAGCTGGTGAAACTATCGATAAGAAGTTTATTTCCATTCAAGGAGGTACCATAAAAAGAACAGGACCTTACAATGCAAAAGTCCGCCTTCATAGGGAGGTCATTGTAGACTTTCCTTTTGAGGTAATTGCAGAGGCAAAATAAACAAAACCCATATTTTGACGAATAAGCCCTGGCATATTTTGTCAGGGCTTTATTTTTATTATAATCATAGTTAGATGAAATACAAAAGGTTGACCAAAGAGCAACTGGAAGAATTGCATGAAGAATTCATCAATTTTTTGGCTACCCAATCCATTACTGCTGAAGAATGGAGTAACATTAAAGCCAATAGGCCGGAAGTTGCCGAAGAAGAGTTGGATATATTTAGCGATTTGATTTGGGAAGGGGTGTTGTCCAAAATCAATTACTTGGAAAATGTTTCGGCCAGCCATATGCACCTTTTTCAATTGGCCGAAAAGGAGATGAAATTGATTTCCGTAAAAATTATGAATCCAGAAGTAGATTTACGAACCAAAGAAGGTTTTGGTTGGTTCAAAAAAAATTGGCAATCGGACTTTGTGGATTACCTCACCGCTTCAAAAGCATATACAGCAGATAAAAATTTGGATAAGTTTCAACTCATTGAACAAGGTGCCGCGATTACCAAAGGCGAATTGTACCAATGGTTTGATACCATCATAGAAAACTAATTTGATATAGTAGACAAATAACCAGATATTTGCTTGTTTCTTTATGTACCGGGTCTAGCTTTCATGCCAGAAAAGGTACTCGCTCTTAATACAATTTAATGCCGCAAAAACCATCCATACCTAAGGGCACCCGTGATTTTTCATCCTCAGAGGTCGCGAAGCGTAACTACATATTTTCTACCATTAAGAAGCACTTTGAAACCTTTGGCTTTCAACCTATTGAAACACCAAGCTTTGAAAACTCAGAAACCCTTTTGGGGAAATACGGTGAAGAGGGGGATCGGTTGATTTTCAAAATCTTGAACTCTGGCGACTTCATTTCAAAGGTGGATGATGTAACCTATAGTTCAAAAAATTCAGCTTCCCTATCCCCAAAAATTACTGAAAAGGCCCTTCGTTATGACCTTACGGTTCCTTTTGCACGGTATGTGGTGATGCACCAAAATGATATTGACTTTCCCTTTAAACGCTATCAAATACAACCTGTATGGCGTGCTGACCGACCCCAAAAGGGACGTTTTCGAGAGTTCTATCAATGTGATGCGGATGTAGTAGGTGCCAACTCCTTATTGCAGGAGGTGGAATTTGTTCAACTATATGATTCCGTTTTTACGGAATTGGGATTGGAAGGATGTACCGTTAAAATAAACAATCGAAAAATCCTTTCCGGCATCGCCGAAGTCATCGGAGCAGAGCATTTATTGCTTGATTTTACGGTGGCCTTGGATAAACTGGATAAGATAGGGGAGGCAAAGGTAAAAGCGGAAATGTTGGACAAAGGTATTTCAGAAATGGCTATTGCAAAGGCAAGTCCGCTTTTTCGGATGACAGGAGATGCCTTGGAACAGTTAAAGCAATTAAAATTGTTATTGGCCCATTCCGAGATTGGACTTCAAGGAGTAAGGGAACTGGAATGGATTTTTGAAACGGTGGCTTCCTTAGGTCTTAAATCGACGTCTCTTAAAATGGATGTAACCCTGGCAAGGGGATTAAACTATTATACGGGAACTATTTTTGAAGTTGCTGCCCCTATCGGGATACATATGGGTTCCATTGGGGGAGGCGGTCGCTACGATGACCTAACAGGAATCTTTGGTTTAAAGGAGGTTAGTGGTGTGGGCATCTCATTTGGATTGGACCGTATCTATTTAGTTTTGGAAGAACTTGGTGTATTTCCCACTAACATCGAACAAAGCCTTGATGTACTTTGTTTGAATTTTGGGGAACAAGAAAGTAAGGCGGTTTTGAAATTGGTTTCCAGACTGCGGGAGAATGGGATAAGGGTAGATGTATACCCTACTGCGGCCAAAGTGCAGAAACAATTCAAATATGCGGATAAACGGAAGGTTCCTTACGTGTTACTATTGGGAGACAAGGAACTTAAAGCAAATAGTTTCATAGTAAAGAATATGAAGTCTGGGGAACAACGATCCTATTCCCTTGATGATTCAAGTGTTTTTGTAAAAAGTTTAAAGTCGTAATCGAATATTCTCGATCACTTTTCGATAGCGGTTCGTGGAATGTGTTACGAATAGCGTTTCCTGCTCTATTATTCTTGTTTCAAAGACTTCAAGACTGATCCATTCCAGTGCTTCCACTTCTGATTCTTGCTTGATGAGGGTTACGCCTTGATCCATCTCATATAAATAGGTATGGGTGAATTCCCTGTCCCAAATGCTTTTTGAGTGTCTTTTTTCGATTTTGAAAACTTCAATTTTTTGAAGTTTGGACGCATTTATGGTCACTCCAATCTCTTCTTGAACCTCCCTATATGCACTGATTTCAGGGGTTTCCCCAGCTCCAATATGACCCGCAACGGAAACGTCCCATTTTAGGGGGTCTATGCTTTTATTGCCTCCACGCTGCTGTAGCAGGACCATCCCGTTTTTGGAATAGCACCATACATGGACCGTGGGATGAAAAAGGCCCAATTTATGGGCCTCTGATTTCATGGTAGTCTTGCCAGTGTAGTTTCCTTTTTCGTCAAGAATGTCTACTAGTTCATCCATCTTAAGTTTTTTGGAAAATGAATGTCCGTTTCCTCCCCTTTACAAAGGGGCGGTGTCCACCCATGGGCAGACGAAGGGGTTATCAATCAAAATAACTAAAGGTTTCTCCAGCTTTAATGTTTAGGAGGGTCTCGTATATCAAACGGATGACATTCTCAACATCATCCCGATGTACGGTTTCCACGGTAGTATGCATGTAGCGAAGAGGGAGGGAAATCAATGCCGAAGCTACCCCACCATTACTATAGGCAAATGCATCCGTATCCGTACCGGTATACCTTGAGTTGGCAGCACGCTGAAACGGAATTTTCTTGATTTGTGCGGTTTCGATAATACGTTCCCGCAACTTCTGCTGAACGGCAGGTGCGTAGGCAATGACAGGACCTTTACCAATAGCAGCTTCCCCTTGTACTTTTTTATCGATCATCGGAGTGGTCGTGTCATGGGTAACATCAGTAACGATGGCAACATTGGGCTTTATGGTTTGGGTAATCATTTCCGCTCCCCGTAGGCCAATTTCCTCTTGTACGGAATTAGTGATGTATAGCCCAAAGGGTAGTTTTTTGTCGTTTTTATGGAGTAAACGAGCCACTTCGGCAATCATAAATCCCCCCGCCCGGTTATCCAATGCCCTACAAACGAATTTATCTTTGTTCAACACATGGAATTCATCAGGGTAGGTAATCACACAACCCACATGTACCCCCATTTTCTCCACTTCTTCCTTGTCTTTTGCGCCAATATCAATAAAAATGTTCTCCAACTTTGGGGGCTCTTCCTTCCCGCTTTTTCTGGTGTGAATGGCTGGCCATCCGAAAACACCTTTCACAACCCCTTTTTTTGTGTGGACGTTGACCCATTTGGAAGGTGCTATTTGGTGATCACTTCCGCCATTTCGAATAACGTAAAGCAGTCCATTATCCGTAATGTAGTTGACATACCATGAAATTTCATCGGAATGTCCTTCAATAACCACTTTATAGTCCGCTTCTGGATTAATGACCGCAACCGCTGTACCGTAGGTGTCGGTAATAAAATTATCCACATAAGGCTTTAGGTATTCCATCCAAATTTTTTGGCCTTCCCACTCGTAACCGGTAGGAGAAGCGTTATTGAGGTATTTCTCAAAAAATTCCAAAGAGTTTTTGGTAATTATTTTTTCTGATGCCATGTTTTAAAATTGAACACCAAACTTAGCAATATTCACGTTTATTTAATAATATGCGGAAAGCTATATGCTTACTTTTGGTGCGACTTTTGGAGCTTGAGATTTCTATGAGGCGATTTTTATTTTTCCTTTTTTCCTTTACAATGTTCCTTGGGGCCGCCCAAGTTGAAGAGGAACCGATAGACTCCACGGCCTACTATGTTCGAATGGAGGGGGATTCTTCCTGGATAAAGGCCATTGCTTTGGATGATGTATATATTTTCGGAAAGTTGGAATTTGCAGATCGGAAGGAAAAACTTCGATATTATATCCTTAGGCGAAAGACCTTAAAAGTTTATCCTTATGCAAAATTGGCTGCCGAACGATTGGTAGAACTTAATGATAGTTTAAAGTATATCAACAAGAAAAGACAAAGAAAACGTTACACCAAAAAGGTGCAGAAATACATTGAGGGTGAGTTTTCCGAAGAATTAAAGAAATTAACAAGAACGGAGGGCCAGATATTGGTTAAGTTAATTCATAGACAGACAGGAAGTACAGCCTTTGCCCTGGTGAAGGAGTTGCGAAGTGGCTGGCGGGCCTTTTGGTACCAGACCACAGCAAAAGCCTTCAAGATCAACTTGAAGAGGGAGTTCAAACCCACGGACGTTCATGAAGACTATCTTATAGAGGACATTTTACAACGGGCATTTGCAGCAAATAGACTGAAGCGACAAAAATCTGTTCTGGATTATGATTACGCCAGCCTTAGTAATAAATGGAAGACCGATTCACCGACTAAAAACTAGGATTTCTTTTTCTTCCCAAAAACGGCTTCCATTACAATATTTACGGAACGAAATCCCATGTAAATAGCAAAGCCCGCCAATAGGATGCCAACAATCAAAACGGGAATAAAAAGAGGCTTGTCCGTATTCTTAAAAGCTTGATAAAGGACAATAGGCGCTATAAACATGGTCAGCGCAGTGAAAATAAATGATTTTATTCCCTTTACGAGTAAATCCTTGTTCGTTCCCATACACCTTAAAATTAGTAAGATTAAACTATATTTAATCGAATTCAACTGTACATTTGATTAACTGAGCTATGGAATTGGTTATACTTTTTGGTGTCATTTTAGGAATTATAGTGGCCACGGTCAGGTTCAAGGTCCATCCGGTCTTTTCATTGACCCTGGCGGCCATTGTATCTGGACTATTATTTGGACTGTCCCCAGAAAGTATAACAAAAACAATAGGTGAAGGTTTTGGGAAAACCCTTTCCAGTATTGGACTGGTCATTGCTTTTGGAACGGTTATTGGCACTTTTTTGGAAAAAACTGGGGGGACGAAGGTTTTAGCCAATGCTATTTTAAAGTTGGTAGGGCTAAAAAAATCTCCGTTGGCTTTAAATTTGGCAGGTTTGATCATCTCCATTCCCGTTTATTGTGATTCTGGTTTTGTTATTCTTTCCTCGTTAAATAAGGCCTTGAGCAAAAAATCCGGAATTAAAATTTTGGTATTTGCCATTGCGCTTGCTACAGGACTGTATTCGGCCCACGTCTTTGTACCTCCTACGCCAGGACCTCTGGCCGCAGCTGCCATATTGGAAGCTGATCTAGGGATGGTCATGCTTTTTGGGCTTTTGGTGGCTATTTGTGTCTCTTTGATGGGTTACTTCTGGGCATTGTTTATAGGGAAACGGTTACATATGCAGAAGGACAACCTCGATACTCCGTTGGAGGCCTTGGATAATAATTTAGGAAATCCACCAAGTCTCTTCAATACGCTTTTACCGCTATTCCTTCCCTTGATACTCATCGCTCTCAAATCTGTTGCAGAATACCCTACCAAGCCTTTGGGAAATGGGCTTCTGTCAGAGATTTTAAGCTTCTTGGGGAATCCCATAGTTGCCTTGTTCATTGGCGTGGTATTAAGTTTTTTGATGGTTGACAAAATTGGAAAAGGTCAAGTTCAGGATTGGGTGGGCGAATCCCTAAAACAGGCGGGGGCAATAGTCTTGATTACCGGTGCTGGCGGAGGTTTCGGTGCTATTTTGCGCACCTTGGATTATGCATCCCTGTTACAAATCAGTGTTGCCTCGGGATTGGGAGGTTTGTTCCTTGCTTTTGGAGTAGCAGCGGTTTTGAAATCTGCCCAAGGGTCTTCCACAGTGTCCATTATCACAACAGCCGCCATAGTTGCGCCATTACTCGTCCCTTTTGGTTTAGAGGGTATTGTGCATAAAGCTTTGGTCGTTTTAGCCATTGGTGCAGGGGCCATGACGGTTTCCCATGTTAACGACAGTTATTTTTGGGTGGTCGCCGAATTTTCAAAAATGGATATGAAAACAGCACTTAAAGGGCATACATTGGCAACCTTATTTCAAGGTTTGACAGGGATTGGGGTGATTATTCTCCTCTTCCTTCTCTTTTAATCCTTATTGGACCACTATGGTACTTTTTGCTTCTTCGACAACCGCAAAATAGCCAAGTGCAAAAGAATCCGGGCGGCCTAGGTTATCGAAGATTTCAATATTGTCCAGACCCGTTACATCAAACATATTGCCCCTTACCGTTGCCGCCGGGGTTTCAAAAATTCCCCCGTCATTTTCGGTTTGTTCCACTAAAAGATTGATATAGTTGAAGAATTGTTGGTCTGCTCCTAGAATACTAATATCCACAATGGTTCCTGGGTCTAGTTCCTCATCATAAAAATACGAGAACGTAAATTCTTGCCCATCAATGAATTGATCATCGACCCCTAGAAAGTTCCCAAAATCAAAATCAAAAACATAAAAGTTTTGTTCTTCAGGGATATCGGTAAAAGTTACGATAACCTCTTTTTCATCTCCGCTAAACAGTGTTCCATCCCCTTGTTCCAAATTATCGATGGGCACGGTAGGGGAGTATAGGGTTTGACCAGCAAACCGCCTGCCTTTATGGGTGACCACTAAAAAGAATTCCGTGTTCGGCGTTAAAAATTCTGTTCTGATGCGGTCGTCGGTATCCGTACCCGGGATGTAGCTAGGGATATAGATACCACTGCCTGGTTCTGATTCCACTAAGACTGATGTGCCGAAACTCGCATTGAATGGGTCATCTGGGTCGCGTTCCCCTACCAATATCACTGCACTTTCCAATTGTGTTATCGTATTTTCCTCAAAGAATCCAGAAGATTCCGTTACTCTAATTTCCACAGGGACAAATTCTTGGGTCGGATCTACTCTAACGATTCCGTTCACCACCAATCTGGTTTCTGGCTCGGGGACATCAACGTCAATAACATCCTCACACCCTAATAGGATAAAAAGGATCAAACCGAAAAATACTCGCAATCTTTTCATCTTTTAATAAATGAAAGGGATAAGGGACCGTAAAAGTCTATTCAATGGTAATATTACTTTTGAATTCCTGTACAACGGCAAAATAGCCCAATGGAAAATCATCTGGTCTATTAACGTTATCAAACAATAATGTGTTGTCCAAACCGGTTACATCAAAGACATTGCCCCTTACAGTAGCGGCAGGGGTCTCAAAAACCCCACCAGTATCTTGAGTCTGTTCCACCAGTAAATCCATGTAATTGAAAAATTGTTGGTCCGCTCCCAAAATACTAACCTCTAATTCTTCTCCAGGTTCCAAATCCCTATCAGGAAAATAAGAGAACTCGAACTCTTGCCCATCAATAAATTGATCATCAAGAGCTAAAAAATCACTTTCCTGAAAATCGAAAACATAATAATTTTCTACATTGGGAGTGTCCGTAATGGTAACTTTGATTTCCACATCATCCTCATCAAAGAGGGTTTCATCACCTTGTTCCAAATTATCAATGGGAACGGCAAACGAAAAAGGTGTTCTTGCTGCAAACCGCCTTCCTTTATGTTGCATGATTAAAATGAAGACCGTATTGGGAAAAATACTACTGGTCCGAATTCTTTGATCGCCATCAAAACTGGGATCTGGAACGTAAATACCACTTCCAGGATCCAACTCGGTCAGTGACGAGGAGGCTATGTTGTCAATGATTTCTGGAGCGTCAGGGTTGGGTTGGCCATAAAAAATAACCGCGTTGTCATCCAACTGGGTTGGCACATTGTCATCAAAGAAATTCGTGGTTTCTGATACACGAATTTCCACAGGTACAAATTCTTCATTAAAATTAACCCTCAAAAGACCATTAACGACCAATCTGGTTTCCGTGTCTTGCAATTCGACATCAATAACATCTTCACACCCTACTGCGGCACAAATAATTAAACCGAAAAAAAATAAATATCTTTTCATCTTTTACGAATAATAGTAATATGGAACGGTCCGGATTTATTCAATGGTAATCGTTCTTTTAAATTCTTGAACCACGGCAAAATAGCCCAAGGGAAAATCATCGGGACGGTTAACATTGTCAAACAAAAGGTTGTTATCCAAACCTGTCACATCAAATACATTACCTCGAACCGTAGCGGCTGGGGTTTCAAAAATACCTCCATCGTCTTGGGTTTGTTCGACCAATAAATCCATATAATTAAAGAATCCTTGATCGGCCCCTAAAATACCCACCTCAAGCAATTCACCAGAATCCAATTCCCGATCAAGGAAATATGAAAACTCAAACTGCTGTCCATCAATGAACTGATCGTCTAGTGCAAGAAACTCCCCTTCACCAAAATCCAGTACATAAAAGTTATCTATATCCGGAGTATCATTTATGGTTATTTTGATTTCAACGTCTTCTTCATCGAAAAGCGTTTCATCTCCCTGCTCCAAATCCTGAATCGGCACGGAAGGTGAAAATGGTGCCTGGGCGGAATACCTTCTTCCTTTGTGTTCCATGATTAAAATGAAAACGGTATTGGGAAAAATACTACTAGTACGTATTCTTTGATCTGCATCAAAGCTCGGATCAGGGACGTAAACACCACTTCCTGGCTCCAACTCGGTTAAAGAAGATGAAAAATTATTCGGGTCAATGTCTAAAATTTCAGGGGCATCTGGATTAACCCGGCCATAGATGATCGTAGCATTGTCTTCTAAGGATGTGGGAACATTACTATCGAAGAAATTTGTAGTTTCCGATACCCTAATTTCTACAGGAATAAATTCTTGGGTCAAATCAACTCGAAGTAAGCCATTTACCACTAATCTTGTTTCAGTTTGTTGCAATTCAACATCAATGACATCTTCACAGGAAAGCAAGAAAAGTACTGTTATGAGCAGATATATTGGCTGCTTCATCACTTAAAACTTAAAGTTATAGGTTACGGCAGGCACAATCCCGAATATTGCTGTTCGCACAGCCTCATTTCGTCCTGTATCCTGGTTTTGCCTAAAATTTATGGAAGCCGCATTCATCCTATTATAGACATTGTAAAGACTAAAAACCCACTCCGATTGTAAACTACTGTTTCTATTTTTTTTCGGAGTAAGTGTAGCCGAAATATCCAAACGATGGTAATCCGGTAATCGGGTTTGATTTCTTAAACCGAAGAAGGGTACTACCAGATCTTCAAACTCGAACTGTCCTACAGGAAAATTTGTCGGCTGCCCGGTCTGATAAATAAAATTGGCATTAAAGTTCCACTTATTGTTTAATTCATAATTGCCAAAAACCGCAATATCATGGGTCTTGTCAAAGGGAGTAGCATACCACTCCCCAAAGTTGATTCCGGTTTCCTGGTTGGATCGTCCATTATCAACAACCGGTTCCCGACCAGGTGTTCGTTGTTCAGATCGGG
Organism: Bacteroidota bacterium; assembly: GCA_039815575.1. GTDB lineage: Bacteria > Bacteroidota > Bacteroidia > Flavobacteriales > Flavobacteriaceae > Croceivirga. Next base: position 9,086 of record JBCBZA010000057.1, on the reverse strand, counting down.
AAAGGGTATAGGCCAACCATCCTTGGAACCTACCTTCATTTTTTCTTAATAATAATTCGAGTCCATAAGCCCTGGCCTCCCCATTTAGAATTACCTGTTCTATGGCATCATTGGCTATTAAGTCGGCCCCATCGATATAATCGATACGGTTTTGAATGTCCTTATAAAAACCTTCAAGTTCCAAAGTATAATTGCCTCCTTTAAAGTTTTTAAAATAGCCCAAGGCATACTGATCTAAAAGTTGTGGTTCTATAAAAGGACCGCTAGGTGCCCAAACATCCAAAGGGGTAGGAGAGCTGGTATTGGAAAGCAGATGTAGGTATTGTGCCAATCTCGTGTAGCTGGCCTTAATGGAGTTATTGTCATTTAAAGTGTATGCTGCGGAAACCCTTGGCTCAAAATTGAAAAAGGTACTCAGGTTGGTCCCCCTTCCTGGATTTATGGTATCAATTGGGGTCGCCTCACGGTAGACCAACTGAAAGGGATCAAAGATTACCGCTTGATTATTCTGATATACGAATAATTCATCCTGTCCCAAACGATTGAACTGACTTACCCTTAACCCATAGTTTACACTGAGATTCTTGGTAACTTTTTGTTCTATATCAATATAGGCGGCGGCCTCATTTGCAAATTTTTTCGTGAGTTGATCGGCAACAATACCTGAATCGTCACTATTAGGTTTTATTTCTCCAGGATTAAACACATAATAAATATTGTTTAAACCGTAATTGATCTGTAGCTTATCATTTAAATAGTGCTTTAGGTCATATTTTAGATTGAAGTTCTGAATACCGGAGTCCCATTCAAAACCTACAAAATCAAGCTCCAAACCGTAAAAATAGTCGGAATAGATTACGGAAAGGTTGGAAAATAGTTTGTCAGAAAATAGATGGTTCCATCTAAAATTGCCGACCGCGTTGCCATAAATGTTTACAAAACTGTCATTGATACTAAATAAGTCCCGTCCAAAATAGCCGGAAAGGAAAATACTGTTCCTGTCATTGATACGATGGCTGATTTTTGTATTTAGATCGAAAAAATAAGCTCTGTTATCAATGTCAAACAGGGGTAAAAAGAGATGCGCATAAGAGGCCCTACCTCCAGCCAAAAAGGCCGTTCGGTCTTTACTGATTGGACCTTCGACCAGCAATCTGCTGGCTACTGCACCAATCCCACCATTTACCTTAAGTTCTTTGCTATTTCCTTCTTTTTGAAAGATTTCAAGTACGGATGAAACACGACCTCCATATCTTGCAGGTATTCCACCTTTAAACAGTTTTACATCTTTAATGGCGTCTGGATTGAAAACGGAGAAAAAACCAAAAAGATGCGAAGAATTAAAAATGATGGCCTCGTCCAAAAGAATTAGGTTTTGATCTGCCGCCCCACCACGGACATTAAAACCGGATGATGCTTCACCAGCACTGGTAACTCCGGGCAATAGGAGCAAGGATTTTATTACGTCGGCTTCCCCCAAAACAACAGGTATCTTTTTTATGGTCTGAACGGCGAGGGTGTTTACGCTCATTTGCGGTTTTCTAACGTCCATTCGTTCCACGTCTTCGGTGACCACCACTTCCTCCAGTTGTTGGGCCCCTTCCTGGAGGTTAAAGTCCAATTTCATATTTGAATCTAGGGAAACCGATCGATTAATTTCCTGGAAACCCAAGTAGCTTATAATTAAATTGTATTCACCCTTTGGAAGGGTGATGGAATAAAACCCATATTCATTTGTGGTCGTTCCCGTTCTTAAGTCTTGAATGGCAATGGTAACGCCAATCAAGGTTTCATTGCTTTCGGCTTCTCTTACAGTGCCGCTTATGGTATACTTTTGTTGGGAGTGTAGGGTAAAAAAAGAACATAGGGAACCTATGTAAAATAGCAGCAATTTTTTTTTCATTAGTTCGGTTTTCCCTAAAGTTAAGGATTCTTGTTAACCGATATTGCTTTTGGGATTTTTTTAAGAGTTATTACCGCTTTACGCGTTGTACTAGGCATAAACAAAATATCACTTACACCTACATTATTGATGTTAGAGCATTTCCAGAATGGAGTTTAAGGTTTTGCTTGGGCGCATGGCCTTCGAAACCAATTCTAAATTGGGCAGGTAATAACCGCCTATATCCAAAGGTTTCCCCTGTGCACTTAACAATTCTGAGATTATCGTTTCCTCATTCTTTTTAAGGGAATTAAAAATAGGGCCAAAAGTTTCTTTCAGAACACCGTTGTCTTCTTGATTTGTCAATTCCTCGGCCCAATACAGGGCTAAGTAAAAATGACTGCCTCGCGTGTCCAATTCATTTACTTTTCTAGAAGGGGATTTGTCCCGATCAAGAAATTTTTCAGTGGCCTTATCAAGGGTATCGGCCAAAACCAAAGCCTCTTTGTTATCGTTTTTGGTACCAAAGTGCTCCAATGAAACTCCCAGGGCCAAGAATTCTCCTAGGGAATCCCACCGTAAATGACCTTCCTCCAAGAATTGTTCCACATGTTTTGGAGCGGAACCTCCCGCACCGGTCTCAAAAAGTCCACCACCATTCATTAGAGGGACGATAGATAACATTTTTGCACTTGTTCCAACTTCCAATATGGGAAATAGGTCGGTTAGATAATCCCTGAGCACGTTTCCTGAGACAGAGATGGTATCTTTTCCTTCCTTGATTCTCTTTAAAGTAAACGTCGTGGCATCGATTGGGGGTAGTATATGGATTTCCAATCCGGAGGTGTCATGATCTTTCAGATATTTTTCCACTTTTTTTATCAATTCTGCGTCATGGGCCCTAGCCTTATCCAACCAAAAAACCGCTGGGGTGTTGGTGGCCCTCGCTCTGCTTACCGCCAATTTCACCCAATCTGCTATGGGGGCATCTTTCACTTGACACATTCGCCAAATATCTCCCCTTTCAACGGAATGTTCCAACAGTACGGCACCGGAATCGGAATCCACTACTTGAACTTTCCCAGGGTCTGAAATCTCAAAGGTTTTGTCATGCGATCCATATTCCTCTGCTTTCTGTGCCATGAGGCCAACATTGGGCACCGTTCCCATTGTGGTTGGATCAAAAGCTCCATGCTCTTTACAGAAATCTATGGTGGCCTGATAAATTCCAGAATAGCTACTATCAGGGATTATGGCTTTTGTATCCTGTAATTTGCCTGAGGCATTCCACATTTTTCCAGAATTACGAATCATGGCCGGCATGGAGGCGTCAATGATAATGTCACTTGGAACATGTAAGTTGGTGATTCCCTTGTCTGAATTTACCATAGCCAAGTCTGGACCATGCTCAATAACCTTTTCAATGGTGCTGGAAATTTCCCGCTTTTCAGCTTCTGGAAGTTGCTCCAATGTATCAAAAAGACTTTCTAGGCCGTTTCTTGGGGATATCCCTAAATCTTTGAACGTTTGGGCATAGGTATTAAAAACTTGGTTAAAATAAACTTCCATGACATGTCCGAAAATAATGGGGTCGGAAACCTTCATCATGGTTGCTTTTAAATGTACTGAAAGCAAGAGCCCTTTTTCTTTGGCATCCGCTATTTCATTGGCTAAAAATGCTACCAACGCCTTTTTGTTCATTACAGTGGCGTCTATGACTTCTCCATCTTGAAGTTGAAGCCCTTCTTTCAAAACGATTCGTCCTTTATCACCGGTCAAGACGATGCTTACTTTTTTAGCACCTGCAAGGGTAGTGGATTTTTCATTGGATCTAAAATCCCCGGAAGACATGGTGGCCACGTGGGTCAAAGAATCTTTTGCCCATATCCCCATTTTATGCGGATTTTTTTTGGCATAGTTTTTTATGGCTTTTGGAGCTCTTCTATCTGAGTTACCTTCTCTTAAAACCGGGTTGACTGCGCTTCCCTTTATTCGATCATATTTGGACTTTATGGCTTTTTCTTCTTCATCCTTCGGTTGTGCGGGATAATCGGGAATGGAATATCCCTTTTTTTGTAGTTCTTCTATGGCTTCAGTGAGCTGTGGGATGGAAGCACTGATATTGGGCAATTTAATGATGTTGGCATCTGGGGTCTTTGCAATGGTCCCCAAGAGGGCCAAATCATCTGAAATCTGTTGTTCCTTGGATAAGAATTGAGGGAACGCAGCTAATATTCTTCCTGCAAGGGAAATATCCTTGGTTTCAATATCCAAATTGGAAGTTTTGGTAAAAGCCTTTACAATAGGGAGAAAAGATTGTGTTGCTAAGGCCGGCGCCTCGTCTGTTTTGGTGTATAGAATTTTGGCCATCTACGCTAACATTTTTGCGGTGCAAATATACGTATTACAGCAACTGTAGTTGATGTCAAAATGGTAAATAATGGCTATGTTTCTTGATAAACGCCCAAACAATAAAAGCCATATCTTTTCATTGCTGAAATGATATGGCTTTTGTAAACTCTTTTCAAAATTGGGACCTAGTGTTTCCACGTCATCCCTACCTTGCGGTTAATCTTGAAAAGAGTCTCAACGTTTAACGCTTACAACACCCTCATTTTACAATTCGAATGTTACAGCACTATTTTATTGTTCGTGGTAACGTCAAAATAAAAAATTGCTCTCCTATTCGCACACGCACCTTGTCACTTATTCGACCGAAATCTCCTTTGTAACGCATTTATTTTTTGATTAGTAGTGCTACCAATTAAAAATAAACTGAACAATACCTTAAAGAACGTCGACTTCAGGAAAATCAATAAGAATTACTCCTTGTTGATTCTTTGGTAAAAGTAGTGTAATAATGATGTAATCCAAGAAATTCAACCAATTAAAAATCAACATATTATAAACGTATGTTATTAACATTTGTTCATAAAAAAAGCACCTAACAGAGGTGCTTTGTATCTTTATGGGTTTTCTTTTCTAAGAGCGTACTTCTTTGATACGTGCCTTTTTACCGGTAAGCCCCCTAAAATAGAAGATTCTCTCCCTTCTTACCTTACATTTTTTGTTCACCTCAATCTTCTGAAGTGCTGGCAGGTTGATAGGGAAAATACGTTCAACACCAACGGTGCCCGACATTTTTCTGATCGTAAAAGTTTCTGTAGAACCGCTTCCACGTCTTTGAATTACCACCCCCTTAAAAAACTGGGTACGGGTCTTTTCCCCTTCTTTAATTTCGTAGTAAACGGTTATTGTATCTCCTGCAGAGAAATCAGGAAAGCTCTTTTTCTCTACCAATTGGTTTTCAACAAATTCTACCAAAGATTCCATTTCGTGATTTTTATGGATTTCTAAAAAGCAACATTCACGACCTTCGCCAGAGGTTGATTTTAATAGGCTGCAAAATTAGTCCTTATTTTATAAATGGCAACAGCTAAAGTAAAAAAATGAAGAAAATTATTATTCTAGTAGATCTGGTCGTCTGGATTGTGTCCGTTTTAATGCCTCCTCTTCCCTCCATTGTTCAATTTTAGAAGTGTTTCCGCTAATTAAAACTTTGGGGACTTCCATTCCTTTGTACTCGGCAGGCCTGGTATAGACCGGTGGTGCCAACAAATTATCTTGAAAGGTATCCGTCAAGGCAGATGTTTCATCATTCAATACCCCTGGGAGTAGGCGAATTATGGAATCTGAAAGCACTGCTGCTGCCAGTTCACCGCCCGAGAGCACGTAATCTCCAATTGATATTTCCCTCGTTACAAAAGACTCCCGTACTCTTTGATCAACGCCCTTATAATGTCCACAAAGCAGGATGAGGTTTTTCTTTAAGGAGAGCTCATTCGTTATTTTTTGATTCAAGGTTTCGCCATCTGGAGTCAGGTAAATGACTTCATCGTACTCCCTTTTTGCCTTTAAAGCGGAAATACATTTGTCAATGGGCTCAATTTTCAATACCATACCAGCTCCACCTCCAAATTGATAATCGTCTACCTGTTTGTAATTTCCAATGCCATAATCCCTTAAATTATGCAGATTAACTTCTACAAGACCTTTTTGAATGGCCCTTTTTAAGATGGAAGCCTCAAACGGACTTTGCAGCAACTCTGGCAGAAGAGTAATAATATCAATACGCATCTTGTGACATCGGAATCTTGGAGGATGGAAATCTTACGTCTTGTTTTTCCAAAAGTAGTGGAAATAGTCGGTATCTTTTTTCCAATCCAATTTTTCATAAAGCTGTTGTGCAGGATTGTCACTTGCCGTTTCCAAGGATAAACCCTTAAAGTTGTTTTGTTTACACAGTTCTTTTGCGGTCGCTAAAAGTCTTTCCCCAATCCCTTTACCACGAAATTCAGTTAAAACATACAAATCGTTTAAAATATAAAAAGGACGTAAGGAAACCGAAGAATAAGTGGTGTAAAGCTGCGTAAAACCAACGATCTGTTCTTCACAAAGCGCCATGAAAATTACAGACTCCCTATTGGCTATGCGTTTGGTAAGAAATGCTTTGGCGGCTTGAATGTCCGATGCTTGCTTGTAAAAAACGCGATAGTCATCAAAGAGTGGTGCAATTTTCCTTACATCTGATTGTTGCGCTCTTTGGATTTTAATCATTTTTGAAATTAAGCACCTTTTCTATTTTTATTGCGTTCATCATGTAGCTCCCTACTAATTTTTTGTTCACGCTCAAGAGCCCTCCTGCGATGCTGTTCGTATTCCTCCTCCAAATCGGCCAAGGCAGTCTTTGCCTGTTGGGTAAGGCTATTGCTATTTCTAAACTTGAAAATAAATAAGGCAAGAAAAATCAATAGACCAATGATAATGGACCAAACAATTAACTTATAGGTCGATTTAGAAACCAAACTTCCAAAGAACGGCATACTATCCTTTTCTTCCGTTATCCGCCCCAGACTTTTTGTTGTCTCATCCAATTTTGTATTCAAAGAAGTGATGGCCGTTTCATTTTCGGCTATGGTCGCTTTTAAGGTACTGATGGAAGAATTTGCTGTTTCTAAGGAATCCAGGACATTTTTTTGTAACGCGTTCAATTCCAATAGTCGGACAACTTCATATCGCTTTCCATTTTGCCTGTAATTGGTAGATTTCCTAATCAAGGTCTCAAACTGCCCTTGAATGGAAGTGTCATCCGTATTATTTTGGCTATCTTGGTTTTGGGCATGTAATGTTGCACAAGACACTAAAAGCCCGATGCAAAAAATTATGAGATTTTTCATAGGTGTACTCATTAAAATTAGGATTTAGGGTAGGGACGAAGGTACACCATTACTGTATTATCCCCAAACTGCGTCTAGTAATAGGTGAACCTCCTTACTCTGGCTATATATTTGGCCAGACGAATGACTTGATGGGAATATCCATATTCATTATCGTACCAGACATAAAGGATAATATTTTTCCCATCAGGGGAAACTATTGTGGCCTTACTGTCATAGATTGAGGGAGCAGAAGCGCCAACGATATCCGAAGACACCAACTCATTGCTCAATGAATATTTGATTTGCTCTACCAAATCGCCTTCAAGGGCATACTTTTTTACGATGGTGTTTAAGGCCTCTTGGGACGTTTTATGTTTTACTTCTAGGTTGAGAATGGCCAATGACCCATTGGGAACGGGAACGCGAATTGCGTTTGAGGTTAATTTTCCCTCAAGCAAGGGTAATGCTTTTGCAACGGCTTTTCCGGCACCAGTTTCTGTAATGACCATATTTAAAGCCGCCGCGCGGCCCCTACGATATTTTTTATGCAAATTATCCACCAAATTTTGGTCATTGGTGTACGCATGAATGGTTTCCAAATGTCCTTTTTTGATGCCCAAGGAATCTTCTACCACTTTTAGGATTGGTGTAATGGCGTTGGTAGTGCAAGAGGCAGCGGAAAAGATTTTAGTCTTTTGCGGGTCGTATTCAAAGTGGTTGACGCCATGTACAATATTGGGAACCTCTTTTCCTGGTGCCGTCAAAAGTACCCTTTCACAGCCTTTGGATTTCAAATGTCTAGAAAGGGCCGTCTTGTCCCTAAATGCCCCGGTATTGTCAATTACCAATGCATTTTTGATTCCATATTTGCTATAATCGATATCCTCGGGTTGGTTGGCAGAAATAAAATATACGGTGGTGCCGTTGACGGCCAATGCTTTTTTTGCCGTATCAATTTCAACCGTACCGCTAAATTGCCCGTGAACGGAGTCCGTCCGCAATAGTGCTGCCCTTTTTTCAAGAACTTCTCCTGTAATCTCGCCACGGGTCACAACGGCACGTAATCGCAATTGGTTCCCTTTTCCAGTTTTAGCCATAAGTTCCCTTGCCAATAAACGTCCAATCCTCCCAAATCCGTAGAGCACAACGTCTTTTGGCTTTATCTCCTTTGATTTTTGGGCATCTTTCAGCTTATCAAGGACAAAGGACTTAACATTGTGATATCCATTGTCTTGCGAGTGATATTCATAAGTGAGCTTGCCAATATCTATTTTGGCCGGTGGTAGTGGAATGTCATTGATTGCCCTTAAAATTTCAACGGAATCAAATATGGAAATGGGTTTCTGCACAAATGCCACGGCATACTCATGAAGGTTAATGATATCACTTACATTTTTATCAATAACCTGATTTTTGAAAAGAACAATTTCAATGGCCTTATCATACCAAAGATCACTAATGATCTTTATAAATTCGGTTGTTGCCTTTCTACGATCGGCCTGAAAGGCAAGTTCTTTTTCATACGATTTTATATCGCCCATGGATAGCTATTTAAAATGAAGGGCAAAAATAGAATTTCAAACGTTTTCGTAAAAGGATTTTTCACATAAAAAAACGCCCAAAAATTGGGCGCTTTTTCTTTAAGTTACAAAACACGGATTATTGGAAAATCAATCGTTCCTTTTCACCATTCTCATCCAACAGGGTTATACTGGTGCGACCGTATCTCGAAATCTTTGAAAATAGCTCCTTAGCATCATCAATATCCTTTATTTCCTTATCGTCCACTTCAATCATCACCTTATTCAAAAGGTCATAGTCCCTATACTGTTCCGGCACGTTGGTGATTTTAACCCCTTCTTCCACGCCATATTTTTTCTGGTCATTCTGGGAAAGGTTTTTTACTTCCAATCTCATTATCGGAAGTGTTTCCGTCTGTCTCTTTTTTAGAATAACGGGAAGTGTCATTTTTTTGCCGTCCCGAT
>JBCBZA010000060.1:0-21724 GCA_039815575.1 Bacteroidota bacterium | reverse complement strand
AAGTCCTTATCTCTCGCCAGTGGCACTTTCCTGATTTACAACGTGAAAGTGTCCGAAAGCCTTAGTGGCGTAACCGCATTGCTAAAGGGAATTTTGAATTGGATGGGGTGAGCTATCCACTTGCAGAAAACAATAACGGTAACCATTTACATGGAGGCATCCAAGGGTTCCATGCGGTAGTTTGGGATGTTACGGATAAAAACGACAATACGGTGGAATTTACACGTATCTCTCCAGATATGGAAGAAGGATATCCGGGAAACCTAAAGGTTAAGGTCCAATATACACTTACCGATGCCAATGAACTAGTTATGCGCTATAGTGCAGAAACCGATGCCCCTACTGTAGTAAACCTGACCCATCATTCGTTTTTCAATCTTAAAGGGGAAGGGGAAGGCGATATTCTTGACCACGTACTGCAAATTAACGCAGACTACTTTACACCAGTGGATGCAGGGTCAATCCCCCTAGGGGAAATAAGACCCGTGGTGGATACCCCTTATGATTTTAATAGTCCTAAAGCTATTGGTGCCCGCATTGAAGTAGAGGATGCGCAATTACAAATCGGGAAAGGATATGATATCAATTATGTCCTTAATGATACCCCATTGACTAACGAAGGATTAGTTTTTGCAGCAAAGGTGACTTCACCTTCAACAGGAAGGGTCATGGAAGTATTTACCAATGAACCTGGTATACAACTGTACACCGGGAACTATTTGGACGGTACAGCGATTGGAAAATCGGGCAGACCTTACCTATTTCGAGGAGCAATTTGCCTAGAGACGCAGCACTTTCCCGATTCTCCCAATAAAAAAGATTTTCCATCCACAGTTTTGCGACCAGGACAAACATATGGGTCTTCCTGCATTTATAAATTTTCCACCTTACCATAGCGTATCATATCAAAAAACCACGCTTTAAGGTATTCTTTTAACAGCTCAAATGAAGACCAAATCATCTCCTGCCATTACAGCGAGTTCTGCCCACTTTTAATTAAGGATTTAACGGATTTTACTACGAGGGTCTTGCAATTAAAGAAGTAAGTATATAAAAAGCGATGATTACTGGAATGGCTAAAAACCTTAAAGTAAGTATGAGTACAAGACTTCCTATTAGAAAAAGGTATTTAAGTCCATTCTCTTTAAAACCGCTGCCCTTAAATTTTAAAGCAAATAATGGTATCCTACTATTAAGCAAAAACACACTTAGAAGTGTAAGGGCCATCAGAAACCATTGATTGAGTATCAAATCATTTAAGACGTCATTATTTTGATGTAAAAGGATAAGGGGAAGCGACAAAATCAAAAGTGTATTGGCTGGGGTAGGTAAGCCTATAAATGAGGAAACCTGATTCTCATCCACATTGAAATTGGCCAGTCTATAGGCAGATGCGAGTGTAATAAGAAATCCAAAAAGTGGCAGTACCCCAACTTCGCTATGCATTCCAAACAAGTCCAAATTCCAACCATCCTTTTGTGCCATGCTCAACAACTGAAACATTACGATACCAGGCACTACCCCACTGGTAACCATATCCGCTAAAGAATCCAATTGAACCCCAATTGCACTTGTTACACCAAGTATTCTGGCTGCAAAGCCATCCAAAAAATCGAAGAAAATCCCTAGAAACACAAAAAATGTAGCAAAGTCCAACTTGTTCATTACCGCAAAAACAACCGCAATACAGCCACAAAACAAATTGAGGAGGGTAATAAAATTGGGTATGTACGGCTTCATGGTAAAGGTTTTGGTAAAAATAGGAGAAAAAATAATTTTTAAATTTTTAACAACTCCATGGATTGGATTTTATGATGATATTTGCCATCGAAAACATATGAAAAGAATACTGCACTTATTCCTACTGTTCCTATTGTCCTTTAAAATGATCGGGCAGGGACTCCCGCAACTTTCAAAAAATGCGCACGTAAGTGTATTGACCTGTGGTGCAGGTAATCAATTGTATTCTGCCTTTGGCCACACTGCCTTTAGGGTTCAAGACCCTGTCATAGGCTTTGATGGTGTGTATAACTATGGCTCCTTTGATTTTGACAAACCTAATTTCTATACCAATTTTGCCAAGGGCAAGCTCATATATTCCCTGAGCAGAACTACTTTTGAACGCTTTTTGTATGAATATGAATATGAAAAACGATGGGTAAAGGAACAAGTTCTGGACTTAACACCAGAAGAAGTCAACGTGCTTTTTCGATTTTTTGAAAATAACTATCGTCCGGAAAATCGTGACTATCTATATGATCCGTTGTTTAATAATTGCTCCAATGTAACGGGAATTATACTGCAAGGGGAACTTAAAGATACCATTAAATATAACGGAAGCCATTTAGAAAAATGGCGCACCTTTAGGGAATTGGTAAGGGAACGTATTTCACTGAACACCTGGGGATCCTTTGGAATTGAACTGTCTTTTGGGGGCATTACGGATAGGGTTGCCAATACGGAGGAGCATATGTTTCAACCCTTTTACGCCATGCGGCAATTCCAGAACACCACTAAAAATGGAAAGCCTTTGGTCAAAAGGGAACGTACCATTTTGAATTATCCTGATTGGGAATACCAAAGCATTTTTACCCTTTCGCCACTCTTTTGGTTCCTACTGCTTTTATGCTTTGTTTTGGTAATTACCTACTTGGATTTCAAACACGGAACAAGACACCGTTGGCTTGACTTTTCATTATTCTTCATTTCAGGAATTACTGGAATAGGAATTCTATTGCTGTGGTTGGCGACAGATCATGTGGTAACCCATTATAACTTTAACTTTCTATGGCTTTTACCGTCAAACCTCGTCGTTGCGTTCTACCTTATGGGTAGACAGGCTACCATAAAGTGGTTGAAAAAATACCTTTGGATTGCATTTGGGTGTATTGGTCTTATTTTAATTTTTTGGATTTTTGGAGTCCAAGTGCTATCCCCATTAAATGTGCCCTTAATGTTAGTTTTGTCCGCTCGTTATCTTTTACTTCTAAAAAGAGCATAAATTCACCGGATGAATTATCTGACCGTAGAAAATATTTCCAAATCTTATGGGGAACTAACGCTCTTTTCAGATATTTCGTTTGGCATCAATAAAGATCAAAAGATTGCCCTAATCGCTAAAAACGGTAGTGGGAAAACGTCCATTCTTAATATTATGTCCGGACGTGACCAACCTGAAAGAGGGCAAGTCATCAAGAGGAAAAATATAAGGGTTTCCTTTCTTCCGCAAGAGCCTGACCTGAATCCAGAACTTACCATCGAAGAGACCATTTTTGCATCTGGCAATGAGATACTTCAAATCATTTCAAAATACGACCAGGCCCTCCGGAATCCTGAAGACCAAGAAGAATACCAAAGGGCTTTTGAGGCCATGGAGCGTTGTAACGCTTGGGACTTTGAGACCCAGTACAAACAGATTCTTTTTAAGCTCAATTTATCGGATCTTAAACAAAAGGTCCACACCCTATCTGGAGGGCAAAAAAAACGCCTGGCCCTTGCTAATGCATTGATAAACAAGCCGGAACTATTGATTTTGGATGAGCCTACCAATCATCTGGATTTAGAGATGATAGAGTGGCTCGAAGCGTTTTTCAGAAAAGAGAATATTACACTTTTTATGGTGACCCATGACCGGTATTTTTTAGAACGGGTATGCAATGGGATTTTAGAACTTGAAAACAATGCCATCTTCAGTTATAGGGGAAATTATAGCTACTACTTGGAAAAAAGGGAGGCCAGATTGGAAAGGGAGCAAGTAGAACAACACAAAAACAAAATCCTCTATAAAAAGGAATTGGATTGGATGCGGAGGCAACCCAAAGCCCGCACCACCAAATCAAAATCCAGAATTGACGATTTTCATCAAATAAAAGCATTGGCACACCAGCGAAGAAAAGAACATCATGTCCAGTTGGAAATAAACATGGAACGATTGGGGAGTAAAATTGTGGAACTCCACAACTTAAAAAAAGCCTATGGGGAACAAATCATTCTCAATGCATTCGATTATAGCTTTACAAAAGGGGAACGCCTGGGGATTATAGGAAAAAATGGCACGGGAAAGTCCACTTTTTTGAATATCCTTACCGGAAGGGAACTTGTTGATGGTGGCAAAATTGTGGTAGGCGATACCATAAAATTTGGGTATTACACCCAAAAAGGTATCCAGACCAAGGAGGGGCAGAAGGTTATTGAGGTCATTCGGGAATTCGGGGATTATATTCCCTTGAAAAAAGGGAAGCAAATCTCTGCCCAGCAACTTTTGGAACGTTTTCTTTTTGATCGAAAAAAGCAATACGATTTTGTGGAGAAACTAAGCGGTGGGGAACGCAAAAGACTGTATTTGTGCACGGTCCTCATTCAAAATCCCAACTTCTTAATTTTGGATGAACCGACAAACGACCTGGACATTGTTACCTTAAATGTTTTGGAAGACTTTCTCTTGGATTTCCCGGGATGCTTAATTGTAGTCTCCCATGACCGCTATTTTATGGATAAAATTGTAGATCATCTTTTTGTATTCAAGGGAAATGGGGTGATTGAAGATTTTCCAGGAAACTATACGGATCATAGAGTTTACGAATCCAGTAAAGTTGACGCCGAACGCGAAGTAAAAGGCGCCATAAAAACCGAAAAAAAACAATGGAAAGAGAAAAGTGATGATCCCAAACTCTCTTATTTGGAACAAAGGGAACTGAAGCAATTGGAAAAACAAATCCACAAGCTGGAAAAGGAAAAAGAGCAATTGCAACAAAGGTTTACCGAAGAAGGGCTATCGGGTGAAGATATCAATCAGCTTTCCATCGATTTGGGTGAATTGGAAAACGATTTGGAGCTTAAGACCGAACGTTGGTTTGAACTATCATCAATCGCAGAAGGTTAACATATGACGTCCTACCTAAAGTTCTTACTTACATCCACCAACCACCATGGGGTACATTCCCCATTTGTTTTCAATTACCTCACTAAATGTCTGTATGCCAAACCAAGGTTGTCAAAAAACAAAGTTCAAAATATACTCTTAAAGAGCATTCCCTATTTTGGTTACAAGAATATTCAAATTGAAGATACGTTCCATAAAACTGAAATTGAAAATCAAATTGCCAGTCTAAATTATAGTGTTTTACCTTTGGATATGGTGGTTGTCAAAAACCTTAATCTTTCGATGACCTTAGAAATGATGGGTTCTGGAAAAGTTCACAACAAAACCTTATTTCTAATCCAAGATCTAAGAAATAACCGACACGAATGGAATAAAACCGTTGCACATCCTAGAATCACCGTAAGTATCGATGCGTATTTGCTTGGGTTACTTTTTATAAGGAGGGAGCAGGTCAAGGAGCATTTTACCATTAGATTGTAATAAAGTAAATTTAGAACTCATTTACAACGAATTGAATCAAACTAATGAATAATACTATTTATTTTATTTTGGGGGTGTTGGCTTTGGTCTATTTTGTGGTACTATTCAATAACAAGCGTAACAAAAAAAGACGTAAGTCCCGTAAATTTATGGAAGGGAAGCGACGGCATGGCGACCAAAATTGAAAATGGTCACTTTACATGATCAATTTTAAACAACGTATAAATTAATATGAAACATTCAATATTTCTAATCACTTTGGTCCTTGTAGGACAGACGGCATTCTCCCAGAAAATAGACTATTCGTTAGAAGATGGTTTTGTTGCCGAAGGATATGACGTAACAGAATATTTTAATGGTAAGTCTATGGAAGGTAGCTCAAAATATATAGCTGTTCATGATGGGGCTAAATTCAAGTTCAGTTCCCAAGCCAATAAAGATAAGTTTGAAGCAAACCCAACTAAATATATACCTCAATACGGTGGTTACTGTGCCTACGCTATGGCGACAAGAAAGAAAAAAGTAGAGCCAAATCCGGAAGCCTTTAAAATTCAAGATGGTCAACTTTTACTTTTTTACACCTCTTGGACGACAAATACCAAAGAAAAATGGGATGAAGAAGGCCCAGATAAGCTCAAACCTAAAGCTGATGCCAATTGGGAAAAGGTCAAATACAGCAAGTAGATGTCCGGTATACCCTAAGAAGTAGGAACTAAGACCATATGCACTCTTTTTTTATTATTGGAAATAAACCTATGTACAACATTCCCTATAAATCAATATGAAAATCTATACCAAAACTGGGGACAAGGGAATCACTGCCCTCTTTACCGGAAAACGGGTTCCGAAACACCATATTCGTATTGAAAGTTATGGTACCCTAGATGAGCTCAATTCTTGGTTGGGACTGATACGTGATCAAGAAATCGATACCCATTACCAAAAGATACTGATCCAAATTCAAGATAAATTATTTACCCTTGGAGCCATACTGGCCACCGAACCTACCAAGGATAACCGTCTTAAAATTCCAAGGATAACTGACACGGATAGCAAATTGTTGGAACAGGAAATTGATGCTATGAACGAAAAACTCCCCCTTATGACGCATTTTATACTTCCTGGGGGGCACACCGCCGTGTCATACTGTCATGTGGCAAGAACCGTCTGTAGGAGAGCGGAACGAATGATGGCACTCCTGCACAATGAGGCACCACTACCTGATACCGTTTTAGCCTATGTCAATCGTCTTTCCGACTATCTTTTTGTCCTGGCACGGAAATTGTCAAAGGACTTGAAGGCCGAGGAGGTGAAATGGGTTCCGGAGAAACTGGATTGATTTTTCGTAATTTTTTTCACTCAAATAGGTACTCCTGAAAATAAATTGGAATTATCTGAGTTTTTACTTGGCAGATTGAGTTGAAAAACTATTTTTGCAAAAATTTTAAAATCAAACCATTGCTATGTACTGGACATTAGAATTAGCTTCCTATTTGAGTGATGCGCCATGGCCAGCCACCAAAGACGAATTGATAGATTATGCCATTCGTACCGGAGCTCCACTGGAAGTTGTTGAGAACTTACAATCCATGGAAGAAGAAGGAGGGGAAATCTACGAATCCATCGAGGAGATTTGGCCAGATTACCCTACGGAGGAAGACTACCTCTGGAACGAGGATGAATATTAAAAACACCCTGTTAACAAGATATCAAAGCCTCATTATTGAGGCTTTTTTTGTGTAATTTTGGCAGCCCAATCAAAACTATTTTTGCCGTTTTCACTTCGGAACGGCTTTTGACAATCTATAGGAAAGAATTCCAATGAGCATTATAAACTCTGTACTAAAGGTTTTTGTAGGCGATAAATCCGAAAAGGATGTAAAGGCACTGCAACCTTTGGTTAAAAAAATAAAGTCCTTCGAAACGGAATTGGAAGGACTCTCACATGATGAACTTCGAGAAAAAACGATAACTTTTAAAGCAAAAATTCAGGAAAATTGTACTTCTATAAACGAAAAGATTGCCTCCTTAAAGCAGGAGGTTGAAACCTCTTCCGATATTGATCGCAATGAGGAGATCTATGCCGAAATCGACAAGCTGGATGAAGAAGCCTATAAAATTTCGGAAGATACCCTCAATGAAATTCTTCCAGAAGCTTTTGCCGTAGTAAAGGAAACGGCAAAACGTTTTGCTACCAATGGGACCTTAAAAGTAAAGGCAACGGAGTTTGACCGTGCACTCTCAGGGAATACCGATTATGTGACTTTAGAAGGAGATAGTGCCGTTTGGCAAAACTCATGGGATGCCGCAGGGAAAGAGGTCACTTGGGACATGGTGCATTACGACGTGCAGTTGATAGGAGGTATTGGCTTGCATCAAGGTAAAATTGCCGAGATGCAAACAGGTGAAGGAAAAACACTTGTGGCCACACTTCCGCTATATCTCAATGCGCTTTCCGGAAAAGGCGCACACCTCGTAACCGTAAACGATTACCTTGCCAAAAGGGATAGTGCATGGATGGGCCCCATTTTTGAGTTCCATGGACTTTCCGTGGATTGTATCGACAAACATCAACCCAATTCTGATGGACGCAGAAAAGCATACAATGCGGATATTACCTATGGTACAAACAACGAATTTGGTTTTGACTACCTAAGGGATAATATGGCCCATACCCCCAAAGATTTGGTGCAACGGCCGCATCATTATGCCATTGTGGATGAAGTGGATTCTGTATTGATCGATGATGCAAGGACACCATTGATTATTTCCGGACCAGTACCTGAAGGAGACCGACACGAATTCAATGAACTAAGGCCTAAAGTATCGGATATTGTTCAAAAGCAAAGACAGCACCTTACCGGCGTATTGGCCGAGGCAAAAAAATTGATTAAGGAGGGGAATACTAAAGAAGGAGGGTTCCTGTTGCTTCGCGTATATCGGGGTCTTCCAAAAAACAAAGCGTTAATTAAGTTTTTGAGTGAGGAAGGAGTAAAACAATTACTCCAAAAAACCGAAAACTTCTACATGCAGGACAACAATAGGGAAATGCCCAAAGTAGATGAAGACCTATTGTTCACCATTGATGAAAAGAACAATCAAATTGAGCTTACCGACAAAGGGGTCGATTATATTTCTGGCGAACAGGATAAAGACTTTTTTGTGATGCCCGATATCGGTGGTGAGATTGCACAAATTGAAAAACAAGAGCTTGATATTGAGAAGGAAGCCGAGCTTAAAGAAGAGCTTTTTAAGGAATTTGCCGTAAAAAGTGAGCGGATCCATACCATGAGCCAATTGCTTAAGGCTTACACACTCTTCGAAAAAGATGTAGAATACGTAGTCATGGACAATAAGGTCATGATTGTGGATGAGCAAACCGGACGTATAATGGACGGAAGGCGTTATTCAGATGGGTTGCACCAAGCTATTGAAGCCAAGGAAAACGTAAAAATCGAGGCTTTGACCCAAACCTTTGCTACCATCACCCTTCAGAACTATTTCAGGATGTACAATAAGTTGGCAGGGATGACAGGCACTGCGGTTACCGAAGCTGGCGAGTTTTGGGAAATCTATAAATTGGATGTGGTAGAAATCCCTACCAATAGACCTATCGCCCGCGATGACCGTAACGACTTGATTTACAAAACAAAACGCGAAAAATATAATGCCATAATCGAGGAAGTAACCGGGCTTTCCAAAGCAGGTCGTCCCGTTCTTATTGGTACTACCTCAGTTGAGATTTCCGAATTGCTTTCCAAATTGTTGAGCGTACGTAAGATCACGCACAATGTCCTTAATGCAAAGCTGCACAAGAAAGAAGCAGATATTGTGGCCGAAGCAGGAAATGCTGGGGTGGTAACCATAGCGACCAACATGGCTGGTCGGGGAACGGACATTAAATTGAGTGATGAGGTCAAAAAAGCGGGCGGTCTGGCTATTGTGGGGACAGAACGGCATGACTCCCGAAGGGTGGACAGACAGCTAAGGGGACGCTCTGGACGACAGGGAGATCCAGGTAGTTCGCAATTCTATGTTTCCCTCGAGGATAACCTCATGCGATTATTTGGTTCGGAGCGTGTAGCCAAAATGATGGACCGAATGGGGTTAGAGGAAGGTGAGGTCATTCAGCACTCCATGATGACCAAATCCATTGAAAGAGCCCAAAAAAAAGTAGAAGAAAATAACTTTGGTATCCGCAAACGCCTGTTGGAGTATGATGATGTAATGAACGCCCAGCGGGAAGTAGTCTACAAACGTCGAAGACATGCCTTGCAAGGCGAGCGGTTGAAAGTGGACATCGCCAACATGGTCTATGATACCTGTGAAGTGATTGCAGAGACCAATAAAATGGCAGATGATTTCAAAAATTTTGAATTTGAACTCATTAAGTATTTTTCCATCACATCACCGATCAGCGAAGAGGAATTCAAATCCATGAATTTCCAGGATATTGCCGGGAAAGTTTATAAAGTGGCCTATGACCACTATCAAAATAAGGTACAACGTAGTGCGGAAATAGCCTTTCCAGTTATAAAAAATGTGTATGAGAACCAATCTGATAAATTCGAGCGCATCGTTGTTCCATTTACGGATGGGGTAAAATCCTTAAATGTAGTAACCAACTTGCAAGCGGCTTACGAAAGCAATGGAAAGCAATTGATCAATGATTTTGAGAAGAACATTACCTTGGCAATTATCGATGACTCTTGGAAAACCCATCTTAGAAAAATGGACGAGCTTAAACAGTCCGTTCAACTGGCAGTTCATGAGCAGAAAGATCCATTACTTATCTACAAGTTTGAAGCTTTTGAACTTTTTAAAGGTATGATAGATAAGGTGAACAAGGAGGTAATTTCATTCTTATATAAAGGGGAATTGCCTTCCGAGAACACCAATCAAATTAGGGAAGCAAGAACAGTTAAAAGACCTAAGGAAAAACTAAGGACCACTAAGGAGGAAATTCCAAACAGTGATGAGCTTGCGGCTCAGAACAGGGCAGCTGGTCAGCAAACCCAAGGCCAACGCCCTCAAAAGACGGAAACCATAATTAGAGAGCGTCCAAAAATAGGACGTAACGAGCGTGTGACCATCAAAAATGTCATGTCCGGGGAAAGTAAGACCGTAAAATATAAGCAAGCAGAGCCTTTAATCAATAAAGGGGAATGGGTACTGATTGACGAATAATTTCCAAGGGAAGTACGGATGTTAAATTTAGGTAACCAGAATTCGGTTACCTTTTTTGATTATGTTCAAAAACATGGTTAGATTTACGGGTTAAACACCCCCGAGTTTCACGATTGAGTAAATTCTTAATCCAATTGAATTAGTCGCTAACCGCTAATCCATGAAAGACCTATCCAACGATAAATCGTACAAAAAAAGTCAACTACTTGAGATACTGAATTACTTTGCTTCGGCCATCTCTTTTGGGCTTGCGGCTTACATTTGGAGTAGGGATTGGCATATTCTCCTTTGGGTTGTCATCCCACTTTTGGCCTTCCTATTTCTTTTCAATGGACTACATGTAAGAAAACAAAGTAGCCGTAATACAGCCCATTCCGATCTAAAGGCAAAACTTAATGAAAAGGAGACCCTACTCAAAGAAGTACACCATCGGGTAAAAAACAATTTACAGACCGTATCCAGCTTATTGAGTTTACAATCACGTGCCGTGGCCAACGCCAAAATTGAGGCCATCATTAAAAGCAGCCAGCACCGCGTAGTTTCGATGTCCATGGTCCATGAAATGCTGTATAAGAGGGATGACTACACTTCAAAAATTGAATTGGAACCCTATGTGTCTGAGTTATGTGAATACTTAATACGTTCTGTAAAGGGAAATGAAAATAAGATATCAACCAATCTGGATATAGGTGACTATCGTTTGAGTATCGATACTGTAATCCCCTTAGGCTTAATCATCAATGAAACCGTCACAAATGCTTTAAAGTATGGTATACCCGATGCTTCTGCGGGCGAAATAAAAATCCACCTCACAAAAAAGGGAGCCAATAGTTACGAAATGTATTTAGGGGATAATGGCATAGGTTTTCCTGATGATATTACCCCAAAAACCACAAAGTCACTTGGATTAAAATTGATCCATAACCTAGCAAGACAATTAAAAGGGACTATTGTTCGGGACAATGATACCAAGGGTACCTACTATCAAATCAATTTTGAGGAAGTAATAGAAGAATTCAGTTCGGTGGATTAGCAGGTTTAACCTATCTTTAAAGGGACTAATTCAATGTATCCTTTCTATGTTCAAAAGATTTTTTTTTGCGGTGCTATTTCTAGGCACTAGCCTCTCCGCCCAAGATTATTTTTACAAAAAATTCCAACCTTTCGATGCAACCATTCCTTCACCTGCAGAATTTCTGGGACATGATATTGGCCACCGCCATACCCGGCATGACCTCATCGTAGCCTATTTGGCTAAATTAGCAGAAGTCTCGGACAGGGCTTCCATTTATGAATATGGTGAGACCCATGAAGGCAGGAAGCTGGTCATTTTAACCATTTCCTCACCAGAAAACCTTCAAAATCTGAAAAATATAAAGCAACAACATTTAGCGTTCGTTGACCCATCAAAATCCGTATCCAACTATGGGGAGGTACCCATTTTCATTAATTTGGGATACAACGTTCACGGCAATGAACCTTCGACTTCTGAAGCAGCCTTATTAACCGCTTACACCTTGGTGGCCTCCACTAATTCTGAAATCCTAAACTACATCAATAATTCGGTGGTAATGATTGACCCCACCCTCAATCCTGATGGACGTGATAGGTTTACCCATTGGGCCAATATGTATCAAGGGAATCCACAGGTATCGGACCCTCAAGATGCCGAACACAATGAATATTGGCCAGGAGGTAGGACCAATCATTATTGGTTTGATCTTAATAGGGACTGGCTATTAGGGGTGCATCCAGAAAGTCGTGGAAAATTGAAATGGTATCATGAATGGTATCCCAATGTTGTAACTGATTTTCACGAAATGGGCACCCAAAGTTCGTATTTCTTTGAACCCATGAAGGACAATGCTTCTTTGGATCCCATCATGCCCAAGGAGAATTACGTGGATTTGAACAATCTATTTGGAGATTATTTCGCCCAGGCATTGGACAGCATTGGTTCTTTCTACTTCACTAAAGAGGTATTTGATGGCACATATCCTGGTTATGGTTCTTCCTATCCCGATCTTCAAGGTGCACTTGCGCTTTTATTTGAACAGGCAAGTTCGAGGGGGCATGTACAGAAAACGGCTTTTGGCGAAATTACGTTTCCCTTTACCATTAGAAATCAATATGTATCCAGTATTGCAACGGTAAGAGCTGCCGTTGAGAACAAGGCCTATATGAGAAAATATCAGCAAGATTTTTTTAAGAGCGCATTGGGCAATGCAGCAAAGAGTCGTATTAAAGGATATTCGTTCAAAGATGATTATGACAAAAGTCGAGTGAAAGCTTTTATTGATAAGCTTCTATTGCACAAAGTGGATGTTTTTAAATCCAACGAATCCTACGTAGTCCCTACCAATCAACCCCAGTACCGCATGGTGCAGACCTTTTTTGAGACCTATGACAAGTATCGAGATAGTGTGTACTACGATGCATCAGCCTGGTCCGTGGCCAATTTCTACAATATGAAATACAAACCCGTTACTAGTTTGAACTTGGGCGAGAAAGTTATTTCAACTGAAGGTTTGGTTACTGTGACTCCAGTGCAAAAAACCAATTATGCATATATCATCGATTATGATGATTATAACGCCCCTGCCGTTTTGAATTTTCTCCAAACTAACGGTATTACGACCTCCAGCTCCTTTAAGCCATTTACAGCCAAAACTACAGCTGGGGAAAGAGCGTTCAATTATGGGGCTTTGGTTGTTCCCGTATCCCTTCAAAAGAAAGAGGCAGAAGACGTTTTTAATTGGGTTGAAAAAGCCCAAACCCAGTATCATGTTCCTATATTTTCAGTAAAGACCGGATATAATGCCAAAGGTATTGACCTTGGGAGTAGATACGTAAGTCCAGTCACAAAACCTAAAGCCGCCATGCTTATTGGCAATGGAGTGCGTTCCTACGAAGCGGGCGAGGTCTGGCACCTATTGGATACCAAAGTTAACATGCCGATTACCAAAATACCCATGCGCAACTTTAACAGGGCAAATTTTGACACCTACAATACCCTGGTCATGGTTTCGGGTCGGTATGATTTGAATGAAAAACAACAGAAGAAAATAAAAGATTGGGTCAGCAAGGGAAATACGTTAATCACCATTGGTACAGCTTCCAAATGGGTCATTGACAAAGGTATGGTGAAAGAAAAACTGGTCAAGTCTGAAAAGGATTCAACCAAAATAGGTAAAAGAAAACCCTATGTTGATGCTCCTGAAAATATTGGTAAAGAAGAAGTTGGAGGAATTATTTTAAATGTTGATCTGGATGTGACCCATCCATTGGCTTTTGGTTATAGGGATAGCCAAATACCCGTCTACAAAAACAACACTGTTTGGCTAAAACCGAGTAAAAATGAATATGCCACTGTAGGCCAATACTCAAAAAACGCGCTAGTGGACGGGTTTATTTCCAAAAAGAATACGGAAGAGTTCTTAAACCATTCAGCTAGCTTAATGGTCAGTAAGCTCGGGAGAGGTCGTGTTGTACTGTTTGCGGACAATCCTAATTTTAGGGGATCATGGTACGGTACCAATAGACTTTTCCTAAATGCCATTTTCCTCGGGGATAAGATTAGAATACCTGAATAACTACCCTAACATGAAAAAGCTCATATTCTTTGCACCCATCTTACTTATGGTCCTTATGCTACATGGTCAAAATGAGGTAAGACAAGGTCCTTTTTCCCAACTAATTATCCGCGGCGTCACTTTAATCAATGGAAATGGGGCACCACCGCGCGGACCCATTGATATTGTAGTGGAAAACAACAAAATTGTCGATATCCAAATCGTGGGTTACCCCGGGGTAGAAATCAATGAGGCGGAAAGACCACAGCTAAAAGAAGGGGGTAAGGAATTGGATTGTTCAGGAATGTTTCTCTTACCCGGATTTATTGATATGCATGCCCATATCGGTGGTGTCTCCCAAGGAGCGGACTATGATTATGTTTTTAAACTTTGGATGGCACACGGTGTAACTACCGTAAGGGAAGTTGGTGGTCGCGGTTTGAATTGGTCCAAAGAATTGAAGAAAAAGAGTCAAGAAAATAGCATTATTGCTCCAAGGATTTTTACCCATACGGTATTTGGGCAGGCCAGTGACAAGCCCTTGAGCACTCCAGAAAGGGCGAGGGAATGGGTCAGAAAAAATGCAGATAAGGGAGCTGACGGTATTAAATTTTTTGGGGCTCCCCCTGAAATTATGGCTGCAGCGTTGGATGAGAACAAAAAGTTAGGGCTCCGTTCGGCCTGTCATCACGCACAAATGGACGTCGCCCGATGGAACGTCTTGCATTCGGCCCGAGCGGGACTGACCAGCATGGAACATTGGTATGGTTTGCCAGAAGCCTTATTTGAAGACAGGACCGTTCAAGATTATCCATTGGACTATAACTACCAAAATGAGCAACATCGATTTGAGGAAGCTGGAAAACTTTGGGAACAGGCAGCAAAACCATATTCCGACCATTGGAATAAGGTGATGGATGAGTTAATTACATTGGATTTTACTATTGACCCCACCTTTAATATTTATGAAGCCAGTCGCGACCTACACAAGGCCAGGCGGGCAGAATGGCATGAGGACTACACGCTTCCTTCACTTTGGGAATTCTATCAGCCCAGCAAAATAAGCCATGGTTCCTATTGGCATGATTGGGGTACTGAACAAGAAGTCGCATGGAGAAAGAACTATCAGCTCTGGATGACCTTTATCAATGAATATAAAAATCGCGGGGGCAGGGTCACTACGGGATCGGATTCGGGCTTCATCTTCCAACTATATGGGTTTGCCTACATCCGTGAAATGGAACTTCTAAGGGAAGCGGGCTTTCATCCTTTGGAAGTCATTCGTTCTTCAACCTTGAATGGTGCGGAAGCTTTAGGGGTGGCAGATAAAATTGGTACGGTAGCTGTGGGTAAACTTGCTGATTTCGTCATTGTACAGGAAAATCCGCTTAAAAATCTAAAGGTCCTTTATGGTATAGGGGCCATACGACTTACAAAAGATAATGAAGTAGTACGTGTAGGAGGCGTAAAATACACAGTTAAAGATGGGATTGTCTTTGACGCGAAGATGCTTTTGCAAGACGTAAAGACAATAGTAACGACCCAAAAACAAAAATTAAACTACACAATAAAACAACCAGGGATAGATTAATTTCCATGAATCTTAAGCTATTTTAGAAGCGTTCCTTTTGGTTCTGAATTTTAAGGCTTTCTTTACCCTAGAATTTTTAAACATGTATAATCTAGCAACTTTATTCTCTTGAATGTCGTTTTCATCGATGCTAATATTCAAGGTAACACCTGCAGTATAAGTTCTTACTTTCATCTCTTTTTGAGTTTCCTGCGCCATAACTGAAGTTCCTAGGAAAATGATGAAGATAAAGGTTACTACTGCTTTCATAATTTGGGTTGTTTTTACATAGTAAAGGTATCTCCCCTTAGGGGCTATCGGCGATATAACTCGCTGTGCAACATGGATTTCCCGATTAAAAACCTAATCTTGGATAAAGTGTAAAAAAGTCTCGATAACCGTTTTTGATCCGATGAACTGCACACCGAACAGAAGTGCATTTCATCGATTCTAAGATGAATAGGAGGAGCGTTTCTTTGCTATTTTATACACCCTGGAAAGCTTAACATTCAAGTAAATCGCAGCAATTACAAATAGCAAGCTGACGATAAGTGAAATCATTGAAAGGGTATCCATAATTATGCAAGTTTTGCTTTATTCGCCTTTGTCTTAAAAGCAAGTTCCTTTTTCACCCTCGAATTTTTGAACAAATACAGACGGGCCATACTTGCTTCTTTCGGAAAGCGCTTTTTCAATTCCACAGCCTTATCTTTTGACATAGCTATTTGATGCCCTGAAATATTTGAATACTGCGGTTCTTTTGCTGATACTACCATGCCAAAGAAAAGCACGGAAAAATAGGTTAACATAGTTCTCATGGGGGTCGAATCTTTCTTACTTCAAAGCTATTTTCGACCTCAAAGGCCTACGATTTATCTCGCTAAGCCAGCAAAAATTCTCGATTAAAAAACCAAAATGGGTTAAAGTGTAAAAAAGTCTCGATAAGGGTTTTACATCTCAAAGACCACTAATCGAAATGGAATTGCATTTTACCGAAATTGGGATGGATACCCCAATAGCAAATTAGGGTCTGGACAATTAGCGCTGAAGTATCGCAAATCCCTTTTGGTGCATACTCCAGGATAATCCCCTTGATAATCGCCAATATTCAGTATTAGTTGAAAATGTAAATGAGGGGCATATCCAATATTGACCTCAGGAGTTCCCAGGGCAGCCAAGGTATCACCACTATGAATGGTCTTACCAACATAAAGTCCTTCAAGGGAATCCAAAGAGAGGTGGCCAAAGAGTGAATAAAACCGATTCCCCTCGAATTCATGGGTTAGAACAATGGTTGGACCGTAATTCCCAAAATCCGTATTATTTGCAAAAGAATGGATAATTCCATCTAAAGGCGCCAGAACCTTGGTTCCCGCCGCACACCAAAAATCAGTCCCCAAATGAATGTTCCTTGGCTCGCTTCCTAGAAAACGATCTGAATTACCGTAAAGGCCCCTTTTTTCCAAATAACCCCCATAGGCCACTTTGCCCTTTTCCCTGTGCAAGACGTAGGTCACATACTGCTGACATGCTTCGGCTTTTGAAATTTCAATAGCATCCAATTCCCTATTTGTTACGGATAGATCTATTGGACGGTAATCAGTTACTAAAATGTTCCTATCCAAAATTGGAATAGGAGTTTTGGTTTTATGTATTGCGCTGAGAAACTCCAATGAAGCGGTTTGAACAATTTTAATTGAAGATATTCAAAAGTAAATGGATTTTGTAATTTTCAAGGTATTTGGAAAATTTAGGACATGAACATAACATTTCTGGGACATGCATCCCTAAAACTCGATATAGCCGGAAAAATAATTATTGTAGATCCTTTTATTTCGGCGAATGAATTGGCAAAGACAATTGATGTGAATAGTTTAAAAGCGGACTATATTTTGGTTACCCATGGACATCAAGACCACGTGTTGGATGTGGAACAAATTGCCAAAAACAATCCATCGGCCCTTGTGGTCTCCAATTTTGAAATCGTAAGTTGGTTCGGCGGTAAGGGAATCAATGGACATCCCATGAACCACGGAGGTAAAAAAACCTTCGATTTTGGAACCGTGAAGTATGTCAACGCCATCCACTCCAGTGTTTTACCAGATGGAACATATGGAGGTAACCCAGGCGGGTTTGTTATTGAAGCGGAAGAAAAAAGGGTTTATATTGCTGGGGATACCGCACTCACCTACGATATGAAGCTTATTCCTGAAACCATGGGCCCAGTTGATTTGGCCGTACTTCCTATAGGTGACAACTTTACTATGGGGCATGAAGATGCGGCATTTGCTGCCGATTTTATCCAATGTAATACCGTTCTTGGATATCACTATGATACCTTTCCTCCTATTGTCTTGGATAGGAATGAAGCACAAGAATATTTTAAGGCTAGGGGTAAAACACTATTGTTACCCAACATAGGGGAAACGACTACCCTATAAATCTTAACACTTTTTAACCCAAATCTTTGTAATCTCTTGCCATCTTGCAATACTAAAGGCTAAACTTCTATTATGCGATTTCTAACACTTTTTATGACTATTGCCGCAATGCTGGGTTGCAATACGATAACAAAATCATCTAATACCGAATTGGCAAATGCCGAACTCCCAGAGAAAATTCAGTTATCCCCTGAGGAACTACAACAATATGAAACGGCCTATTTTGCAAGTGGTTGCTTTTGGTGCGTTGAAGCCATTTTTGAAAGTGTGAAAGGTGTAAAGGAAGTTGTATCCGGCTATTCAGGGGGAAGTGAAGTGAACCCCACCTATGAACAAGTAGCTTACGGTCGTACCCATCATGCGGAAGCTGTTGAAGTGTATTACAACCCTAAAGAGATTTCATTTTTGGCCTTGGTACAAGTGTTTTTTGGTTCCCATGATCCAACAAGTTTAAACCGTCAGGGACCAGATCGTGGAGCGCAATACCGTTCCATTGCCTTTTATAAGAACGAAGACCAGAAAAAGATGATTGTGGATTACATCAATCTTTTAAAGTCAGAAGGTGTATATGACCGTCCTATTGTTACCGAAGTGACGCAATTTGAAAAATTTTGGAAAGGAGAGGAATACCACCAAGATTTTGAACGAAAAAATCCGGACAATTCCTACATTCGAGCGGTGTCCATTCCAAGATTAAATCGATTCAAAGAAAATTTTAAAGAGTATTTAAAGGAGGGAGAGGCACATTAAAGCCTTTGGTCAAGTTATTTTTTAATTTTTGGGACGAATCGGTATTGGCAACCATTACTCCTTAATAACTACCTCACTGTATTTGGAATTAATCGTAATCAACCTACCGGAATTTTCTTGACCTTGGAATCCCTTGTGGACAGTATTATCAAAATTCACATTCCGCTCCATTACCAAATATGCTGGGTAGGCAATTTTTGATTTGGTCCCATTCAGATAAAATGAAATCGGGGTGCTTGGTATTTTGCAAAAGACCTCACCGTTTTGAACATTGACGTCCACATCCGAAAAACCGGAGCTAATATGGTTAATGGCTAGTTTACCTAAATTATTGGTTACAAATACTTTATTCCTCAAATTCTCAATAGTAACATTGGAATTGACCGCATTCAATTTTAACTCCCCTACTTCCTTGAGGTTAATTTTATCCGAATAATCTGCTTTCAAATTACCGAGATTCCAATTTTGGACGACAATAGGGGAATAGGAAGCCTTGATTTCAGTGTTCTGGCCGTCGATAGTAGAGGCTAGCAAGCTTGCATAACGCAAGCTTGCATTGATATCCCGAGTAAATCCTGCCAATTTCACCTCACCATGTTTTACGTTCATTTTAAGTTTAACGGACTTTGGCATTTTTATCTTGATGGTCTTCTTCACCTTGTACTTCTTGTTCTCCCCATCCGAGGAAAAGAAGAAAATATTGGAATCATCATCTCCTGAAAAGAAAAGGCCGCGATTCTCTTCACCCCTTGCCTTTATCCTTTCTTTTCGCTCCTTAGCTCTTTCTTCAACTCTTTTAGCACGTTCTTCTGCCCTCTTTTCCAATTCCTTGGCACGTTCTTCCATCATTCTTTCACGTTCCCTCAAACGCTCGGCATTTCGCTCTTCCCAAGCTTTGGCACGCTCTTCAACTCGTTTACCCCATTCCTTCATCTTTTCTTGATATTCTTCATTAAATCCTTCCTGAAAGCCCTCGGCCCATTCTTGAAGGTATTCACTCCCTTCATCCTTATATCTTCCATAATCAAAACTCTTAAAGTTCATGGGGGGTAAGGGGGGCATAACGGCCAGTTCTGGAATTACGGCCAACTCAGGTAAATCTGGGATTTCCAAATCCAAGAATAATGGTTCCACATCAAAATGGAAATCAAAATCAGAGCCAGCCAAAGCAAAGTCCCAGGAATTTCGCCTCAAGGAGGAAACTTCAATCTCTTGACTATTGCCCATTATTTTAAAGGGTTCTTTTTTAAAATATTCCTCTGCTTCCTCCTTAGTGGCTTCATCCAGAGTAACCGTAGCCACAATCTCTACTTGGTTCTTCTCCCAAGTTTCAAATTCAATGTCCGTATGGGAAGCTTTGATTTCCAAAATAGCTCCCTCCCCAACACCAAAGGTTTCCTTATAGGTTTTGGTTTCCTGTGCCCAAACATATACCCCGAAGAGTAGTGTGACACTAAATACTATGTGTTTCCTGTTCATTTTCTGATGATTTTAATTGATTTAATTTCTGTTTTAGTTTTTGCAATAACTGCAGCCGCAGTTGTAGATTCTGAATCAGGGCCGAGATAGTATCATCATTAGGCCCCAAATCATTGAGTTCTTTGTTCAATTCCCCATATTCCTTATCAAGTTCTCCCAAGCGTTCCATATAGCCATCCACCATTTCTTTGTTATCATTGGAAACGTCCAATTGCGATAGTTCATAATTGATATTGGCTACATAATAGTTTTCGATCTTTTCAAAATCAGGCGAAAGATCTCCGAGGGAAATCCCCTCTTTTACCTTAGTAACATCTTCTTTGGCAACAGCGGTGTTCTTGATAGGGTATCCAACAGGCTTTTTTAGGAAAAAATAGGTGCCAATACCAAGCAGTACTACAACGGATGCTGCGATACGCAACCAAAAGAAGGAGCTATACTTTTCTTTCAGCGGAAGTTCAGAATCCAATCGTTTCAAAAACCGGGCTTCGTGTCCTTCTTTCATGGGATATTTTTTGGAATCCCGTTCCTTTTCAAATAATTTCCTAAGATCCTGTCCCATAATTCAATGCACTTAATAGTTCTTTTAATTTTCCCTTTCCTCGAAGTAGCCGGGTTCTGGAGGCAGTCTCCGAGATTTTTAGGATTCCAGCTATTTCATTGTGATCGTATCCCTCTATTAGATAAAGCTGTACCACATATTTATAATTATCCGGTAGTTGTTCGATGGCATTCTTGACCTCCTTTAAATCAATGGTGTCCTCAACTTTCCAATCTTCTTCATCTGCTATATGCATATAGCTTTCATCCAATTCTACCATTCGTTGTTTCTTCGACTTTAAAAAATCAATACAGCCATTTACTACAATTCGCTTTAACCAAGCTCCGAACGTCACCTCGCCCTTAAACTGGTGAATTCGTTGGAAGGCTTTGATAAAAGATTCTTGCAACACATCTTCTGCATCATCCTCGTTCTTCAAAAAGCGCATCGCTACACAAAACATGCCCTCGCAATACTTGCGATAGAGCAGTAACTGCGAATTTCTATCGTTGGCCTTACATTGTTCTACCAGTTCCAATTGCAAAACGGTCGGTTTGTTGTTGTTTTATAGACTGAAATAAATATCCAATGTGGCAAAATTGATGACATTTCGTAGATTTTAACAAAAATTATAAGGACAAAACTTTTTATATACATACCGATTAATTCCTGGAAGACTGTCTTTACGACCTTAAATGGCATGCTAAACCTATTTCAATTGCTTTTTTCTTTCTTTGGGCATTTTGTACATTAGTGACAAAGCTAAAAACTGATAGGATGAAATTTTTAAAATGGTTGGGGATCGTTATTGTAATACTCGTT
>JBCBZA010000232.1:0-4136 GCA_039815575.1 Bacteroidota bacterium | reverse complement strand
TATTTAGATGTATTTACAACATCAAAATATAATAAATTATGATAAGTGGGCTAAATCGAGTACCTCTAGAGGACTTTAAAAAATTGGGCATTTCCGAACGTCAGCTTATCGGCAACAGGAGTCTTCTAATGGCTTTATTGTCGGGAAAGAGATCTGAACTACTGCCAGTGACAATCCAAATCGATAAGGACCGGTCAATAACCCAAGATGTGAAATTATCCTTTACCAACCAGGTTAAAGAAAACGGAAAATTCGGGCTAAAGGTCCACTCTGTAAGGGAGAAAATGGAGAGAACTAAAGACCTTACCGTGAATGAGTCCAACAAGCTTGAGCGTGGGGGAACCGTAGTGAAGGAAATGGAGAACAACAAGGGAGAAAAGAGCAATTACATTTTCCAGCGGGACCGCCAGACCAACGAAGTCCTGAAGGTCAATACCAAGGACTTAAACTTTCCATTGACAAAGAACGATTTGGCCAAGATAAGAAGAGATGAACCGATTGCGGTAAACGGTAAAAACATTAAGGTTGATCTAAGTTCCTCTAAAGGGTATAATGAACAACCACAAAAAATTCGGCAGGAACAAGATAGAAGCTCGAAATTAAATGTGGGAACCAGGTTCACTTTTTCACAGAAGTCTGGGGATTACATAATCCAAAGTGTTAAAGCCGATGGACGGGTTTCATATAGCAGCGTAAAAAAACCCGATAATATCCAAGAAACCACCATGGACCGGCTATCCAAGGAAATCGGAAAAGTCTTTGACAAAGGGCAACAAAACGACCAGAAACAATCCCTTAAAAATAAAAATGGAATCTCAATGTAACATCCTTGACAACCCCGTTGTCAATTCAATTGGATTTACGGAAACGGCTCTTGCCTTTTTCGAGGGCCATATCAAATCATATAGTTATCATGGAGGTGCTTTGGGCTTGGAGTTCGTTTACCACAATCCCTTGAACGATATCAAAGGGTATTCAATTTACTTTAACGGTGAAACCATGAGCAGAAGTCATGGAGATACAGATTCATTGGCATTAATTGTTTTATCAAAACAAGATATCAGGCTCAGCTCAAGTGTTTACATTTTTAATTGTCCCGTAGAGGCTCTTTCTTATTTATCCCTTAAGGATGGACTGAAACCCTATGAATCCCTTATCGTATTCCCGAAAACCTTTAAAACGGAACATGTCGATTTAGTAAAAACAATGTTTCCAAAGTCAAGACCTATTTGTCTTTTTGGTAAAGGGCAGTTGGCAGCGTTACAGGATGCACAGTTTTTATTGGCCTATACCGGCAAAGCAGGGGACATCAAAATTTCGCAAGGGTTTGATGGAATCCAGGTAAAGAACCTAAAAGGAAAATCCCGAGAATACAGTTATTTCTCAATGCGCAATGTGATTATGGATTTCTACAGGACCAAGTACGATAACGCCCCTAAAACCCTAAAACCTTTAAAATATTACGATTCATATTTACACCAGTTATGCAAAAGAAAACATTTACATTAAAGCCCACTCCAATTTATGCAGTTCTGAAGCCTTCAGGACTACTTTTTATTTTGGCCATTATCGGAATAGCGGCGTATTATCTTATTGATTATCTCCAAAGGACAGATTTAATTTGGGCCACTTTCGATGAAAAAAAAACATACCCGTATGTTGCGGTAGTTTTCCTCTTTGCTTTTGCCGTGTACCTATACAAAGTTGCCTATATCCTTTCCAACAAATACAAAATAAGCGAAGAGCAAATTGAGCATATTAGAGGGGTTTTCTCCATAAACTCAGATTTTATAGAGCTCTACCGTGTCAAAGATCTGGCCGTAAGAAAACCGTTTCTAATCAGGCTATTGACAGCTATGCATGTAACACTAATTACTTCAGACAAATCACATCCGCTTTTCCATATGGTGGCAATTCCAAGTACCAATATTCATGAAGTATTAAGGGAGTTGGTTGAAATGAACAGAGAACGGAAAGGTGTTTACGAAATTGATTAATTATTTAAAATTTATACCCATGAAAAAAACCATTTATGCCCTACTGATTTTATTTGTTTTTAGCTGTTCAGACAGCGATGATCCTAGTGAAACCATAGATAGTGGACGCTTTGAAATAGAAATCACGCAAACCGGTGACTTTGGACAGTACTTGTCTTCAATTACAGCAACCATGACAGGAACGCAAATAAACAATTGTGATGATGAAAATGTACCGAACCTAATCGTTTATGATATTTCAGAGTTCGCAAATTGCACAATCTCAGGTGTAGGTTCCGCAACGCAATTGACGGGGACATTGATCGTAGGTGAACCGGAACCTGGTTTAATAAACGTTGGTGATATGACCCTCAGCGTTGTGATTAGACTGGACGGTGAAACCGTGCAAAGTGAAAGCTTCAGCCAGACAGCGACGAGCGATAATGTTTCTTACAACTTTGATATCGACCCTGCAGATTTTGTCAATTAAACAATTCTAACCAAAATAGGAATCAAGCGATGGGGGATATCTTATATAACGGAGCAACAATATCAATCGATTTGGATGAAAATGACCTGATACCCCCCTATAAGATTGAAGTAAGCAATATCGACGATGCATTACGGTTTACTTTGAATTCTTATCACACCGATTACATTATAAAGTGCATTGAGAGAAACTTCAAGATTTACTTGGAATGTTTTGGAAAACTGCCCCCAATCAATTATCACTTTTCGATTGACAGCAGTTTTGATGACTCGTTTGACCAGAAGAGGGCCAGAACATCCGAAACTGTTGAATTGATTCTTAGGGTAGCGGGATACGTGCAATCGTCAAATGACGGCAAACTTTCCATTCTGCCATACTTCAATTATGTTAAGTATTGATATATCTCTGAAGATAAAAAGACAGGCAATAGTATCTGAGCTAATCAATTCCTATTAAAAGTACTGATTTCGTTCTCAAGCTTCTGCCGAATGTTCTGAAGGTGGTCCACAACCAAGTCGGCCACCTTTTTTGATTTTGGCGAATTGATGATCATCCAATAGAAGTCCTCTATATAGCCTACATTCTCCGGACTTAATATTTCCATTAGCATGTCAACCTCAGATGAAAGTAGCTCCTCTGATGTAAGCATCTGGAGAAACCCCATAACCTTATAATTGTCTGTTTGGTCCACTTTATTGGGATTAATGCCAGAAATGACCTGCTGGAGCTGTGGATGTTTTTTAAGCAAAGCCTGGACCTCTGAAGAATTTTTCCACTCTTCAAGATTTTCGCGGTGTAGTATATAGAGTTGTTCTTCTGGAGTAAGACGATCTTGAGAATAAACCCATCCGGAAAGAAACAGTATAAACACTAAAGAATGTAATATTTTAGTAACCATTGAGAATCATATCAGCTAGGTCAGGATCAAAGTTCTCTCTTACCGCATTGTCAAATCCCGTGCCTAAATTATCCAGCTTGTTCAAGCTTATAGTCTCCCTAAAGTTTTCAAGATGTGAGGTCATATGTCTATCGTAGATTCTGGTAATGGGATTGCCAAGAATTGATTCGGTAGGTAGACCCGCAACCCTCAAAACCTCCAGAACGTTCACGTCATTATTTACCAAGTCCAAAATAAGATTGAAAACAATGATATACTCTGCATTGGTAATGAGATAGTTTTTATTGGAGTTTATAAATTCAAGAAACCCCTCCTTAATCTTTGTGGCATCCAAGTTAAGTGCATTCGGGTCGCCTTGAGAATAATATGCAATCAGCTCCTCCATGGATTGGGTAGCTGCGGCCATGTCCTCCGGATTAAGATGGTCCAGCAAATCAAAGTCAAACTCACCATCCCCATCTGTCATATCCGTGAATATGTCATCGGCCAAGGCCCGTTCGTAATCATAAAGCAAAGCCTCAATGATATCGTCTATATAGGGTTCCGAAACACCGTTCAAATATTGTTCAATCAAATATGGGCTAATACCATTTTCAAGCAGATACAATATTGTTTCCTCATTGATATCATATCCACTGGTACTTTCATCTCCGGCAAGGTTCAATAAATAATCAATTGTATCATCATCCACATCGGGATCAAGATCTGGAGCCTCTTCATCCGTTGGATCATCGTAATAGTCTTCCTCTTCCGTTTGTCCAAAAACGCTTAT
>JBCBZA010000274.1:0-2659 GCA_039815575.1 Bacteroidota bacterium | reverse complement strand
ATTTTGATAAGCTCTGCCTTGACCCGTTGTAATTTTTCGATGACATCAAAATTGGAGAGGGTTTTGTGCTTTTCCTCTTTTAAATGGGTTTTGGCGCCTTCTAAGGTAAACCCCCGTTCTTTGACCAGGTGATGGATAAGCTGTAGATTTTTTATGTCCTGGGGGGTGAATTTTCGATTGCCCTTGGCATTTTTTTTGGGTTGCAGTACATCAAACTCTTTTTCCCAAAAACGAATCAGTGAGGTGTTGACTCCAAAGGCCTTGGCTACTTCGCCAATGCCGTAATATCTCTTTTCTGGGAGCTCTACGTGCATTAGTCAAGCGATTGGTTTTCTTGATTGGCAAACTTGAGCATGTTTGCAAATTCTTCAGCCGTTAAACTGCCATAGTAGAAGTTAATGGGATTGAGTTTTTCTCCATCTTTCCATACCTCGTAATGCAAATGGGGTGCCTGGGAACGGCCCGTATTGCCCACAAAACCGATGAGGTCGCCACGTTTGACTTTTTGCCCCTTGGATACGTTGTATTTGCTCAGGTGGGCATAGAGGCTTAAATACCCATAGCCATGATCAATACGAATATGTTTTCCAAAGCCAGAAGATCCGTTATCCGCTCGAACCACTTTTCCATCTCCAGAGGCATAGATGGGAGTACCTCTGGGGGCACTAAAATCCATGCCCCAATGCATCTTTCGGGCCTTGGTAAAGGGGTCGCTGCGCCAGCCAAAGCCAGAAGCCATACGTCTAAGATTTTCATTGCGCACAGGTTGGATGGCTGGAATGGCCGCCAATAGTTTTTCTTTTTCCTCGGCCAGTTTAGCAATCTCATCCAAAGATTTGGATTGAATGACCATTTGCTTTTGGATGATATCCAAACGTTTGGTAGCGTCGATGATAATCTCTGAATTATTAAAACCTTCCAGGGACTTATAGCGATTTACCCCCCCAAAACCGGCACGGCGTTGTTCTTCTGGAATGGGATTCGCTTCAAAGTACAAACGATATAAATTATTGTCCCGATCCTCTATACTGGACAACACTTGTTCCATTTGCTGCATTTTTCGGTCCAAAATATCAAACTGCAGCTCGTAGTTCTGAACTTCACGCTGTAGGGAAAGCTCTTTTGGGGTATTGACCAAATTGGTATTCAATAGGAAAATAAGGCCTAAAAACCCGAATAGGGTAGCACCTAAAATAAAAAAGGCAATGTTTCGGTACTTTTTCGACTTTTTAGGTTCGATCTTTCGATACGAAAGGGTGTCAGGGTCGTAATAGTACTTTACTTTAGACATGAAGGTAAATTATCCTATTTTTGGTCGTTCATTTTTAGGTAACAGACAAATATAAAAATTGTTTTGTATGATCTGTTAAAATTAATTAAAGCTTAACTGCCCTTATGACATCCCAACAGGTTAGAGAACAGTTTTTAAACTTCTTTGCTTCCAAGGACCACAAAATTGTTCCTTCGGCTTCCATGGTGATGAAAAATGACCCCACCTTGCTATTCACCAATGCTGGAATGAACCAGTTCAAGGAATACTTTCTTGGGATTTCAAAACCGGACAAAAAACGGGTAGCGGATACCCAAAAGTGCCTTAGGGTCAGTGGTAAGCACAATGATTTGGAAGAAGTAGGTAAGGACACCTACCACCATACCATGTTTGAAATGTTGGGCAATTGGAGTTTTGGCGATTACTTCAAAAAAGAGGCTATAGCTTGGGCATGGGAGTTACTTACAGCGGTGTACAACATTAATAAGGACAATTTATACGTCACTGTCTTTGAGGGAAGTGATGACGCCGATAATTTGGATTTGGACCAAGAAGCCTTTGACTTTTGGAAGGGAATCCTCCCTGAAGATCGTATTCTGATGGGGGACAAGAAAGATAATTTCTGGGAAATGGGCGATCAGGGCCCATGTGGCCCATGTTCCGAAATCCATGTAGACATTAGGTCGCAGGAAGAAAAGGCCAAAGTGGCAGGATCCGAACTTGTCAACCAAGACCACCCGCAGGTAGTGGAAATATGGAATTTGGTCTTTATGCAGTACAATAGAAAAGCAAATGGCCAATTGGAAGACCTCCCCGAAAAGCATATCGACACGGGAATGGGTTTTGAGCGACTGTGTATGGTACTACAAGGGAAGCAGTCCAATTATGATACGGATGTATTTACCCCCCTTATCCGGGAAATTGAAACCATTACCCGAAAGGAATATGGCAACCACGAGGAAACGGACATTGCCATACGTGTTGTAGCCGATCATGTGCGCGCCGTATCCTTTGCCATTGCCGATGGGCAATTGCCCAGTAATACGGGAGCGGGCTACGTAATCCGAAGGATATTGCGACGGGCCATTCGATATGGATTTACTTTTTTGGACACCAAAACGCCTTTTATCCATCGTTTGGTCAAGGTGCTGGGCGAACAAATGGGCAAAGCATTTCCAGAACTCAGAAGCCAGAGACAGCTTATTGAAAATGTGATTAAGGAAGAGGAAAGTTCATTTTTGAGCACCTTGGAACAGGGATTGGTTTTGTTGGATTCCGTTATTAAGGCTACCAACGAAAGGACGGTAGATGGCGAAAAGGCCTTTGAGCTTTATGATACCTTTGGCTTTCCCATAGACCTTACTGCCCTGATTCTTGAAGAGAAAGGCT
>JBCBZA010000238.1:0-3728 GCA_039815575.1 Bacteroidota bacterium | reverse complement strand
GGACATGCGCACCACCGCGATGCTGCAACCGGCCCGCGACCTGTTGCAGGCCGAAACTATGCCATTGGCTTCCTCAAAAACAAAACCTATGGAGCTAGGGCAATCATTGCTTTGATTTCCGGAATCAGCCTCTTCATCCATATTCCCATCACTACTATCATCATTCGAATTTTCGTCATCTTGATTATCCATAACACCTTCTTGAGCTGGATCATCAACCGTCGCCTCATCTTTCTCACAGGAAACCACGAGAAATAGGCAAGACAACATAACAACTTGAAAAAATATGGGAATCGATAAAAATCGGTAGGTGGGTAGGTGTCTCATCGCTTTGGGTTTTGAATGGCAACGTTAACGGAATCCAGCGTATTGTGGGGCAAACCGTGTTTTCGATGACCGGCTTCTAGGTTTTCGTTGAAATACAAAAACCATCAAATCAAATGAACATGATTCCTGCATGGAGCGGACAGGTCCATAATTATTGGCTATTTATTCCTATATTCTTCCTGATGTTTGGAAAATTGAATAGCGTTGTCCTTTGTCTTTTCCTGTTAGGGATCGTTTTCCATGTTCCCGCACAACAGTATGGGTACGTTCAGTACAACACCAACTCAGGCGCCCCTTTTGACCAAGTGTCCAACGTGCTAAAGGATGAGGTCGGTTTTGTCTGGATTGGCACTAAAAATGGCCTGTACCGCTTTGATGGGACCCATTTTGATATGTACAGCCAGCATACCCAGAGCCAAAACATTCATCAGCTGCACAAACAGCGCGATACGCTGCTTTTTATCAATGATATGGGCATTTACCACATTAGTGATTTGGTTGCAGAACCTCATGTTGCTAAGCTGTTAGAGGGCACGATCAATGAAACGGATGAGCTGCCCTTCTACCCCAACGGTTTTACGGTGGGTAATGATCAAAGCATTTGGCTTTCACAATCCAACCATAGTATTGGGCGGTTATACCAAGGACAGTTTACTACCTATCGCTTTTCAAAAACGGAGAAGGCGCAACAATTTGCCCTATCCCAAGACACAAATGGTGGAATTTGGGCGCTTAGTCCCTTGGAAGGGCTCTTCAGCTTCAATGAGGCGACGAACTCCTTTGAAAAAAAACTGGCCCTAGAAGGGGGTACCGCCCTATTGATCCACGAAAACCATCTATGGTTGGGCAGTGATGCGATAACTATATATAATATCAATAACAGCAAGCTGGAACGTATTCGAACCATTGAACTGGATAATGACCAAGTTTCCGCAATGCGCCTCAATAAAAATGACGAATATATTGTGGGAACCAAGAAGGGAAAGTTATTTAAAGTCTCTGATGTCCAGAGTCCTCCTCAAACCATCTATGGCGCCAACGAAGCCCACCGGGTGGAAGAATTGGATTTTGGGCACATCCATGACATCTATGTGGATACCAATACCCAAAGTACTGCCGATGAACTATGGATCTGTTCGGAAACCGGCTTATGGCTCTTACAACAGCGCTTTTTTAAAACCGTAAAGAACTTGCCGATGAACAACCCCATTGCCGTATCCATGGGCCATGAGGGAAAGGCGTACACCCCCATTAATTATTTGTACGAAATCGCGCCCCAGGGGGAGGAATTTACGGCAAAGCCCATTTATGACAATCTGCAAGTGAATGCTTTTGCTGAAGACGCAGCGGGATTCCAATGGATCACGACCACCACCCCCAAAGTGGAGCTATTGCAATACGCCAATGACAACCTCATTAGGCGCTATGATTTCCATGACCGCGGGGAGACCATTTTCAACCTATATCCTGATAGCAAGCAAAACCTTTGGTTTTGCCAGGCCCCTGTGAACAAACCCATTATCGGATTGGCACAGATCAATGCGCAGGGGAAAATCAAGTATTACGATGAAACCAAGGGATTTTCCAGTAGGATCCTTACCATCAAGGAAAGCAGCAGGGGGGAAATCTATGCGGCAGGTATTGGGGAAAGCAGTTATTTGTACCGTTATGACCCTGAGCGGGATCAATTTGAAAATCTGAGTCCCGAACTTCCGTTCACCGCCCTCCTCAATTTTGAAGTCCATGATCTTACCATTGACGATCGGGGGGTAGTTTGGTTGGCCACTACGGATGGGTTGCTGCGTTACGACGGTGAAAAAATCACCTTGATTCAAAATGATATTTTGGGGCAGGAAGAGATACGGGGGGTTGCCCATTATCCCAACAACAGCATTTGGATCGCTACGGCGACGAAGGGCCTCGTTTTCCATCAAGGGAACACCTCTACAGCCTTAGGGGAAACAGAGGGGTTACCTGCTGTAATCAGTGCCTACCGCTGTATCAATACGGATCCCAACGGGCATCTTTGGGCCGGCACGGCCGAAGGTCTGGTCTACTCCCGTATGCCGGCAGGGAGCTTGCCCTATTCCAACATCCCGCGGCTTAGAAAGGTGCTCATCAATGACCAAGAAATCCCTGCGGAGTTAAAAGAAGGCCTGCAGGTAAAACAGCGCGAAGCACTCCATTTGGAAGTGACCAATCTGTCCTTCCCAGCAAAAAATGTGGAGTACGAATATCGGCTGTTGCCCAAGGAAGATCAAGAGGTGTTGCTGGAAGAACAACTATGGCAATCGAATGCAACGGGAAATGCCCTCCTTTTCAACAACATGGAACCGGGTACCTATCAACTGGAAGTCCGGGCAAGACAGTCCGGAGGTTACCAATGGAGCCCCCCTTTACAATTGGATGTGAAGGTATTCCTGCCCTGGTATGCGCAAAGTTGGTTGCGCTACGCCTTGTTGGCCGCCTTGCTCGGGTTTGTAAGCTACTTTTTTCGGTTTTATGTAAAACGCCGTTTCCTCAGACTGCAAAGTGTCCTCAACTACTCCAATGAAAAATTGGCCAAAAAGGAAGAACAGCTCCATCAAAAGATTCAGGAATTTGAGGAACAACGTACTGAATTGGACAATGCCAATTTAAATATCCGCACCCTGGAACTGTTTATCAAGGAAATTCCTAAAAAGGCCTCATGGGATGATGTGATTACCGCCATGGGAAAAGCCGTGAACGAATCTTCAGAAATCAATGCCTTTGAGATTGCCTTTAAGGAAAAGAATGAAATTGTACACCGAGGGTATTCCTCCATGGAGCGAAGCGGCTATACCTTTAGAAGCAAGCCTTTTAACACAAAATCCAGCCTCACCTGTTGGGCGATGGCCCATGAGAAGGAAGTGTTGATCAACGATTTTAAAAAAGAGCATACCCAGTACATTGATGAAAAAGAGGCCTACCATTTTGATTCCCTTATTTTTATTCCCTTTGCCTTGGAGAACGCCCAGCCTGTGGTGCTCTGTGCGTACAGCACGGAAAAAAATCAATTTGACCACAATGATATCGTGATGTTTAGGATCCTGTCACAATTCATCCATTTTTCCATTCACCATAAAATCTCAAAAAAGGTATGAACGCACAGTGGCTGAAAATTATACTTCTACTCTTGGTTTTGGGAAAGGCCCCATTGGTGTTTTCCCAAAACGATACCCTTACGGTAGGGATTTATGTAAACCCCCCTTTTGTCATACAAACGGCGGACAATACGTTTGAGGGCTTGAGCATTGAATTATGGGAGAACGTTGCCACGTCTGAGCAATTAGCGTTTCGCTATGAGCTGCAATCCGACTTTATTGGGGTCCTAAAAAAGTTGGAATACCGGGAAATTGATCTGACCATCAATCCCATGG
>JBCBZA010000140.1:0-10377 GCA_039815575.1 Bacteroidota bacterium | reverse complement strand
TTTTTGGTGACGCCGCCCCTTAATTGCAGAAAAGTCATTTTTAAATCCCTCATTTTTGCGCTATCCGCCTTCTTCCTTATTTGTCTCTTAAATGCATTTTACAGACAATACCTGTTATATGAACGGGTTGACCATTTTAATTGGTATTTTTTTTACCGATACGATTTCCTTGAAATATTCAAACAACACCCCACCTACGTTTCAATGTATATGAATTTGGCAATTGGTTTTTTGCTTTTTGAGAGACTGTGGACAAAGAACTATTGGCCTATTATTTTTTTCATAATCTTAAGTAGCGGCCTGGTCCTTGCTGGAAGTAGAATGGGATACGCCCTTTTTATTTTGATTTGTTCGATTGGAATTGTTCAACACCTAAGGAAAGCATCTTATGGACAAAGGCGTTTAATATTAATTTTATTGTCATGTCTGCTTCCCTTGGCCTCCTTTCTCCTTTGGAAAGTGCCTATTATCAAAGAGCGCATTCTGTATACCTTGGGGGCAGATTATGAGTACAAATACAACAACGGGGAATTCATAAAAAACAAGCTCGAGGTAGAGCAGGGACGACTTCTTTTGTGGAAAGATACATGGGAGTTGATAAAAGAAAGGCCCATTCTTGGTTATGGAACCGGTTCCAAAGATCAAGTGCTCACCAATAAATATCAAAAAGAGGAGCATCAGCTTTTTTTAAATAGAAAATACAATACCCATAACATTTATTTAGAATTTCTTTTGACGGGTGGCATCCTTAAACTCACTATTTATCTATTGGGGTTATCCCTCTTGTTCTATATGGGCTATGTAAAGAAGGATTTGATTTTAGTGTCTTTCTTTTTAATTATTTTTCTAACGGGAATTACGGAATCTATTTTTCGAGCGCAGGGAATTATGTTTTTCGCGTTTTTTTATTGCTTTTTTCTGTATGATGAGTAGAAAGGACATTGCCATTTTTGGCCCTTACCCCCCTCCTTTGGGAGGAATTTCGGTACACGTAAAGAGAATGGAACCTTTTCTTAAAAAGAAAGGGCTTTCTTATGTGATTTACAATCATGGGAGCGCATCCAATACCAATGTCGTTGCCACCCATAAGCGACCATTATGGTACGTTAAACTTTTTTTTACACCTAGGGCCAGACTTTTTCATTTTCATCAATTTTTTTACTTCCATTTCCCTTTTTATTTCCTGTTTTCCCTTTTTAGAAAAGAAAGAATATTTGTTACCATCCATTCTGAAAGGCTACTGTCTTACGGTCATACAAAAAAAAAGGTTGCCCTTTTTTTTCTTTCGAAGATTAAGAATCTAACATTGATTTCGGTTTCAAAAAACCTTAAGACCTATCTGGATTCAAAAAACATTAAATCATTGTTTTTGCCGGCGTACGTTCCCCCCATATCCGATAAGGTAAAAAATCTTGACATTGGTGAGAACTACTTTTTGTTTAGCGTTTGGAAATTTACCAGAACCTTGGCACACGAGATTTATAATGTACCTTTGGCTTTTGAATTTCTTAGGGATAATCGGCATGATTTGAAAATGCTTTTCATGATTGGAAATAAAAAAGATTCTGACACGAAGTACCTTGAAACGCTGATTGACCAATTCGATGTAAGGGATAAAATTGAGCTATGCTTCAATGAAAATTTGGTGGACTACCTTACAAACTGTAGGTTTCTTTTAAGGCCCAATTTGTCCGACGGTTATGGCGTCTCCGTCCAAGAAGCAATGGATATGGGAGCTCCAGCCATTGCAAGCGATGTTTGTGCCAGGCCACAAGGATCGGTTTTGTTTAAATCTGACAACATAAATAGTTTGAATGAGCAGGTAGCATTTGTGTTGAACACCCCAATTTCAGATATTTTGGACAAGCGTGAGGAATTGGGCTTTCATTTAGATCTTCTTGACGCTTATATACATACCATTAATGAAACAAGTAATACAAAACTTTAAAACTGGGGAACTTTACGTTGATGAGGTTCCTATACCTTCAATTTCCAATAAAATGGTTCTTGTGGAGAACCAGTGTTCCTTGATCAGTGCAGGAACTGAAAGGGGAACTGTAAAGGTGGCAAAGGCCAATTTGCTGGGCAAAGCCAGACAGCGTCCGGATTTGGTCGCTCAGGTTCTTCAAAACATGAAAAAAGAAGGGCTTAAAGCCACTCTGGATAAGGTGCGGACAAAACTTGATTCGCTCAAAGCACTGGGTTATAGCACTGCAGGTGTTGTCAAAGCTTCTCTGGACAGTAACGGTTCTTTCAGACCAGGGGATCGTGTGGCTTGCGCAGGACAGGATTATGCTTCTCATTCGGAAGTTGTGGCCATTCCTCAAAATCTTGTGGTCAAAATTCCAGATAATGTAAGCTTTGAAGAAGCTTCATTTACAACGCTCGGAGCAATTGCACTTCAAGGGGTAAGGCAGTCTGAGCCGAGAATTGGGGATAAGGTATGTGTTATTGGTCTGGGACTACTTGGCCAAATTACAGTGCAACTTCTAAAGGCAAATGGATGCAGGGTTTTCGGTATTGATTTATCACCCAACCTCGTTAAAACAGCGATGGATAGTGGGGCAGATATGACGATGCTCAGAAACGATCAAAACCTTTTAACCGCGGCACAGAACTTCTCAAATGGACACGGCTTTGATAGCGTAATCATAACCGCGGCAGCACCCACTAACGACCCCATTGAGCTTTCAGCCGTAATCAGTAGAAAGAAGGGGAAAGTTGTGGTCGTCGGTGCCGTTAAAATGGATGTGCCAAGAGATCCTGATTTCTACAGAAAAGAATTGGATTTGAGAATGTCCTGCTCCTACGGTCCTGGAAGGTATGATGTGAACTATGAAGAAAATGGGATTGATTATCCATATGGGTATGTGAGATATACCGAACAAAGAAATATGGAGACTTTTTTGGACTTGATTTCACAAGGCGCCCTAAAAATGTCAAACCTAATTACCCATCGATTTGAGATATCGCAAGCCGATAAAGCGTATGATATTGTACTGGGAAAGGTACAAGAACCGCACATAGGAATTGTAATTGAGTATCCAGCGTCTGACGGAAAACAAGCGACACTGGTCCCGTTGGAAAAATCCCAGAAACTTGAAGAAATCAATGTGGGATTTATTGGCGCGGGCAGCTTTGCGCAAAGCTACTTGATACCTAATGTAAAAACTTGGGGAGCCAGTTTGGATACAGTAGTAACTACCAAGGGCATCACTGCAAAAAATGTAGCTACAAAGTTCTCATTTCACAACGCCGCTTCCTCTGCAACAGAGATACTTGAAAATACGGCCATTAATACCGTTTTCATCGCAACACCACATAATTCACATGCGA
The DNA here is from genome assembly GCA_039815575.1 of Bacteroidota bacterium. Lineage (GTDB taxonomy): Bacteria > Bacteroidota > Bacteroidia > Flavobacteriales > Flavobacteriaceae > Croceivirga. Next base: position 7,041 of record JBCBZA010000140.1, on the reverse strand, counting down.
GTTATACGGTTGAATGTTTAAATAAGGGGAAAAACGTCTTTGTGGAAAAGCCTTTGGCCATGAATATGGAAGAGCTTAATGCGGTAAAAGGGGCCTATGAGAAAAATCAAGGAAGTTTAATGGTAGGGTTTAATCGTAGATTTTCCCTTTTATGCCAAAATTTAAAACAAGAGTTTTTAGGAAGCGGTGAGCCCAAGGTGATGAATGCGAGAATAAATGCGGGCTTCATTCCAAAAGAGCATTGGACGCAAAATCCTGAATTGGGAGGAGGCCGTATTCTCGGAGAAATGTGTCATTTCATTGATCTTTTTCAATTCTTCACGGATGCCAAGCCCACAAAGGTTTATGCCGAATGCATCAAAACAGAAAATAGTGCACTTGTTGCTGAGGACAATATTTCCATTGTTGTAAGCTACGATGACGGTTCCATAGGAAACTTGCTCTATTTGGGAAATGGAGACAAGTCCCTTCCTAAAGAATTAATAGAAGTTTTTTCGGGGGGCAAAACAGGTAGGATATTCGACTTTCGGGGAGGATCGGTTTACAAGGACAATAAAGAGACCAAATTGAAATTATCGGGCAAAGGACATAGCCAAGAGGTGAAATCGTTCTTAAACGCATTAAAAACTAGTGAAAAGGGCAGTCCAATACCATTTTCATCACTTTACTATACCACACTGACTACATTTAAAATCTTGGATTCCTTGGCAACCGGTTTGCCCCAGTATATAGATTAAATGGAAAATGAAGAGCTTGTAAAGTCAGCATTTGAAGCACTAAAATCGTATTGTGAGAAAGAGGATTTCAAGGGCTGGGATCCTTATGACGGTCTTAACAGCTGGGTAACCCAACGTACTTTTTTTGGAAGAAGTCCCCTTTTTCGATTGGCATGGATTCAGCTTTTTAAAAGAAACCCGGTAAATCTTAGAAATGTTTTTGGGGTCCCAAAGGGGTACAATGCGAAAGGAATTGCACTATTTGTAATTGGCTATTGTAACCTCATGGATATAGAGCCAAATAATGAAACCCATAGAAAAAGGGCGGAACGACTTGCAGATTTGTTAATTCAAATGAAGTCAAAAGGATATTCAGGGGCGTGCTGGGGATATAACTTTGATTGGCAAGCAAGGGCGTTTTTCCAACCAAAATGGACTCCAACGGTCGTTGCAACAAGTTTCGTGGTTGAGGCACTTTTTATGGCCTATGAACGATTGGGAAAAGAAATTTATAAAGAGACGGCATTGACCAGCGCGGAGTTTGTCTTGCAAGATTTGAACAAGACCCACAATGATTCCGGGGATTATACCCTTTCCTATTCACCTTTGGATGAAACACAGGTTTTTAATGCTGGATTGTTGGGGGCCAAGTTACTTTCCCAATGCGCACATTACGGAAATCGAAAAGAACTCTATGCTGAAGCAAAGAAAATTTGCGGATACGTCTGTGGATATCAAAACGATAATGGTTCATGGGCCTACAGTCTTCTGAATTTTCACCAATGGATTGATAGTTTTCACACTGGATTTAATTTGGAGTGTCTTTATGCGTACCAAACACTATCCAAGGATACCACCTTTAACGGTTCTTTTGAAAAGGGAATGTCATATTATTTTAACAACTTCTTCCATCCCGATGGAAAAGCAAAATATTATAACAATAAAACCTATCCAATAGACATTCATGCACCAGCACAGTTGATAGTTACTTTGGCAAAACTAGGGATATTGGAAAAACAAAGGCCCTTGGCTGATAGCGTTCTAGGCTGGACAATTCAAAACATGCAACATAAAAAAGGCTTTTTTTACTATCAAAAAAAGCGAGGGATCAGTTCCAAAATTCCTTATATGCGTTGGGCGCAGTCCTGGATGTTTTATGCAATGAGTTATTATATGTCAAAAAAATAAAATGCTCCGGGTTCATTTTTTAAATACCACCTTGGATAATCTTACAATGGAACAAACCTTGAAGACAATAATTCAGGCGATATCCAGAGGTAAGCAGATTCATCATGTAGTTGTAAATGCAGCTAAAATGGTAAGTATGCAAAAAGACTTGGTACTTCGAAAAAGTGTAAATTCAGCTGATTTGATTAATGCAGATGGTCAAGCCGTTGTGTGGGCCTCTAAGGTATTGGGTAAGCCGCTTAAAGAAAGGGTTGCTGGTATTGACTTGATGCAAAATCTGGTAAGGATTGCTTCGGAGAGAGGGTACAAAATTTTCTTTCTTGGAGCAAAAGAAGAGATAGTCACAAAAGTGGTGGAAACCTATACTCAAAACTATTCTAAAGACATTATTGCAGGATATCGAAATGGGTATTTTGAGAAGGAAGACGAAGAAAGAGTAGCGAGAGAAATCCAAAGCAGCGGAGCGAATATTCTGTTTGTTGCCATAAGTTCTCCAAAGAAGGAGAATTTTTTATATCAAAACAAAAAACAGCTTTCTAAGGTGAATTTTATTATGGGAGTTGGAGGGAGTTTTGATGTAGTAGCGGGCAAAGTTAAGCGAGCACCTGTATGGATGCAAAGAACTGGACTTGAATGGTTATATAGGGTGTTTCAAGAGCCAAAAAGAATGTGGAAAAGATACCTAATTGGAAACAGTAAATTCATCTACCTTGTTTTCCGGGAAAGATTTTTTCGCTAATGAATTCGTAATATTGGGCTCAATACTACTCTAATGTTTTTTAAACAGCACAGATACTCAAATTTAATAACGCCTGTATCCTATCTAATAGATTTACTAATAGTAAACCTATCTGCGTATCTGTTACCCATAAACCTTTATGAACCGTTATTGTTCCATTCATACATTTCAACTTGTTGGATAATTTTATCATTAAAAAACGAATTTTACGTGGTTCACAGATACTCAAAAGTACTTTTCGTTTTTAGAAAACTATTTACCCAATTCGTCTTTTTCTTCCTTATTCTGTATGCTTTTATTGGCTTTTTTAAACAACCCGTAATGAGCCGATTGGCACTGGGGCAATATTTCCTTTTCGTATTTGTGGCTGTGTCATTTGTGAAACTTTTGAGTTATGTTCTTTTAATGGAGTATCGTGAAAAAGTAAAAGGAAATCTGAGAAATGTGGTTGTCATTGGAGTAAGTAAAAAGACCGATCAATTGATTTCCGTATTTAAGGAACGCTCTGAATTTGGATATAACTTTTTAAAACAGTTTTCGCCATCCAGTCTCTCGTTCGACCTTGAATCTTGTCTTGAATATGTTACTGACAATTACGTAGATGAGATTTATTGCTCTGTTTCAGAGTTGAAAGATCATGAAATAATTGAGTTCATCAATTTTGCTGACAACAATCTTAAGACACTTAAGTTCATCCCGGATAACAAGAACATATTTGCCAAAAAACTCAAATTTGAATATTACGATTATATCCCCGTCCTTTCACTTAGAGATATTCCACTGCTTAGCCCAATTAATGCTTTTGTTAAAAGAATTTTTGATGTTTTGTTCTCATTAATCATCATACTAGGACTGCTTTCGTGGCTAACCCCCATTTTGGCTATTTTAATTACCCTTGAATCTAAGGGGCCGGTTTTTTTCAGACAAACACGCAATGGAATCGATAATAGAGAGTTTTACTGTTATAAGTTCAGATCAATGGCACCCAATGAGAATGCTGACGAATTTTCGGCAACTAAAAACGACATGAGGATTACCAAAATTGGCAAATTCATCAGAAGCACGAGTATAGATGAATTACCTCAGTTCTACAATGTTTTTTTTGGAACTATGTCCGTTGTTGGGCCAAGGCCTCACATGGTAAAACACACAAATTTGTATTCCGACAAAGTGGATAAATATATGGTGCGCCATTTTATAAAACCGGGGATAACGGGTCTTGCCCAGGTTCGGGGTTACAGAGGTGAAATTGAACGGGATTCCGATATTACCAATAGAACCAAATTCGATATTTTTTATATTGAAAATTGGTCAATGATATTGGATTTTAAAATAATATTGGAAACAATAATAAATGCTTTTAAAGGAGAGGCGAAAGCATATTAATATGAGAAGAACTTTAGTTACGGGAGCAGCCGGATTTTTAGGCTCCCATCTTTGCGATAGATTCATTAGAGAAGGCCACTATGTGATTGGTATGGACAATCTCATTACAGGAGCCTTAAAGAATATTGAACATCTCTTTGGCAATAAAAACTTTGAATTTGCACATCATGATGTGACCAAGTTTGTACATGTTCCAGGAAAATTGGACTATATCCTTCACTTTGCCTCTCCGGCCAGTCCCATAGATTATTTGAAAATACCAATACAAACCTTAAAAGTAGGGGCTTTGGGTACGCACAATCTGCTTGGACTGGCCAAAGAGAAAGGCGCACGTTTTATGATTGCCTCTACTTCTGAAATATATGGAGATCCATTGGTACACCCCCAAACGGAGGAATATTATGGGAACGTAAATACCATTGGTCCCAGAGGGGTTTATGACGAGGCAAAACGGTTCCAGGAGTCCATAACAATGGCATATCATCGCTTCCATGGATTGGACACACGCATAGTACGTATTTTCAACACCTATGGACCAAGAATGCGTTTAAATGATGGTCGAGTTATACCTGCATTCATGGGGCAGGCCCTTCGAGGTGAAGATTTAACGGTTTTTGGTGATGGTTCCCAAACTAGATCTTTCTGTTTTGTTGAAGATGAAATTGAAGGAATTTATCGCCTATTGATGAGTGATTATACCCTACCAATGAACATTGGCAACCCACATGAGATCACGATAAAAGATTTTGCCGAAGAAATCATCAAATTGACAGGGACCGATCAAAAAATAGTATATAAACCGCTTCCCAAAGATGATCCTATGCAACGACAACCTGACATTTCAAAAGCGAAGGAAATTTTGGGATGGGAGCCAAAAGTTGGGAGGGAAGAAGGCATGCGAAAAACATTTGAATACTTCAAAACCCTTTCTAAGGAAGAGCTTGAAAAAACGGAACATCGCGATTTTTCAAATGTCAATAGAAAATAAAGGGATTCATTCTATTATTTTTTCATTGTAAGTACATTTGAAAAATTTTTTTGAATGAATGTACTTGTCCTTGGCGCTGGAGGTCGCGAACACACGTTGACCTGGAAACTTTCACAAAGTAATAAAATCAAAGCCCTCTTTGTAGCTCCAGGCAATGCAGGGACTGCTACCATTGCAACGAATGTTGCTATTGGCGTGACCAACTTTGAGGACATAAAGCGGTTGGTGCTCAAGGAAGAAATAGATGCCGTTATAGTTGGACCAGAAGTTCCATTGGTTGAAGGTATACATGACTTTTTTCTCAAAGATGCCGCACTTGCCCATGTGACCGTCATAGGCCCCCAAAAGTTAGCGGCAACCTTAGAAGGCAGTAAGGAATTTGCCAAAGAATTTATGATGAGGCACAATATTCCTACAGCATCCTATCAAAGTTTTTCCTCAGCTACTTTAGAAGAAGGGTATCGGTTTCTTGAATCTTTAACCCCACCGTATGTGTTAAAGGCGGATGGCTTGGCCGCGGGCAAAGGCGTTCTCATCCTAAGTGACATTGATGAAGCCAAAAGGGAATTAAAGACCATGCTTGTCGATTCAAAATTTGGTGATGCCAGCAGAACGGTTGTCATTGAGGAATTTTTGGATGGAATAGAATTAAGTTGTTTTGTATTGACAGACGGTGAGCACTATAAAATATTGCCTATGGCCAAGGATTACAAACGCATAGGCGAAGGGGATACTGGATTAAACACAGGGGGCATGGGGGCCATTTCTCCAGTGCCTTTTGTAGATGAGGGTTTTCGAAAAAAAATTGAGGATAGCATTGTAAAGCCTACTATGAAAGGGTTAAAAGCGGATGAAATACCTTACGTTGGGTTTATCTTTATTGGTTTGATCAAGGTAAAAGGTAATGAACCCAAAGTGATTGAATATAATGTTAGAATGGGAGACCCCGAGACCGAAGTGGTCATCCCAAGGATAAAAAACGACCTGGTAGAAGTGTTACAAGCAATTACTGATAAACGACTTAATGAAATAGAATTGCAGATTGATGATCGGGCGGCTGCAACTGTAATTGCTGTCTCTGGGGGATATCCAGAGGGTTATGAAAAAGGTAAGGAAATCAAAGGATTGGATGATGTTCCTGAAGCTATTGTATTTCATGCGGGTACAAAGGAACTCAATGGAAAAGTAGTTTCCAATGGGGGGAGGGTATTGGCAATCACATCTTATGGAGAGGATTTTAAAGAAGCGCTCGAAATCTCGTATTCCAGCTTAGAAAAGATTCATTTTGATGGGATGTATTTTAGAAAGGATATAGGGTTTGACCTGTAAAAAAGGCAGTTTTCAGATAATTCTGAATAAAATACTGCGCTACTATAGAAAAGAATGGGAAGAAATACTTTTATCTTCCTCACCATTGGCATCAAAAATCTTAAGCTGACCCATCCAGTACACCATAGCGACAAATCCGATTACCATAAAAATCCAATTTATTGAATTTGAGGTCCACCAACTTGACATTTCTCTCCATGGATCCATTGTGTATTTGAAAACACCGTTTACGAATAAGTCTTCAATACCGTAAAAAAACGTGCTCATCTTGTCTATATTTACGCGGTAAAAATAGTAAAAGCCTTTGAATTGAACTGAAAAGACACCATGATTTCTTCCTTTTTTGACAAAACAAAGCCCATTAACTTTTTGGTACTATTAGGGACTGCACTGGTACTATTCTGGGGCGTAACCTTGAGGTTTTATGGTTTTAGTTTAGGATATTCCCTTCTTTTTGGAAAAGTATTGGCAACTGTCGCACTTTTGCTTTCGGTTTTTCTTTTTGGCAACATGGCAAAGACGAAGAAGTTAACATTGGACAATTCTTTTGGCATGCTTTATTTTTTGGCATTGCTATTGTTTTTTCCAGACGCCCTCAAAAACAGTACTGTCATTTTCGCTGGGTTCTTTCTATTGTTGTCAATGAATAGGGCAATTGCCTTAAGGGACGAAAAAAATCATAAAGAAAAAATATT
>JBCBZA010000142.1:0-10142 GCA_039815575.1 Bacteroidota bacterium | reverse complement strand
CCAAGCTATGCTTTATGGCTGACCTTAAAGTAGCGTAAAGGGTATGCTCATCTTCAAACTTCACCTCCGTCTTGGTTGGGTGGATGTTGATATCAATAGTTTTGGGGTCTACTTCTATTTGAAGGAAATACCCTGGAAGGCTATCCGTTTTTAATAATCCTTCAAAAGCGGAAACCACAGCGTGGTGCAAATATGGGCTTTTGATAAATCGCCCATTGGCGAAAAAGAATTGCTCCCCCCTACTCTTTTTGGCGAACTCCGGCTTACAGATAAATCCAGAAATAGCGACCACCTGGGTTTCTTCCTCCACAGGGACCAATCGTTCGTTGGTTTTTTTTCCAAAAATATGGACGATACGTTGTCTAAAATTTTCTCCAGGAAGATTAAAATATTCCGAACCATTATTAAATAACTGAAAAGCAACATTGGGATGTGCCAATGCCACCCTTTGAAATTCATCGATGATATGGCGAAGTTCTACCTGATCGGATTTTAAAAAGTTTCGTCTGGCAGGGATATTAAAAAATAAATGTTTTACCGCGATGGAAGTTCCTTTTGCCGTGGCCGCAACTTCCTGGGTCACCACCTCACTGCCCTCAATCTTAAGGTAGGTACCAACATCATTCATTGATGTTCTGCTATGAAGTTCCACATGGGCAATAGCAGCTATAGAAGCTAGGGCTTCTCCCCTAAATCCTTTGGTTTGGAGATTGAAAAGGTCGTCTGCGGTGGAAATTTTAGAGGTAGCATGTCTTTCAAAAGATAGTCGGGCATCCGTAGTACTCATCCCCATACCGTCATCTACCACTTGTATTAAGGTCTTACCTCCTTCCTTGACTATCAATTTAATGTGTTCTGCTTGGGCATCGATGGCGTTTTCCAACAGCTCCTTTACAACAGATGATGGTCGTTGGACCACTTCTCCTGCTGCAATTTGGTTGGCCACGTGGTCTGGCAACAGTTTAATGAGGTCCGCCATTAAGAAACGAAGAATATGGACAAATCAAAATCAATGATATAGAGGAATATCAAGATAAGCACTGCCAAAGCCACAAAAAAACGAATTCTCATATGTCGGTCTCCTTCATTCTTTAAGTCATCAAAAGCATTAGTGAATTTATTTTTTAATCCTCTTTGATGATGCGCAGTAGTTCTGAATCTGTCAAGTTTATGCTCAATTTTATAGGGATTTCCTTGACCCTTATAATAACGGGGCTTATAATCAAATTCGCGATTTCTTCGAAGCTTTAAAAAATTACGCATAACGCCCTCTTACCTTACAACCAAAGGTACTTAAAAACCACACAAGCCTTGAACCATGGGTCACAAAAAATGTTAACAGGCTAAAGCGTTTGGTAAGCAAAAATTTGATGTTATTTTCCTATTACGGCCATCTTTAAAGCAGCAATGGCGGCTTCGGTTCCCTTATTGCCATGCTTTCCACCACTTCGGTCCTTGGACTGTTGAAGGGTATCATCGGTAAGTACACAGAAAATAACGGGAACATCGGTTTTTACGTTCAATTCCATAATGCCCTGTGCCGTAGCGCTACACACATACTCGAAATGACTGGTCTCCCCTCTTATAACACTCCCAATGGCAACAATGGCGTCAACGGTTTTTGAGGCAATCATTTTTTTACATCCAAAGGGAAGCTCAAAACTACCGGGCACGCTCCAACGGAGAAAATTTTCCTCTTTTACCCCGCAATCCAAAAGAGCAGCCACCGCACCATGGAAAAGGTTTTCGGTGATTTCGGAATTCCACTCGGAAACGACCAAACCTATTTTCAGATTTGAACCATCAGGGACTTGGTCTATGTCGTAGTGGGAAAGATTTTTATTCTCAGTGGCCATGCCTTTATTTATTGGGCAGATCCAATAACGGCATCAATATTATTGCCCTCATTTGAACTTGGAAATTCTTCTTTAATTCGCTCAAAATATTCCAAAGCCTTATCCTTATACCCCAATCCAAGTGCCGCTACGCCCGCTTTATACAAAAATCTGGGGGCTGAAAACTCATTTTCTCCAGCAGCTGAAATGGCCTTTTCATAATAATCTAAAGCATCTTCAGCTTGCTCCAACTGGGAAAATGCATCACCAATACCCCCTAAGGCTAAAGGTTTGTAAACCTCATCATCAGATGAAAAATCCTCCAAATATGAAATGGCTTCCTGATATTGTTGCAGGTTCAAATAGGCCATTCCCGCAGAATATTTTGCCAAGTTCGAGGTTGGTGTACCACTGTACTCATCAATAATGTCCAAAAAGCCAAACTTTCCTTCAGAACCGTTCAATGCCAGAACTAGCAAAGAATCCTTTTGGGCCTCATTGGTCAAGGCCTCATTAAAATGTTGCATAGGGTAAGAAAATTCATTGGCAGCATTGGCATCCTTTGGTTTGATGATAAATTGATTATAGGCCAAATAGCCCAAAACCCCAATGGCCACAGCGATTATACCACCCAAGATGTAATTTTGGTTTTTAGAAACCCAGGCTTCTGTTTTGGATGCACTCTCATCCAGTGAACTAAAGACTTCTGCTGTCGTACTGTTCTCAACTTGTGCCTGTACTTCTTCCTTCTTATTTTTAGGCTTATATCCACGCTTTTTGTAAGTGGCCATGCTTCAAATTTTAGTCGCGCAAAAGTAATCGATTTCATCCAAAAACGAAAGGTAATTTATTCGTTATTTTTGAATCCCCTGATGAACTTCTGTACGCAAGGGCTTTCTTAAGCAGATCAACTTAAATGCACTTAAAACACTTATCCTTAGTTAATTATAAAAGTTTTGAGTCCAAATTGTTGGATTTCAGTCCAGTAATCAATTGTTTGGTCGGGGAAAATGGCGTAGGTAAGACCAATATCCTTGATGCCATTTATCATCTTTCCTTCGGCAAAAGCTATTTTAATCCTGTTTCTACCCAAAATGTAAAGCACGGTACCGAATTTTTTGTTATTGAAGGGGAGTTTGAAAAAGAAAATAGGCATGAAAAGATTGTGTGCAGCTTTAAAAAGGGGGCAAAAAAAATCATTAAACGAAATGGTAAGGCTTATGAACGATTTTCCGAACATATCGGTTTTTTACCTTTAGTTATTATCTCACCTGCAGACCGAGATTTAATTATCGAGGGAAGTGACACAAGAAGAAAGTTCATCGATGGAGTCATTTCACAATCGGATAAAGGGTATCTACGGACCCTTATCGAATATAATAAGGTGCTAACACAGCGCAATTCCTTGTTAAAATATTTCGTGGCCAATAATACTTTTAATGCCGATACCCTTTCCATTTACAATGAACAATTACATGAAAGGGGCACACTAATCTACGACAAGCGCAGATTGTTTTTGGAAACCTTTATCCCAATTTTTAGGGAACAATACGCCATAATCTCCAATAAGGAGGAACATATTGATTTAAGCTACAATTCCAAACTGGCAGAACATTCATTACACGTTCTTTTGACCAATGCGCTGGAAAGAGATCGGACCACACAATATACTAGTGTCGGTATTCATAAAGATGATCTTGACTTTACGATTGCAGGCCATCCCATTAAAAAATTTGGGAGTCAGGGCCAGCAAAAGTCATTTCTAATCGCATTAAAACTGGCACAGTTTCATTTCATCAAAGAACGGTCCAACACCACTCCTATTCTTTTATTAGACGATATTTTTGACAAGCTTGATGAAAAAAGGGTTGCCCAGCTTATTTCATTGGTGGAGCAAGACAGTTTTGGACAGTTATTTATTAGCGATACCCATCCCGAAAGGACTGAAAAAGTGGTAAAAAAGACGCATCAAGAATATAAAATATTTACCTTGTAACATGCATGGGCATCTCTCCTACCTATTCGCTTTTCTATTGCTTTTTGGATGTAGAAAAGACGTAGAAAAAAAAGATTTGGCAAAGTTGAATGGCTATTGGGAAATCAGTGAAGTACAATTTCCAAATGGACAGGTGAAGAGCTATACAATAAGTACAATGGTTGATTTTATAGCGATAGAAGGAATGTCAGGCTTCAGAAAAAAAATGAAACCTCAGTTCAATGGTTCCTTTATTACTTCAGATGATGCAGAATCCTTTGACATAGTGGAGAAAAATGGAATTTTCTATTTTAGTTATGGACGAGGAATGCAGCAAAGGGAGGAAATTCTGCTAGAGCTAACACAAAATACATTTGCCGTTAAAAATACTAACGACGTAGCCTATCATTACAAAAGATATGAACCTATAACCATTAACCCCTAATGCCCAAAAGACAGAACGATCATATGAACTTAGGGGATGCCCTCAGGGAATTCATCAAAGAAAACCAACTGCAAAAGGGCATGGATAAGGTTGATGCCCAAGAGGCATGGATTAAATTGATGGGAAATGGGGTGAACAACTATACTCAAAAGGTAGAATTGAAAGGCGAAACGCTTTTTGTTTCCCTAACCTCCTCAGTACTTAGGGAAGAGCTGTCCTATGGCAAAAGTAAAATCATTAAAATGCTAAATGAAGAGCTTGGAAAAGAACTGATCAAAACATTGGTTTTGAGGTAAAAAAAAGCCACCCAACTTTGGATGGCGTCATATAATCAAACTACGTATACCTAAAAAATCTCTCTTCCGGAAAAGTGAAATGCGCCTTCTATCACAGCATTATCATCGCTATCGGATCCGTGGACCGCATTTTCGGCCATATTGGAAGCATATAACTTTCTGATAGTACCTTCTGCCGCTTGCTCAGGGTTGGTGGCCCCAATCAATGCTCGAAAATCCTCCACAGCATTATCCTTTTCCAAAATTGCCGCAACAATAGGTCCCCTGGTCATAAATTCCACCAATTCCCCAAAGAAAGGGCGTTCCTTGTGGATCGCATAAAACGTTTGGGCATCCCTTTTGCTCAGTTGGGTATATTTCATAGCCACAATCTTAAATCCGGCAGCACTGATTTTTTCCAAAATAGCACCAATATAACCCTTCTCAACTGCATCGGGCTTAATCATGGTAAACGTTCTGTTTCCTGTCATTTTTTACAATTTTGCGCAAAAATAAACCTTTTCAATCAGGTCGGCAATGCAAAGTAAATTGTTTTGAACCCAAGTCTATCTATTTAAAGAAGTTGTGCTTTAAAAAGCAAATCTCAATTTTTAAATATTGGTTGTCGTATCTTTGCGCGCATGAATTCTGCAGACGTAGCTGAGGTACGGGAACTGCTCTCGCACTCCAATAATATCCTCATTGTGCCCCATAAAAATCCGGATGGAGATGCCATAGGCTCTTCCTTGGGATTGTTCCACTTTTTAAAGATGTTGGGAAAAAACTCACAGGTGATCGTCCCCAACGATTATCCCAAATTTTTGAAATGGATGCCTGGAAATGAAACCATCTTGAATTTTGAAAGGCAGAATTCCCAATCCCTTGAATACATTGAAAAAGCCGACTTGATTTTTACTTTGGATTTTAATCACCTATCGCGAACTGGACAAATGGAAAGTGTGTTGGAATCATCACAGGCACCATTGATCATGATTGATCATCACCAACAACCAAGTTCTTATTCCATGATTACCTATTCCGATGTTTCCATGAGTTCCACCTGCGAAATGGTGTACAACGTTATTGAGGCTTTTGGCGCGGTTGAAGCCATTAACCAAGAGATAGCCACTTGCCTTTACACAGGGATATTAACCGATACCGGTTCCTTCAAATTTTCGTCTACCACAAGCAGAACACATAGGGTAGTTGCCGAACTGATCGATAGAGGTGCCTCAAACATGCAGATTTACCAACAGGTATTTGATACCAACGCTCCTGCCAGATTACATCTTTTAGGGAGTGCGCTAAAAAATTTGGTCATTTTGAAGGAGTTCAAAACAGCCTACATCACCCTTTCTCAAGAAGAGTTGGATCAACATAATTTTAGCAAGGGAGATACTGAGGGATTTGTAAACTACGGCCTTACTATAGAAAATATTGTTTTTGCAGTCATTTTCATTGAGAACCAAGAAGAAGGAATTATAAAAATATCCTTCCGTTCAGTGGGTGACTTTTCAGTAAATGAATTTGCCAGAAACCATTTTGATGGCGGAGGTCATACCAATGCTGCCGGTGGGAAAAGTATCGCCTCAATGAAGGAAACCGTAAAACGATTTACTTCACTTTTAAATGGTTATCAAAATCAATTACAGGCATGAGAAAGTTCCCATTGACCTTACTTTTGTTTTTGCTTCTAGTTGCCTGTGGGGAACCAGCACCCAGAAAGCCCATTCAAGTTAAATCAGGTAGCTTCTTTAAAGAATCCGTGGAAAGAAGCAAAAGAATTCTAACGGCAGAGACAAAGGTCATCCAAGAACTTATTAAAAAAGACAGTCTGAAGACATATTTGCCCAGTACCAATGGCTTTTGGTATACCTATGAAATTAAAAAAGATAGTGCGCATTACCTACCCAAAACCAACGACATCCTTTTACTGACATATAATATTATGTCGCTCAATGGAGATACCATATATAAGGTAGAGGATATAGGTTTGGTAGAGCATGCAGTAGATAAATCCCAACTTTTTCCTGGATTACGGAATGCAGTGAAGCTATTACAAAAAGGTGAAAAGGCAACCTTTATTTTCCCTTCGGGTCAGGCATATGGTTACAAGGGGGATAACAATAAGATTAACCCCAACATTCCAATACAATCAAGTTTACATATTCTAGAAATAAAAAAAGACAGTAGCAACATTAAATTATAGTAAATGAAAAAAATAATCTATGGGCTGAGTGCCATAATCATTCTTTTGACTGGATGCAAAGCAGGGAAATATGCCGATTTAGGGGATGGAATCTTTGCGGACATTCAGACAACGAAAGGCGATATTGTTGTTAAATTATACCACAACGCTACACCTGTTACTGTAGCTAATTTTGTTTCCCTCGCAGAAGGAAACAGCCCATTTGTTGAAGAAAGGTTCAAAGATAAAAAGTATTTTGACGGACTCATCTTTCATAGGGTAATCAAGGATTTTATGCTACAAGGAGGTTGTCCTGACGGCACAGGAAGGGGAAACCCTGGTTACAAATTCAAGGATGAGTTTGTGGATACCTTACGGCACTCTGGAAAAGGATTGCTTTCCATGGCCAACTCCGGACCAAAGACCAACGGCAGCCAGTTTTTTATAACCCACAAACCAACACCATGGTTGGATGGTAAGCATACGGTATTTGGTGAAGTTCTCAAAGGAATGGAAATAGTGGATAGTATTGCAAATGTAAAAACCATTCCCCAGGACAAACCTGAGGTAGATGTAGTAATGAACAAAGTGGAAATCATAAGGAATGGCAAGGAGGCAAAGAAGTTTGATGCCATAGAAATTATGAACGCTTATTTTGAAGAGGAGGAAAAGGTTATTGCTGCAATGAAGAAACTTAAGGAGGATTTAATTTTCGAATTTCAATCCCAGATAAATAATGCGGAAACCACTGAATCAGGACTCAAAATTTTAAAATTGAACGAGGGTTCAGGGGAACAACCCAAAACTGGTCAACAGGTTCTGGTCAATTATGCAGGTTGGTTAATGGCGGATGGCGAGCTTTTTGACAGCAATGTTTTGGAAGTTGTAGAAAAGTTTGAAAAGGTAGATCCTGGCAGAAGAGATCAAGGGGGGTATCAACCCGTGCCCATGCTATATAGCCCAGAGGCACCATTATTTCCAGGTTTTAGAGAAGGGATGTTGACCATGAAAGTAGGTGATAAAGTGCGGCTGTTCTTACCTCCCCATCTAGGAACAGGCGATAGGGATTATGGGCCCATCCCAGGCGGTTCAACTTTGGTTTTTGACGTAGAGATAACCGGTATTGCCCAATAACATAATTTTTAGGAATCCATAAAAAAGCATCCCTAAAAGGTTTATCTTTTTAGGGGTGTTTTACATAAAGGCAAAATTGTGAATCGAAAACAAAAGACTTGGCTCGCCTTTTCCTTAATTCCTCAGGTGCTGTTGGTAAAGCTTTTGGCAAGCCAACCGGGGTGGGTGGAAAACTACTATTCCGAAGGAATATATCCAAGCCTTGCTCAATTCTTAAGATTCCTATTTGGATGGATTCCCTTTTCGGTGGGGGATATTTTTTATACGCTTTTGGTCTTTGGCGTGGTAAGATATCTTTATTTGTATGGCAAAACCATCTGGAAAATTCCGAAAAAAGTCCTTCTGGATTTAGGATGTGTGTTATCCATTGCCTACTTCATTTTCCATCTATCTTGGGGCATGAATTATTACCGACTGCCTATCAATGAAAAAATGAATTTTGAAGTGGAATATACCAAAGAGGACTTGCTCAATTTTACCTTTAAAATGGTAGAGACCACCAACAGGCTCCATATTCAGCTAGAACGAGACAGGGAAAAACCTGTAGAGCTCCCCTATGATACAAAAGAAATTTATGACAAAACCCTGGAAAGCTATAAATGGGCTGCCAAGGTATTCCCCAATTTTGAATATAGAACCCCCAGTTTAAAATCTTCACTCTACTCCCTACCACTTACCTATATGGGTTATGGCGGCTATGTCAACCCCTTCACCAATGAGGCTCAGGTCAATAAAATGGTTCCCGCCGTACGGTTGCCGTCCATCAGCGGACACGAGGTAGGGCACCAGATAGGATACGCTTCTGAAGATGCTACCAATTTTATAGGCTTATTGGTAACTTCTGCGAATCCCGACCCTTATTTCCAATACGCTGCACAATCGCATGGGTTGGCGTATTGTTTATCAGACTTAAGGCGAAAAGACGAAAAGGCATTTAAAGTGGCCTTCGAAAAATTACGCCCAGGGGTGAGGGAAAACTATGCACAACTTAACCGCTTTTGGAGGCGATATGAAAATCCTACGGAACCCATTTTCAAATCCATGTTCAATGCCTTTCTAAAAGCGAACAACCAAGAACGTGGCATAGAAAGCTATAATGCCGTAGTGGGGCTCCTCATTGGTTTTGATAAAGCTTCGCAGTAATTCCTTGTCCAAACACGGACTTTCCTTTATTTTTAGAGAACATCATAGGCGTTTTTCAATATAATAGCATGTCGAATTTCAGGCAATATATTGGTAGTCCAAAAACAATTTTTAGACTGCTATCCAAGCATATTAAATACCTCTACGATAACTGATGACAAAGAAAGCCCTTTTTACCACACGTATAGCCCTAATAGTTGCTTTGGGGGGATTCCTGATGGGGTTTGACGCATCGGTCATTTCGGGAGTAAACAAATTTGTCCAAATCGATTTTAATCTTACCGATCTTGAACTAGGGTTTTCTGTCAGTTCCTTAACCATTATTGCAGCATTGGCCATGATGGTTTCTGGACCTTTGAGTGACAAGTTTGGAAGGAGGATTATCTTAAAGGCCTGTGCTATTGTCTTTACAATTTCAGCACTAGGTTCCGCATTGGCCCCTAATTTCCTGTCCTTTTTAATTTTTAGGATGTTAGGTGGAATAGGAGTCGGTGCATCCCTCATCCTGGCCCCTATGTACATTGCAGAAATTTCCCCACCTGAACAAAGAGGGAGACTGGTTTCCTTCAATCAATTGAATATTGTACTGGGCATTACAATAGCTTTTTTTAGTAACTACTTTATATTGTCATTGGGCGATTCCGATTTGGATTGGGTGCGAGATTTAAATATTGGTGAAAATAATTGGCGATGGATGTTGGGGATAGAAGCACTTCCCGCTGTTTTGTACTTTTTTGGTCTTTACGCCGTTCCCAGGAGCCCAAGATGGTTGATTATGAAAGGTATGGTCGATGAGTCCCTTGTGGTCCTCAAAAAATTTGGTTCAGCCGAAAAAGCGGAAAAGGATTTGTTGGCCGTTCAGTCCTCCTTAAAAAAGGATAAGAACAAGAAAAAGTTAACATTATCAGAATTGTTCAAACCGGCTATGCGCTTGGTAATAACCATCGGTTTGGTAGTTGCCATATTACAGCAGATTACAGGAATCAACTCCGTATTCTTCTATGCCCCCATGATTTTTGAACAGTCCGGTATTGGAACGGATGCTTCATTTATACAGGCCATTCTTGTGGGAGTGACCAATTTGGTATTTACTATTTTGGCCATGATTTTTATTGATAGGTTAGGTCGTAAACCGCTATTGGCTTTT
>JBCBZA010000133.1:0-10823 GCA_039815575.1 Bacteroidota bacterium | reverse complement strand
TTCCGTCAAGTTCTTTTCAATATCCGCTTGATAACTTTTTAAATAGCCATTTTCCTTGCCACGATTAATTTTATGGGTATTCCAGGTATCAATCTGCAGTGCCAATAAAATACCGATTACTACCAAAACAATTTCGCCAGCGGCATAGAACAGGTATTTCGAAAACGTATTTTCCGAAAGAAGGGATTGTCTAATGCTACGGAAAAACTTAATCATAATTCTCCAATTCAAGTGCAACCTCTTTTAACAGTGTTTGGCACAGTTTTTCTTGCTCTTCCAAGGCTCTCAATCCTATTTTAATACTTGACATATAAAACCGCAATTCTTCCAATAAGGTTAGATTTTTACCGAGATCATTTACTATGGCCAGGGCTTCATTTTCAGTAATCTCACCTTTACATCTTTTTAGGATTTGGATATCCCCTTCGGTAACATGACAATTATCCCACATATAATTTTGAATGGTGGAAGGGATTAATCCCCGGACCATTTTTCTATAGGGTGGGTTAATGCCAATGGTTTCGGAATACCGTCTTAAACCACCATCGTGATAGAATGAAAGATCATTTCTAAGGTCAATATTTTGGATAAGGGAAAGTTCTCCAGAGCTTTTCAATTCATCAAAAGTGGACGAAATTGAAATAATGGGCCAAATCTGACTGGCATGAAAATAGGACATAAGAATATCCCAACTGCTGTTTGGTTCAATTTGCGCTCCTTCTACGTTTAAAAGCACTAAATTTCCGGCACTGAATACGTCCAGGTAGAATTCCCTATTCAATCTAAGGTAATTTTGGTCAAAATCAAGGTCTTCCTTAATGCGTTTTAGAAAGGCGATCTCCTTTTTCCGCTCTTTGCGCAAATCATTCCAATTATTAATTTGTAATGCAATCAAAATGCCGATGACCACCAAAATGATTTCACCAATGGCGTATAGGAGGTATTTGCTGAACTTGCCCGCCCGTACCGAACCGTCACGTTCGGGCGGGTTTTCAGAAAGTAAAGCCCTGCGAATATGGCGAAAAAACTTAATCATTTTGTATTGAGGGCTTCGTCATTCGCACAATAGCATCAATGGTTTTCACAATTCCTTCGGTTTCCACAGTGTTTAAAAGGTTGTCCAAATCACCAAGCCTTGTGATCCTGTAATTGAATTCCTGGGAACTGGCCATTATCTCCAAATTCTCCTCGCTAAACGCATTTTGGAATTTATAAGTGGAACGAACCCAAGGCAGGTACTCATCAAACAAAAATTTCATGGCAAACTGCTCTTCTTCCAAGTAATCGTCCAAAATATCTTTCCAAGAGACTAGATTTCTGCGCAGGCTATCATTTTTGATAAGGTCAAAAGAGGAAGAATTGATCAATGCTTGGACGGTCCCATTTTTCGGATTGTACGATAAATTACGGAAGGCTATATCTTGATAGTAATAAATACTATCGGCCAACGGATATTCAAGATATTTTTTAGAATCCATTTCCTTTTTCATTTTAGCGATGATTTCGCTTAATCGAGTGGTTGCTTTTAAAGCCTTAGTATTGTGCGCTATGATGGAATCCAATTGCTTTTTGTTATAGATAAAGTCAAAATGGAGCTCCTTCAAAAACGCATGTTCTTTTTCTCGCGCCTTTTGTTCTTCGCGCATATTATTGACCTGTAAAGCGATTAAAATACCAATGACCACCAAAACAATTTCGCCAATGGCATAGAGCAGGTATTTTGATACCTTTCCTTCAGAAATTAGCCTTTCGCGGATGCGTCGAAAAAATTTAATCATGAATCTGTTCTTGAATTTTGTTGATTATGGTTTCCAATTTTTTTAGCTCAAGAAGATATCTGTCCAGACGGTACATGAAGTCATCGGTAAGGTTTTCATATACCATATCTGAAAACACGGCTGTCTTATCGATCTTGAATTCGCTTTTGTTTTTCCATTTTAAATTCCCGTATTGATCAACATCTTTAAACACATATTTTCTACTTAGATAAACAGTTATTTCGTTGTCAAGTTTTGAATTGCAATCAATATAGCGCTCTTCCGCAACTTTTAAGACCCTGGTCCAATCGAACAATAAACTTCTCAAGCTATCATTTGATACTAGGGCCAATCTTCCTGATTGTAGCAAATCTTGCAGGACATTTTCGGTAGGACTATAACGGTCAAATTCCACACTAAAAAAAATTAAACTATCGATATTCTTGCTTAGTAGGTATGACTTCTCTTTATTGAAAAGTGACATCAACTTATTATTGGCGTCAAATGCTTTAGAAACAACCTCTTTCTGTAAAAACAATTCTTTTTGATTGGATTTAAACTCTTCCTTAAGATCTTGCAAAACACCTATTTCAGCCTTTTTGGCCTTTTTTACGTCGTTCCATTCATTTATTTGGAGGGCAATCAATATACCGATGACCACCAAAACAATTTCGCCTATGGCATATAAGAGATATCTGGAGAACTTACCCGCGTGACGTTCGCGTGGATTCTCTGATAGCAAGGACTGTCTTATTCTGCGGAAAAATTTAATCATAATCCTTGGTTTTATTCCAGCTCGGCAGGCTGGCCCATGCACTAAAAATGGCTGCCAGACATTTTTTATACGTTCTGTCCTGGAAGAACTTTATCATGCACCTTTGCTATTTAATTCCTTGGTGATGAGCTCCATGATGGTCTCAATATCTTTTTTTAAGGACTGGTAATACACATTGCCAGTGGTCCGAGTGATGGCTTGATACAGGATAAAATTGTTTTCAAGGGCCATATTGTCAAAAACAGGTTTAATGTCCAATTGCTCAAACTTAGAGTTGCCCGGTATTGGATTACCCACTAGTTTAAAAATGGATCGCATGCTTATAATGCCATTGATGGACTTGGTGATATCTTTTTTTAGGTCAAGGGATTTGGACTCCTGTTTTTTGATGGTTTCAAGTGAGGTTTCAAAAGAGGCTATTTGCTGCCTAAGGTGGGCATTGCCTATTTGTTTTAAGTTACCAGAGCTTATCAAGTCTTTTTGTACCCCTGTCGTAGGAGTGTACACCACCTCATAGCTCAAGCATTTTCCCAAACTTAGGGCAATAAACTCTGGGGTTGCGGTATCCGACTTTTGGGTGTCGAAAAAAGTGAGTATTTCACCCAATTGCACATCCAGCTTATTGCAGGACGCAATAACTTGATTCAACGTTTCCAAGTTGGTTCTAAACTCGGATTCCAAACTTTCCAAATAAATGCGTTCTTTCTGCCTTTCTTTATTTAGATCGTTCCAATTGTTGATTTGCAGGGCCAATAAAATTCCAATGACTACCAAAACAATTTCACCAATAGCGTAGAGGAGGTATTTCGAAACCCTTCCTTCTAAAAGTTGCTTTTCACGGATGCGTCGAAAAAATTTAATCATCTCTTAGTATTGAGTTCTTCTTTAAGCTGTGGAACCACTCCATTCATTAGTCTAGACATGTCTTTCAGGGCATAAATATGTGAATCGCGAAGGGCAATCAGAACACTGATAAAATTTCGAAACTCTTCATCTTGCTTCAATGCCATAAAATTAACTGGATAGGCCAAGTCCCTATGTTCCTTATTTCTTCTAATATGTTTGGTCATAAAGCGCTGGGTGGTATTTTGATTATATGACCATTCCCATTGCCCATTGTCCTCCAAAAGGTACTTCATCCCAAATTCATAGAGATAGGTAATATCTTGCTTAATTGAATCGTTGGTAATGCTTTCAATTCCAGACTCTTTTAGGGATTCATAGGCCGAAAATGGTATGTAGGGCATGTACCAATTATCCAGTTGCCCAAACGCTGTATCCAAGACTTTAGCATAGGGCAAGTCATTATCAAGGTGTTCTTCTATGATTTCCAAATACTTTTGGGATTTCAAGTTAAAGTAAGCAACGGTATCCACTTCCTTAATGGAGAAATTAATATCTACCAGTAGTTCTTTTAGCAGTTTGGTTTCGTGTTTTATTGACTTCCGTTCTTCGTTCCAATTATTGACCTCCAATGCCAAAAGAATTCCGATCATGACCAATACGATTTCGCCAATGGCATAAAGGAAGTATTTGCTGAAACGGTTTTCAGAAAGTAGTTTTTTACGGATACGCCGAAAAAATTGAATCACTTTGGTTGGTTTGGTGGGGGAGGTATTCCCCTTAAATATAAGAAATAAGTGTCTTTTAAGGCGTGGGCTTTTGTACCGCTTGACCAAACCGCTTGGCCAATATATTTTCTGCGGGCTTGAACCTAGGCGAAAAATCCAAATTTCTGGTGGCGTTGGATCTACTGCTCCGGGTGTCCCATTGCCAAATATACACTCCGGCAAACCAGTCTTGATGCCATACTTCCTCAAATAAGGCCTTATAGGCCAACAATTGGGTCCGATCCGATTTCTTTTTGAACAAAACCTCAAAGGCACCGCTCCATTCCCAGGGTTTGATCGTGGCCGAGGCTTCACTTCGATACCCAACTTCAGTGAACAAAATAGGTTTTTGATGGGTTTTGGAAAAATGGGATAAGGTTTCCATATGGGGGAGCCACCCCTTTTTTATCGCCTCCAAATTGGGGTTTTTAGATTTCGTCAGAGGGAAATAGGCTTGTACGCCAATGTAGTCCAAGTCGTTCCAAAACGTAACATGCTCGTATTCATCATACCAGTTGGCAGCATAGGTCAATTTACCCTTGTAGATGTTGCGTATGTCGGCAATTAAGACCTTCCAAGCCTCCGGTTGGTTTTTTATGGAAGTGCGTAATTCCGTTCCCAAACAAAACAGTTCCACTCCGGTCAATTGGGCCATTTTCGCGTAGTGTAGCATTCGTTTCCGATATCCGGCAAACCATGTATTCCAGGCCTTTCGGTTAGGATGGGCCAAATTGGATCGCCATCCATTGCCCAACCATAAATGGGGCTTTAGGTGGACATATAGCCCTTTGGCCCTAAGTTCCCGTATCGCCTTGATGAAGGTGGAATCCCTTCTTGAAAATTCCCCAATTCCCCGCTCCATACGCAGTTCAGATGTGGTTTCGTTCTCTTGGTATATAAATGGGGTAACGGCCACCCATTCCACATTGGCCTTGACCAAATCAGCAATAGCCTTTGTGTTATTATCCTTCCACCCAAAAACGCTCATGCCCCTATGCAGGCCATCCCTTTCAAAATGTCTTGCCACCGTTCCCGAAGTGTTCATCACCTTTTCATCCCATTCAAAAGCCATTTTTTCATTGGTATTGAAGTGGACTAAGGTCTTAAAGCCGAGAACCAATAACAGCACTGGAAGAAGAAGGTACAGTCCAAGTCGTTTGAACAATATAGCCCTGCCGCGTTTATTGAAAACCGTTCTGAAGTATTGGAAGAGCACATACAACATGCCAATGATGGCAAATAGGATATGCTGGGCCAGCAGATAGCCACGATTAAAAATGATTTCCGAAAAGAAAAAAGAGAGGCTTTCTGAAAATTTTTGGCCTTGTAGCTGTAACTGCAGGATAATGAGCAAAAATCCAAGTACCCAGGAACTAAGGTACACCCAAAGTATTTTTTTAACCCATTTCTTTGACCTCCTCATTTCTGTTCTTCATTGGTAGCATGAACACCTACCGTTCAACGCAAAAGTGCTTCTTCCCATGGTGTATCGAAAATACCTTAAGAACGAATGCTCCGCAGGTAGTTTGTGTCGGATGCGGCGAAAGAATGTAGTCATGGGTTGATCGATAAAAGCAACATGCTTAAATATACTATTTTCCAATCCATTCCATAAATAAAAATCCCCGCCGAAGCAGGGATCTAATAGTACGGTAGCGTTTCCCTATTCTTCTATTAGGGGTGCTCCAATAGCCTTTAAGCGCCCAAGTAAGGTGTCCACCTTTGCCGAAGCACTTTTTACTTTGGCTTGAATGGGTGCCAACTGTTTTGAAGCACGCTCCAAGGTCTTTTTATGGGTGCCCGTTGGACCATAAGTAGTTCGTAGTGCCCGGCCAGCCACAAAAAAGGCATCCCCTGGAGTTGGATTATTTTTCACCCCAACCTCCTCTTTACTTGCATTTCCATTGAGTTCGGTGTCCAAATCATCAAGCTCTGTTGCCAAATCAAACAGCTCGTTTGAAAGTTCAACCGGTTGTTGATCAGCCAATAAAAATGCCCTGCGCATGGCCTTCACTTGCTTTTTGCTTTTTGACAACAGCGTGTTCGTTGTTGAAATGTTTTGTTGAAAGACCTCAAATTGGTCTTGGAAGGTGGCAAATTCTTCAGATGAAGCACCCGGAACGGCAGGTTCTTGTATACGTTTGACCTGAAATTTTTGAGGTGCGACCAAAGCTGTGGTCTTCCCGTCCACCACCTTTGATAAACTTACAAAGTACGTGCCGGGAGTGACAATAGTTCCTGATGGACCAAAGACATTGTTACGTCTTTGCCTAGCTTCCAAGCGAACAATGTTCTTTGAATTTGTGGTCAAGTCCCAAGAGGCACGATTGATTCCTTTTTTCGGTTTGGCGTGTAAGGTCTTTATGATATTCCCATCATCATCCGTAATGGTCAAGAGAATTTTGGGGTCCTCTTGCCTGCGTTCCTGTTCAATGGCATCCCATCCCGGGAATGGAATATCCTGCCCAGCTTTGGTCTGCTTTTTTTCTGAAGCTTTTCTCTTTTTTCCAAGCGTTGTGTAACCATCACGTAAATAATAGGTGAACGTGGCTCCGAACTCAGGATTTTTTGCACGGTATAATTGTGCTCCATGACTACCGTTAATATCACTCACAGGAATATACCAATCCGCATCGCGGGTTT
Source organism: Bacteroidota bacterium (assembly GCA_039815575.1). Classification (GTDB taxonomy): domain Bacteria; phylum Bacteroidota; class Bacteroidia; order Flavobacteriales; family Flavobacteriaceae; genus Croceivirga. Next base: position 4,038 of record JBCBZA010000133.1, on the reverse strand, counting down.
CAAAAAGTAAGGCTTCGTTCTGTTCCAAATCGGATTGCGAAACCGATCTAAGGGCACTGTAATCATCCAACACATAGAAGCCACGTCCAAATGAAGCGGCCACAACGTCATTTTCACGACGTTGTATGGTAATATCCCTAAAGGAAAGTGTAGGTAGACCACCTTTAAGTTGTATCCATTTACTACCTCCATTAATGGTAAAATAAATACCAAATTCGGTGGCCAAGAACATTAAGTTTTTATTGACATGGTCTTGGACCAAACGCCAAACCAATAATCGGCTAGGCAGGTCAGAAGTGATAAGTCTCCAGGTTCTGCCTGCATCTGTACTCTTTATAAGATAGGGTTTAAAATCGCCGTATTTGTGATTGTCAAGTGCAGCGTAGACCGTATTGGCATCAAACAAATCGGCTCGAATATCATTAACAAAAGCTGTTGAAGGCAAGCCCTTGATGCTTGCGAAGGATACTTTTCTCCAATTGGTTCCTCCATCTTCGGAAACCTGGATGATTCCATCATCGGTTCCGGCATATAAAAGCCCTTCCTGCATAGGTGATTCAGCCAAGGAAGTAATTGTACTGTAGGCAGACATGGCCTTCACGTCCCAGGCATTGTCCCAACTTTGAAGCCCGCCCATTATGGGCTGCTTTATCTGTTCAAGACTTTTGGTCAAATCACCTGAAACGGCTTTCCAATCATCGCCACGGTTGTCTGAACGCCATACCCGATAGGAGGCAAAGTAAATGCGCTTGGGGTCGTGGGGGCTTACCAAAATGGGAGCATCCCAATTAAAACGTTCAAAGGGTTCGCCCAAATCAGGTTGAGGAGCGATAAAAACCGATTCCCCTGTTTTATGGTCAATACGGAAAAGGCGGCCTTGTTGAAACTCTCCGTAGGTGATATCGGGATTTCCAGGTTCTATGGCCGATTGGTGACCATCTGCTCCCAGTACCTTGGTCCAATCCCTATTTAAGATTCCTTCGCGTCTGTTGGTCCTGGAAGGACCTTTATGGGATCCATTGTCTTGAGTGCCCCCATAAATATTGTAAAAAGGTTCCGAATCATCCACGGCCAATTTATAATATTGCGTAAGTGGCAAGTTACCTACAAAACGCCAGTTTTTGGTATCATCAAAGGTTTCGTAAATGCCCCCATCAGAACCCATGATAATGTAGTTAGGATCATTCTTTCTAAAGGCCACGGCATGCATATCGCTATGCATATATTCGCGATTCATTCTGCGGTAGGTCTTGCCATGGTCGTCGGATTGCAACACATTGTTGTTCATTAGATAGATGCGTCCCTCATGATGTGGGTCAGCAAATAGTTCTTGATAATAATGTGGTCCCGTAGCTCCGGAAATCATATCGGATTGTTTGGTCCAAGAACTGCCCCTATCAGTTGATAGGAATAGTCCGCCTTTGGTACGGTCAAGTTCAATGGCGGCATAGACAATATCTGGATTAAATGGAGAGATGGCCAAACCAATTTTACCCAAATTTGATTTTGGAATGCCTTCGGTCAGTTTTTCCCAAGTTTCACCACCATCCGTACTTCGGTGTAATCCGGAACCTGGACCTCCGCCCATGTAGGCGGCAACCGTACGATGACGATCCCAAGTAGCCGCAATGAGTACGTCAGGATTTCTTGGATCAATCACCACATCAGTGACCCCGGTCCACTCTTCATTGCCCAATGTCTTTTTCCAGGTTGTTCCTCCATCAATTGATTTATAGAGTCCACGTTCACCACCTTTGTTCCAAAGCGGGCCTTGTGCCGCAACCCAAATAACATCAGCGTTTTCGGGATGCACTATAATTTTGGAAAGATGTTGGGTTGCCGCGAGCCCCATGTTTTTCCATGTTTTTCCGGCATCCGTACTTCGGTAGATGCCATCTCCAAAGCCCACATGGCGGCCACCTACATTTTCACCGGTACCAACCCAGATGGTATGTGGATTGTTTGGGTCAATGGTAATACAACCTATGGAATAACTCTTTTCCTTATCAAAAATGGGCTCCCAAGTGGTACCCGCATTGATGGTTTTCCAAACATTGCCCGAACCAACGGCAACATACATGATATTCTGATTGGTAGGGTCAATGGCAATGTCTGCGATTCGGCCCGAAGTGAACGCTGGACCTACGTTTCTAAATTTAAGTCCTGAAAAAGTTGAAGAAGATAGCACACTTTCCTTTTCCTGTGCGGTTACCATAAACAAACAGCACAAAAATGCGCTTAGGAATACTTTTTTCATTTGATTGGTTTTTGAGTGAATTAGCCCTTCTAAAATATGGCCTAAAGTGAAGAATCTTTATGTTATGAAGTAGTTTAACAAAACATTAAAGCTTGTCCAACTCGGAATTGAAGCGCAGGGGTTGATGTTTTAAGTTTAATCCAGGATGAAAAGTGTCCTACTATTTTAGAATTGGGTTCAGGTGGTTTTTCTCCCCTGTGAGTTCCCAATGCCCCAGGACCATAGGGATGTTTCCAATACTATTGAGGGAATCGAAAAAGGCTTTCGTTTCAAAGGGCACTCCTTTTAATTCTTGCATTCTGGCATAATCAGCCATTGCTGCCTCCAATAAATACTTTCCGGTGATGTAGCTCGTGCCATAACCCGGCTGTCTCAAGTACAAGTGCTGTTCAAAAATGAGCAGTTCCTTTTCAGTCTTCATCCAACCTCTGGGGGTATATTCGGAGTGGATACCACCGGCCTCTTCCATAGTCATTTCATTGGCATGCGCGTAGAGGGATCCCAGTCCGCGTGCCGCGCGTTGGGCAATCATGATATACACAATCTCCCTGCTTCGAGGGGAATCATCATACAATCCGGCATCCATAAACATTTCTTCCACCGCCGTAGCCGTACCTTCGTTACGTGAATCGAAAATATTATAGAGCAATGGGCCCCTTCGTATTTCACTAGGGTGGGGCTCAATGTCCATGCGAGCCAGTTCAAACCAATGGTAAAAATGGGAATAAAGGGGGCGTTGATCGTAATGGGCCGCTATCCAAAAAAAGTTACGGATGTCTTCAGGGACAAACCCCCCCAATTGTGCTCGCAACGCCGGTTCAAAATAGGGTTTTACAGTAACGATGTCTTGTTGGTCCAGGAAATCGATTAGACTTCGCGCCGATGCATCCGCCATGGCGTCGTAGGCCTCGGGGGAATCAGCAGCAATCAAGTCGGGCAGATTTCGATTTCTGTGCTCCTCCAGTTTTAATGCGGTCCAAGCCCGTGCCAATTCCCGTTTTAAGATCATCACCTCATCTTCCCAGGTCAAGGGCACCAAATGCACGTTTTGCAAATACCAGGTATAGTTATCCTTACCGATTCCTGAAGGTCCTGTTTTGGTTTTGGCTTGGTCTTCCAACCAGACTGCCAAAGCATCGGTGGATGCAATTGCTTTCATGATAGCAGTGACCAAAGCGACATTCTGACGTACTCCTTGTCCATACAATATTGTTTTTAATACGGTGCTTTGATTTTTAATATCGCGTATGCCCGTGATCCAAAGATCTTTGGCATTTCCTGTAAGGTTTTGTTGGGCTTGCTGGTTCAATGCAGGGATAACCTTCAAATCTTGAATCATCCGTTCACCTTCACTATCTGAAAGTGGAAATTCATAGGTCCATAACTCTAAGGTTCCATGGTGTGTGGGCCCTTCGTGCGCGGGAACATCGCTTTTATGGGCCCATACCGATTTGTAGAAGGCCGGATCCCTTTCCCAAGGTTTTAAAACCCGACTGTTAAAATCATAACCATTCATTTCCGCCCAAACAATCATCCAATCCACCTGATTTGGGATGGTCCATCCTAAGGTATCAATCTGTTGTAGATTTTGTTGCAATGCTTGAAAAGTGGGCCAACGTCTCTCAAAAGTAGCTTTGGTATAATCTGGAGCGCCATCACGTTTGGGGGGATTTTCAAAAGATCGCCATTCTTTGAAAAGGGTGACTAAATCTTCATAGGAGGTTGTGGTGAATTCAGTATCGGAAATTTCATTTTTGACTGACTCTATATGCTCGTTACAG
>JBCBZA010000203.1:0-6006 GCA_039815575.1 Bacteroidota bacterium | reverse complement strand
GTATCATTGTCACCTTTAACTACGTTGTAAGGAACTCTGTTCGCCTCCTTTGAGGATTCCGAATATTTATTCCCCATAAAGCGTTTTATGGAGTAAATGGTTTTATGTGGATTTGTCACCGCCTGTCGTTTTGCAGGGTCACCTACTTTGATTTCCCCTCCCTCAACAAAAGCAATGACAGATGGAGTTGTCCTTTTTCCTTCTGCGTTTGGAATAACCACTGGCTCATTTCCTTCCATTACGGACACACAAGAGTTGGTGGTTCCCAAATCAATACCAATAATTTTGCTCATGTTTATGATTTAAAAGTTTTCCGAATTTCAATTTTCTTCATTTTCCAAATGTCAATGACTGTGCCATCCAAAGAGATATGACAAGCTGACAGTTTTTATTGCTGGATGTTTTGGATTTTTACGGAACCTTTTGAAAATTTGTGTAGAGCTCGTCCCAAAAGAGGAAAATGGAAATTCAATTTAAAAAACTAATCAACAAACCAAGTACACTCACCTGCGTCCGCATTGACGGTCCAACCACTTGGATAAAACTATATCCTGGTATTGAGGCACACGATTTGGCACACTATGCCGTGGAAACCGCCCTTGAATTTCAAGATGCCTTTTACGGCATGGTCGCCAAGGGCAGCAATATGGAGGATTTCGAACTTCCGAGGGATATAAGACCAGAGACCGTACTTCCCCAAAACCTATCCGAGGAAGCATTGATAACCGAGCATTTGGTCAATCTAATAATGACCAAAGCACAATGAATGGATGATCAATTTGACATTTTAGCCTCCCTCAAGTCTATCTTACAAGAGAGCGATCTTCCATATCCCACAAACCTAACCAAAGAAAAAGTGGCAGCCATTTGGACTGATTTTCAAAAACTATTGGAACAATGGAAACGGCTGCCCTTTGGGGAGGTACTCACCTTAGATTTTAACGTCCCATCTTCCAAATAGTCCACTAATCTCAGTCCAAGCACCCAGCTTTACCACGGGTGTCGATTAAATACACAATTTTCCAATCTCCATCAAAATTCACCATTTGAAAGGAATTAATACCGCAATGGCTAAAATTACCATTCAACCAAAACTCATAGCCCACCCAGGCATTCGCCATAGTACGGTCCACCTGAATGCTCCATGAGGTCAACTTTTCCTCAAAGGAAATACTGTCAGGGATACGCACTATGGATTCGTACAAACGTTCTATGGATTGACTTTTAAACTGCGTTATTCCTTGCTTATTCCTTCCTGTAGTCTGCAACAAAACGTCCGCAGCTACATATTTTTTCATGGCAACCGAATCTTGGTTGTGAAAAGCTTCAAAAAAGCCCTCAACGGTTTTTTTTACCGCTTCTTTATCCGAATCTTGGGCCTTTACCAAGGAAACGGATAAGCAAAGTGTGATTAAAAGTCCAACTAGTTTCATGAGATATAATTTGTCATCCACACCCGTTGTGGAATTCACAAGATAGGAAATAGATTTGTGCTTTCCCTTGGACGCTCTTCGGCACAATGTGGAGGAATGCCAAAAACTAATTACATTTAGGGCAAAACTGTATAGGTATGTCCATTGCAAAAAAGGAGTACAAACGCATAACGGTAAAATCCTTGGTAGAAATGAAGCAGCACGGAGAAAAAATCTCGATGCTCACGGCCTATGATTATTCCATGGCCAAAATTGTGGACGCGGCCAATGTTGATGTAATTTTAGTAGGAGATTCAGCAAGTAATGTTATGGCCGGCCATGAAACTACCTTACCCATTACTTTGGATCAAATGATATACCATGCCAGCTCGGTGGTCAAAGCTGCCAAACGGGCATTGGTTGTGGTAGATATACCTTTTGGAAGATATCAAAGTGACAGCAAGGAGGCGTTGCGTTCAGCTATTCGGATCATGAAGGAAAGTGGGGGCCACGCCGTAAAAGTGGAAGGCGGTGTGGAAATCAAGGATTCTGTAAAAAGAATCATCCAAGCGGGTATTCCCGTTATGGGACATCTTGGCCTCACGCCACAGTCCATATATAAGTTTGGCACCTATACCGTGAGGGCCAAAGAAGAGGAAGAAGCAAAAAAGCTAAAGGAAGATGCCAAAATGCTTGAGAAAATAGGGTGTTTTGGGATTGTCCTGGAAAAAATTCCGGCCCAATTGGCCCAAGAAGTAGCCGAAAGTTTGACTATTCCTGTCATTGGGATTGGTGCTGGTGGTGGTGTTGACGGGCAGGTGCTTGTTGTACACGATGTCTTGGGCATGACACATGAATTCAATCCACGTTTTTTGAGACGCTATATGAACCTTTATGATGAAATGGGTGCAGCTATTGGCCGGTACGTCAATGATGTAAAGTCCAAGGATTTTCCTAGTGCTGAGGAGAGTTATTAGTTATTAGCTGATGGTACGAAAAATTGTAATCTTGATTTTGATTATTTCCACTATTGGATGTGATCAAATTTCAAAAGAACTTGTCAGGGAAAAGGTAAAACCAAATGAGTTGATTGAAGTCTATCGGGATAATATCCTACTCACCAAAGTAGAAAATACCGGAGCGGCATTAGGTTTAGGTCAAAATTTACCGCCTATAGGAAAAAAAATCCTACTCAACTTTTTACCTTTAGTAGTTCTTATCGCCCTGCTATTTTACAGTTTAAGGAAAAGTCAGGTCAATGGATGTATAGGAATAGCGTGTGCCTTTATCATTGGGGGTGGCATTGGCAACCTAATTGATCGATTTCTTTTTGGTTCAGTCACTGATTTCTTTTATATCCAATATGGTTTCCTTAAAACGGGCATTTTTAATATGGCGGATGTTTCCGTAACTCTTGGGGCAATTATGCTATTATTGCTATCGTTTCTAAAACCAAACAAAAATCCTATTTGAAACTGCTGAAACCTTAAACTTGAAATATTCCAACCCTACCAACTTACAAGTAGTCTTCGAGGACAATCACTTAATAACCATCAACAAACGTCCTGGTGACATTGTCCAAGGAGATAAAACTGGGGATCAACCCCTGTCGGATGTGGTAAAGGAATATCTCAAAGTAAAATATAAAAAACCAGGAAACGTATATCTGGGGGTAGTGCACCGCTTAGATCGACCTACATCCGGTATTGTGGTTTTTGCCAAAACTTCAAAAGCCCTGCCTCGATTAAACAAACAATTTTCCGAAGGAAAAACACAAAAAACCTATTGGGCCATCGTTTCCAAAATGCCGCCAAAGGAGGCGGACATCCTGACCCATTGGATGGTTCGGAATACAAAAAAAAACAAGTCATATGCCCATACCAAAGAAGTAAACCAAAGTAAGAAGGCTATGTTGTCATATCGCCTATTAAAGGAACTTGAGCGTTATTATTTATTGGAAATTAATTTAAAGACCGGGCGTCACCATCAGATTCGAGCGCAGTTGGCAGCTCTCGGATGTACCATCAAGGGAGATTTAAAATATGGTGCACCACGAAGTAATAAAGATGGCAGTATCCATTTGCATGCCAGGCAACTAACTTTGGAACATCCCGTAAAAAAAGAATCCATTTCCTTTATTGCCCCACCACCAAAAGATCCGATTTGGGACGCCTGCAACTGATTTATAATTTTTGGGTTCTCAAGCTTTCAATGACCACTGCGCTCAAAATCAAGATCCCGCCAAATACGGTGGTCAAGCTAGGAAATTCCTTCAGAAAAATGGCGCCAAGCAAAATCCCATAGATGGGCTGTATGCTGCTCAAAATACTTATGGTCGTAATTGAAAAATACTTGAAACAGTTCAAAAAAAGGGTATGGCCAACGGCCGTGGTCAACAAGGCCAAAGTTGCTATCCAAGGAAGCTGGACTGGCACCTCACGAATCTCGCTTGAAAGAAAAAAAGGAGCGAGTACTATTGCAATAATCCCCATCTGAAAACACATTAAACTAGAACCATGATATTCCCCTACCCTGTTTTTTAGGATAATGTTTCTCAGGGAATAAAGCACCGCGGAGAGTATTCCAATACCAACTGCCAGAGTTTGCCCATCATTAAGATTAAAAGTTGGATTCAGTAGATAAATACCTGTAACTACCAATAAACCAAGGAAAAAATGGACCTTTTGGAATTTGGTCTTTAGCAATATCGGCTCCAAAAATGCCGTAATTATAGGATAGGTAAAAAGGGAAAGCATTCCTATGGCCACGTTGGAAAGCTGTAAGGAATAAAAATAGGTCACCCAATGTGAACCCAATAAAATGCCACTTAGAAAAATGGGGATACGATGCATTTTGGCAATCTTAAACGAAAATCCTCTATATCTGCAGTATCCATAGAGTATAACAAAAGCCAAGACTGCTCGGGTAGCTATGGTTAACGGAGGCGATAGATCAATGTACCTCCCTAAGGCGCCAGAAGTGCTCACAAAGAGCATGGCCAGATTGATTTCAATAAGATGGGTAAAGGGTTGATTTTTTAACTGCAAGTCAGTCTATCTTGTTATTGCTAATGCCTTTTCCCGTATAATTTCGGAAACGGGTCTGTTCTGAAGATGGCTTTCCAGCCAAGAAAGGATATCCAAGTACAAAAAGGCACGTTTTTCATATGGGTGATTTTCATATTGTTTGAGATTGTTGTAAAGTTTTTGGAATTCGGCTTTTAACTCCGTAGGATAGATGTCCCCTAAATTTCTCAAGAATTTAATCATCTCGTGCTGAACAGCATGTAAATCGTTCATTTTTAGTAAGAATTTATAAGTGCTCTTTAACTGTACCTCAAGATGATAGTCCATACCAGCTTCGTAATGTGCTACCAAACTCAATACACGGGCAAAACACATTAGGTCCTCACGCATTTTGAGCTGTTTATTATTGATGATTTTTTTGAGATAGGCAATACAGTTTTTGTTGTCTCCATTGCCAAAATACAAACAGGCAATCTTATAGTAGAGCAGCATCACGTGGTGCGGATCTATACGGTCAATGTGTTTTTTGATTCCGTATTCTATGATATTGACCAAATACAATCCCTTATCAAAAGTACCTTCCAGAAAATGAAGATTGAGCTTGTTGCTGTTCACATATAAAAAAGAAAGTGAAGCAATATTATCGTTTTTAGGGAAATCAATATCGGAAACCGTCTTTTCCAATTTCTGGAGTGTCTCCCTGAACTGTGAACCGTACTTTACAAAAAATAGGGATTCCAGTAAATAATGATTGCCCTTTAAATAGAACACCGGGTTTAATGAAATCATCTCTTTATGCTCATGGAAAAGGTCTACCCATTTACTTGAGTATTTGTATGAAGAAAGAAAGTCTTGGGTCAAAAGGCTATACCATAAATAGGCTTTATACAGCCATAATTTTTCCCGGAACCCAAGTTTATCCAAATTGGTCTTTGGTAAATTAGCTTCAAAATAATCCCTAACCGATCTTAAATCCTCGTCATTTCTGACATATCCAACTTTAAGCATTATCCCATAGAGCTGTAACGACAAATTGGAGAGTTTACTCGTCATCAGGTTATGTTCGGACAGTTCCTTGGCCTGTTTTGCCAATTCCCCGGCCCTATCAGGAATACTTCTGGTGATATATTGGGTCTCAATTATTTTTTCCAGTTCAACAATTTCGTAGGCTACATTTTTTTCCTCATTTTCTATGGCCATATTCTTGGCTTTATCCAAAAGCTTAAGGCTCTGTTTGTAAAGTCCTTTTTGGTAAAGAATAGTTGCAAAATCAAGCTGCTCCCGAATCTGGACCCGTATGTTCTGATTGACTGGATTTAATCTTAAACTAATTAAAATTTGTTTGTAGAGGTGGGCCTTTAAATTGGAAAGCTGTGCTTTTTTAACAATACCGCTTGCCAGAATCTGGGCTTCGTCATAGGTCCTTAACTTGTCCAATAAATTGAACAAGGCTAAAAATTTGGCGTCTGTATTTACCCCCAACCGTCCCACATACAACTTAAATTGCCGCTTTTCAGACTTGGACAGGGATTTCACCAAAACAAACAAACTGTCCCTTGAGGTACCCC
>JBCBZA010000244.1:0-3637 GCA_039815575.1 Bacteroidota bacterium | reverse complement strand
CGCACGCAGTAATCGTGGCGCAGCGTGACAAGCGGCGAGAGATGCTCCTTGCAGAACCGGAAGGCGTGCAGCGGATCTTCATAGTAGAGCCCGTCATCGAAATAGTCGACGAAGCGGCTCCTCCAATAGTTCTTTGAAAGCGATGATGTTAGGGTCAAATTCTATTTTAATACCCTCAGCATGTCCTGTTCTTCCTGAGCATACTTCTCGATATGCCGGATTTTTGATATGCCCACCAATATATCCTGGCAGTACGGTCTGTACCCCATTAAGTCGTTGAAATACAGCTTCCGTACACCAAAAACAACCATTGGCAAAAATAGCTGTCTCCAAGTTGTCTTTATTCTGTTTATCCATATAATGTAAAAGTTGAACATTTTATTTAGTTATGCAATAGTCGCATTGCTTTTAACTTTTGATTAATAGTCGTTCAGGTACCTTGAACCTTATTGCGGCTTTTGTTGCCATCTCAATTGGTAATGCTTACTTTCACATTGAAGAAAAATTGCATGATACAAGCCACAAACATCCATAAGTCCTATGGTGATTTAGAAGTCCTTAAAGGTGTTGATTTGACCATTGATGATGGAGAGGTGGTTTCCATAGTAGGGGCCTCTGGGGCCGGAAAAACCACCTTGCTACAAATCTTGGGCACTTTGGATAGGGCCACCAACAAAAAAGACAGCTTGGTAAAAATTAACGGCACTGATGTCAACCAGCTTAACGACAAGAATTTGGCCCAATTTAGAAACGAACATATTGGTTTTATTTTTCAATTCCACCAGCTTCTTCCAGAATTTACAGCCTTAGAAAATGTATGCATCCCGGCTTTCATTAAAAAAACCAATAGAAAAGACGCAGAAAAACGAGCAAAGGAACTTTTGGGTTTTTTGGGATTGGATGCACGACATCATCATAAGCCCAAGGCATTATCGGGAGGTGAACAGCAGCGGGTTGCCGTGGCGCGTTCCTTGATCAATAATCCTTCCGTTGTTTTAGCCGATGAGCCCAGTGGAAATTTGGATTCTGAAAGTGCTGATAATCTCCATCATCTTTTTTTTACGCTTCGCAAAGAATTTGGACAAACTTTTGTCATTGTCACCCACAACCAAGAATTAGCGGACATGGCCGATAGAAAGCTAACTATGGTTGATGGGGTTATTGTATAATTCCATATGACCAAAGCTGAACTCAAGGAATTTCTGGACGAAAAAGCAAGTTTTTACGAAAACCCAGCATTTTTGGATTCCGATCCCATTCAAATTCCCCATCGTTTTTCAAAAAAGGAGGATATTGAAATTGCTGCCTTTCTAACGGCAACTATTGCCTGGGGCAACCGAAAGAGCATTATCAACAACGCTAGGCAGTTAATGGCTTTACTGGATAATGCTCCGCATGATTTTATCATCAGCCATAAAAATGAAGATTTAATCCCGCTAGAACGTTTTGTCCATCGAACCTTTAATGGAGAGGACCTCAAGGTTTTTGTCAAGGGACTTCAACATATTTATGTCAACCATTCAGGTCTGGAGCAGGTTTTTACTCGATTTCAAGGAGATTATACATTGCAGCCGGCAATTACTAAACTAAAGGAACTTTTTTTTGAAATCGAACATCAAAAAAGGACACAAAAACACATTTCGAATCCCGCTTCGGGGTCTGCTGCCAAACGTATCAATATGTTCTTGCGCTGGATGGTTAGGGACAACAAAAAAAAGGTAGACTTTGGCCTGTGGACATCCATTTCCCACAAAAAGCTGTCCTGCCCATTGGACGTGCATTCCGGAAACGTGGCTAGAAAACTTAAATTGTTGAAGCGTAAGCAAAATGATGCTAAGGCCCTTTCTGAGCTGGACAAAAGCCTCCGAAAGTTGGATGGAAATGACCCGGTCAAATATGATTTTGCCCTTTTCGGCCTTGGAGTGTTTGAGAAGTTCTAAACACAAAACAATCAACGGTATCCTGTTAGCCCATTTTTCTTTGTTATTTTATCCATAGAATTCCTCCATTTCATATTAATAGTATACTTCATTCTCCTATCCGTTCGTAACGCAAAGACACCTATCAACTTCAATTTTAGATCCAGCTGAGGACTTTGGATAGGTTGGCCTCAATTGGGACAATGCAAGTAGCGTCATAAGAGATAGGTATGCCAAGCTATTACTTTACCGAAAAGTCATTATGAAAAAAATTCTTAGAAAATAAATCGATCGACTTTTTCGAAACTTTCATGCATATAAATCAAGGTATCTGAATGAACTGTTTCTCAGAGATTAGATTCCCATTATCTGCAAACCCTTGAATATTAACTTTTATTCGTTCTAAGTTGGTCTTAGGCAACTTCAGCTTAACTGTATCCGAATCATTTATACTAAGGTTAGGAAACCAACCCAAGACGCCGTACTTTAAATAAGAATCATCCGTATATGAATTATAAACAGGAACGGCATATTCATCCGGGCGATCAAAAGTAAGAGGATATTCATAATTCAAATACCCATATGGTTTCTTGGCATCAGCAGTGTAATCACTTCTAGTGAAAATTCTGATTGCGCCCCCAGTCCCTCTGACCCCTTCACCCAAGCCAAAACGATTAACCTCGATGTAGGCTATGTCCACAGTTCTTAAACCTACTAATAGCGACAAATCGTTCTGACCATTTAATAAAGGGCTCTGAAGCGGAGTCCCATCCAAATAGATGGAAGGAGGAGGAAGGTTTGGAACAATATTTACTATTATGGGATCTAGTCCTGATCTCCCGAATAGAACTCTAAAGCCAGGTCGCGTTCCTAGAAAAAATAAGACGTTTGGCCATCTTTTCCTAAGTTTTTCATCAAATACGGTAACCTGACCAAAGCTAAAATCTATTAACTGTTTTAATCGTAGGTCTTCTACTTTGTTCTCTGAGACCACAACTTCATCGAGGGTAATTGTTTTTTTATCCAATGGAAGGCTAAAATCAAAATTCACAACGGAAGCCAAAGAGGTAACGGAGGGTATTTTATATCCCAGTCTTTTATCTATACCATCAAAATTTGGTATTTCAGTTGGAGAAAACTCAATTTGGTTTTTAAAAAAGGGCTCCTTGAAATCACCTCGCTTATCAATCTCACCGATTATTAACCTATCTTCTTGGTGTGGGAATAAAGAGTTGGTTGAATATGTCTTATTATCATCCGTAGTATTAAACTTTTTTAGTTCGATTCCCTGGTGCGGAAAAGCCACCCAGTTTTTTACTTTGTCTCTATCATTAGTTATTATTGCTTTAATCCCATTCTCAAATTCATATTCTGCTACTGGTGCGAAGTACAAAATGTCCGACCAGTTATAAGCACTCCATCCTTGTGTCAACAGCATTAAATCCAAGTCTTTGACTGATAAAGAATTTGGGTGAAAATAGTCGGCAGCATTTTCAGTTGGATTGCTCAAATGTGAAGTCAACAAACTAAATGATGCTATACTTTCATGTTGGTTATCAGCTATCGTTTGACCAGGTAAAACTGAAATACTAAGATTCCCTTCCCAATTGTTTATCAGGTCTAGATCCAGTCTGTACTTGCCATAAGCCAGCATAGACACCATTTTTGGTTAATAGTTCTTCATGAGTTCCCTGTTCGATCAGCTTTCCGTAATCCAT
>JBCBZA010000074.1:0-18356 GCA_039815575.1 Bacteroidota bacterium | reverse complement strand
TTCAAGATCATTTAAGGTAAAATCGGTGTGAATTATGGCGCCATCACTTTGAACCGTATAAACAATTTTATTTTCACTGTAAAAGCACGCAATATTTTCATAGGTCAGCTTCGTAATTTTCGCGCCACTTTCAATAGTAATTTGGGCATCTTTTAGAGAATACTTATGCAAAGTATAGATGTCTTGTGCATACCATAAACCTATAATCGTAAAACTCAATAGCAAGGTAATCAGTAAACCAATCAACAAAAGATAGGATTCTGTCTGCGCACCTACTACTATATTAAAGGCGATATTTACGGGAATATACATGGCGGTAATATAGCCCAAGGTGGAACCCATAAACCATGCAATGGAGGCAATTTCTACCTTTTTAGAGAAATACTTTTTCTTGTAAAATTTAAAATTAAAATACGCTATAACTCCAATGAGAATGGATAAAATGATGGAAGAAACAAAACCTTCTTTGGGAAATCTGTACGATCCACCACCAGGAAAACTGTCGGGGCTTGTCAAGTGATTGACCACCAAGGAAAAAATTATCAATGCCAAGGCTTTCTGAAACCAACCCCATGGAGAACTACTTATACGTGATGCCATGTTCTTTTTATAGTATTCTTGGTCGGTGTTGCGGTACCCATGAATGGAGGCTCTTTTTTTGACAGATTCAAAAGTAAAGAATAATCCCTCTCAAGAATTTTGCTTGTCATTCCTTAAATTCATTGCTATGATTCTTCTTTTATGACATCAAATCGAATTTTAGTGTAAAATTATAACCAAAGAAATTTCTAATCGCGCAAAAAGTTGTTATGAAAACATCCAGATTATCGGAAAAGGTTTAGAAACCCAAATCCCTAATCTCTCCCAATTTGGAACTAAGGAGACGAGGGCTTTGGCTGTAATGCCAATGGTCTCGAGTGTGAGTGGCAACCAATTTCATCTAACTGCTTTTCAGATAGTGATATACTTTAATTCAAAGCACAAACTGTTAGAACACTTTCCCTAACTAACTGCTGCACCTCACCCAAAATACAGGTAATAGTAATTACTTTTCTTTAACCATTGATAAACAGGGAACAAAGTAGGTTGTTGGAAATTTTTTGTCCAATATAAGTGTATCAATAGTCATTTGGTGACCAATGGTTTTTCCTGGGACTCTATTCTGAAAGTAGGCAGTAATTCTATGTGGAAATATAAATGTTTCCACTTTTTTAAAATCCTCAAAGTGAACGGTCGCATAAGTGAATTTCCCCTGGTCCCTTACTGTAAATTCCAGATAATCTATCAATGAAGTTGTAGGGTTGATGTAAATTAAATATTGGTCTATCTTTTTTTGAGGTTCAAATGTATTCCAACTCATTAAAATCGTTTTGTAGGAAACCTCATTGATATCTGTGGTTCCGCCATAATTCAATTTTGTTGCCTCTTGGATTCGAAATGGAAATTCAAGGAAATATTCCATGGTAGGAAGATGAAATTTAATACTTTCAAGTTTCTTAAAGATAATAGAAGAGTCTTCAACCGAATACGTTGCCCAATTTTGAATCCCAAACATTTTCCCTTTGTTTTTGCCCGATAAAATTTTGACTCGGGCAATGTTCCTGTTTGGCAACCAATCGAGATTTAATTTTATGGTTTGCTCTTTCCAAGGGTTGGCAATTAATCTCCAAAGAAATGTAGGCCAATCATCATTTAATATTGCACGTGCCGCTTGTACGTTTCCCCAATTTTGTTGCCCTCCATAGGCATTTGTTGTTTTTAGAATTATTGGGCTAACATCTATCGCATTTTTGACTTTTTGTGAATCTGTATAAATAGTACTGAGTTTGCAACTGGATATGCATAATAGCAAAGTGATAGTGGCTACTTTAAATCGTTTCATGATGGCGATTTTTAGTTATCCAATGATGAATGATTTTGCTCATTTGCTTTGGTTGTCCTTCATGTGGAAAATGTCCTTCTTTTTCAATTAAAAATAATTCTGAGTTGGGCATTAGTTGATGAATTCTATCAGCAATTCCAATCTCCTTTACAGGATCATTCTTCCCATAAATTAAAAGGGTAGGTTTGGCGTTAAGAACAGTCTCAAACCCCTGTTTGATCCTTTTCATAAATTTCTCACTTTCTTTAAGGTTTAAGAGCATCTGTGTAACCTGTCTGCGTTTATCTCTTGTATTGAACATTCGCTTATATTCCCTTCTCTCTTCCTTTGTCAATTTTCGGGTTCCTATGCCATATTTGTAGGTTGTATTGACCAAAAAATTAGTAGTAGCATTAAACCATGTAAAGAATTTCCCCCCTACAATCCCTAGTACTTTGGTTAGCTTTTTATATTCACTAACCGGATAAATGATTGTATCGGTAAGAATGATTCCTTTAAATAAAGAAGGATGATCAATTGCTACGCTGAACGCGGACGGGCCACCTGTATCATGGCCGAGAACATAAACAGAACTAAGATTGAGCTTTGAAATGAATTTGTTCAAGACTATACTTTGGGCTTCAATTCCTAATTTATAATTGGAGTTTGCAGTGGAAAGCCCAAATTTTGGATAGTCAATAGCAATGCATCTGTAATTGCTTCTAAGGGTTTTTATAAAGTCCCGGTACATAAATGAAGATGCCAAAGGAGGATGGCTGAATAGTATGATTTCTCCCTGTCCTTCATCGATGTAATGAATATTGTTTCCATCAATGTTTATCCATTTACTTTCAAATGGATACAGTTTTTTGTTGTATGCTTTCATATTACACCACTATGGTTAATGGTGTAAAGTTTGAGAATGAAGAATGGAATTATCTTGTCATATGACAAGAAAGTAATTCAAGATATCTTTTTTCTAATTCTGCTCAGCGAAGAATCGGTAACACCCAAGTAGGAAGCAAGGTATTTTAGTGGAATTCTTTGCATGTAGTTGGGGTTGGTTAAAAGTTCTATGTAGCGCTCTTCTGCAGATTTTGTTTGAAAGGAAAGCATTCGCTTCATCACATTTACAGAAACATATTCGGCGTATTTTCTCCCAAATTGTAGATATTCAGGATTCTTCAGATAAAGTTCTTCCAGCTTGTTTTTTGGAAGTATAGAAATCTCGGAATCTTCTATGGCCTGTACATAAAATATTGCCTTTGAATTCTGGAACAAGGCTAGCAAGTCTCCAATCATCATTCCTTCAAATGAAAACCATACGGTAATTTCAGTTCCTTCTTTATCATAAAAAAACACTCTAAATGTTCCTTTTTTTACAAAGGCAAGGTAGGCACAATTTTGGGCCGGCTTCAACAAAAACTCTCTCTTTTTCAATTTTTGAGCTACATCAAAAGCCCGTACAAAGTTTTCAGTATCGGCAAGTGGGATGTACTTTTTAAAAAATGCCTTGAGTTCATTCATCATTATTGTTGGCCATTGTTATTCTTTATTTTTTTCTAGCCATTCCAAGCGTTGTAAGTCAGGTAAATGTTTAATACTGAATTCTTCAAATAGGGCCTTGAACCCCTCTCCATCTGGGCTTGCGGCCATCATACCAACCTTTACTGGAATATTGTTTTTAAGGTAACTTAGATTACTCATTGTATAATCTTTCCCATTTAGAGAATAAAAAATTTCAACGGCGTCACATCTTCGAATCACTTTAATCCAAACTGACTTTGGTTGTTCTGATAATTTGATAACGCTCCAACTACTTTTATCGTGGGTAACAACGGTGCTGTAGTTATATACGCCATCAACATACTCAATTCCCGTTTTTATCCAATGCTTTTCGTCAATACGCAACATCATTCCCATTTGGTCAAAACGACTTTTATATTCTCCTGTTATTTTCAGGGTTGCTTCAAACTCGCCGCCTCTAGAAGTATAATAAAATGGTCCATCATCTACCGTAAACCCATAGTAGGTTTCCCGCCAGTAGTCCGATTTTGAGGTAACAAACATTTCCAATATATCTCCTGACATTTTCCATGATTCAGGTTCATTAAACCAATTCATACATCTAAATTTTGTGGCTGTAGTTATTTTTATATTTCGATACCAAATTCTTTCATTTGATTCCCAAGGTTATTTACGTACGCTACATTGAAGCTCATATATTAAGTTATTTACATAAAAATTTGGTCATTATTAACGAAGCCGATGGCGTGTAAGAAATTGTAGCGGACGATTGGAGGCTATGCATTTTACATCTTGTTGGCATTAGTTTTATTTCTTTTTCCAGCTATTTCCATGGTCCACCAATAGAAGTCGGAACCATTGATTCGATACAATGGATTTCTTCTTTGTTTCATGGCCAATACATCCCAATGTCCTAGGTAGGTCCATTCCCATGTTCCGAATAATGACCATTTTATTCGCTTTGCAATTTGCTGTTGTTGAGTTATGGAAATCCCTAAGCGCTCTAAGGTTTTCTTTTTCTGCGCTATTTCCTCAGGTTCAAGTTCGGTATCAAGAAATTGATTGCAAAGTAATTCCCACACATCCGTTTTATTTGATTCAATGATCTTGTTCCTTTTAACGAACTCTTTTACAGCTGATTCATCACCATGATTGAAGAAAATGATTTCGCCATTATCGATATTCATGGAGCAAGGGTAAGTGTTAAAGTCCACTGCGTTTATTCTATTTGCAGTTAGTACCTTCCTCTTCCTTAACGAACTAAAGTAAAATTCATAAAAATCGAATCTGATTCGGTCCTCTTGGATTAGATACCTGCTATACTTCATTTTCAGTTAATACCATCGGTCTTGACTATGGTGTGCTTTATCGTTTGCTTTGCTTGAAACGTTGCAACAATTGCCATTTGGTTGCGCCTAGCCAAAGCCGGGAAATTGTACACATAAAATCCAGCCGTGTTCATATCAATTGGTTTAAAGTTAACAAGAAAGTAGAGGCCTGCCCGCCTACAGGCAGGTAAATTATGGTCTTTGTTATGACTATTTAATTTTTGGTTGTGTTTGGAACCTACAATGCATACCGCCGCCACCGTCATTGAAAAAAAGGGGATTGATTCCAACAACCTTTCTATCAGGGTAGAGTTTTGCAAACAATTCATGAACCACACGGTCTTTGGGGTTCATTGGACCATTGATATCCCCGTATTGCGGAATTACCACTATCCCATTGGTGAGCAAATAATTAAGATAGCTTTTTGCGTATGACCATAGAATTGTATCTTTTGGTTTTACATTGAATTTGTCAAATTTCTCCTTCCAGTTGTCACGATCATACCATTCTTGGTCAACAACTACAGTTTTAAGTTTTGAACCTGGATGAGGGACTTTAATGATATTGAATTTTTTCCCATCAGTATTCGTGGCATTGGCGAGGATGTTGTAATTCGTATTTAAGATTTCATAGTTCATCTCGTTAATGGGATTATTATATCGCTCTTCTTTTGCAACCCATGATAGTAAAATTGTGGAATCATTGGCAAATCGTACAAACTCATCCGTATGTCCTCCTGTGGCAAATCCAAAAATATTATCAATGATCCTATCAAAATTATGAGGGTCATCAGCAACACCTCTAGGCAACCAAATCACTTTTTCCATACCGCAGCATCTTGCAAAGTCTTTTTCTATTTGCTCTTTGGAAAGGTGGGGATTTCGCCCCAGGGTAACGGCCTCAACCTGTACTAAAACACCTTTGCCATTTGTTTCAAAAGCACCGCCCTCGATAGCCACGATTGAGTTGATGGTGTCCAAGTTCATCCTTTTGGCAATATCCCGATCAATACCTTCGTGCGCTATGGCTTTTTCTCCAATTGAATCAGGAGGAACGTTGCGGTAATTTGTGTATTTAAAATCAACAACGGCAAGTTTGTTTTCAGGTGTGATGCAATAAATCGGTCCTGGATCGCGGTACCAAACGTCGGTAGGGGATTGATACACTAGGGTAATGTTGGAGGTATCGATTCCTTCCCCATACAACTCCCTCATTATGTTCGGTGCCAGAGAATCGTGTTCAATGATTAGGTTTAGCTTAACAAATGGATGGATTGCCTGTATCATTTTGATGGAAACCGTGTCTTTTCTTCTTGAAGATTGGACGGTCTCAAAACCCAGCCATAATGCTTCCTGAGGTTCAAACTCACCAGGTATTCTAATGGTTTTTGAGTTTTGTTCAACTGATCGATTGCAACTAAAAAGGCAAACGCTTATTGTAAGGGAGAGAAGGAATTTGGTCATAGATCACAATTAATCATTACGGTCTCATATAGGATGTATTTCGCTGTTTGCTTTGCTAGGAACGTTGCAACAATTTCTTATGGTCTGAGCGTAGTATGGACCAGGAAATTGTCGTGTTCAAATCCAGTCATTTTAATGGTTATTTGTTTAAAGTTAGCAAGAATACCGTAACCAGTCAGAACGATAAAGTCAGGCTGGTGAATTATGGTCTTTTTTACTTAATGGCTTTTTCGCTATTTAATTACTCTTCCATAAAAATGATCCCAAGCCGCCTTGGAAATATGGGATATTATTTTTTCGTTGGTTTTAAAATCTTCTTTGGATTCAGTCACAAAAACGCTTATCGTAAAGTATTTCCCATTGGGCAGTAAAACAATTCCGATGTCGTTTACCGCAGCGGTGATACCGGTTTCTTTATGCTTTCCGGACCACCCAGTTTTATGTGCCACAATAGTCCCTTTGGGTAATTGTTCCCTTAATCTGTTCTTCCCCGTTTTGGTTCCTTTCATTATGTCCCAAATAAAATCATGGCTTTCTTTTGAAAGTAAACCATTTTTATTTTCATAAAATGTTACCAATATCTTGTTCGCTTCTTTTGGGGTTGTCCAATTTAAAAATTGTAAATCCCAATTATTTTGCATGGTTTCTTCATTTATTCTAACCGCAAAATCCTTAAAACCGATACTTGTAAAATAATTCTCAACAGCCTGTGGTTTTCCCAGAAGCCTTAATAAAGCATCACAGCCAACATTGTCACTTAAAGCAACGGTATATTCAATAATTTCCGCAATGGTAAGTGTAGTTCCCTCCGGATATTTTTTCCGTATTGGACTCCATAGGCCAGGTAGCAATTGATTTTTCTTAATCTCAATTTTTTGGTCAAGGGAAAGATTCCCTTTATCCACTTCTGATAAAATGGTCAATGCGATTGGGAATTTGAAAACACTTTGCATGGGATAGTGCCTTTGACCATTGATACTTACCGTATCGTTAAATTTCGCTCCATTGATTGCGACTCCAACAATTGCTTTTTTTGTATTTAAAATACTATCAATTTTCTGTCTTAATTTTTCTATTTCTTGAGAATACCCTTTTGATGGTAACATCATAAGAATGACCGAGAATATAAAAGATGCTTTTTTTAACATAAGGTTTCTTTCGCTTGTAGGTAACAGTTTTGTGTGATTAATTGTGGGCTTTCCCATAGGCTGGGCTGTCGAAGCATTGAAATTCTGACAACAAATACGTATACACGGTTTTAGTGGCGGTTTTTCTATTTATTTTTCCTTAAAGCTTGGATTACTTTCTCTAAAACATCATAAGCTCGTATATGAGGATACCAATTTCCATATGCTCCAGAGGTCATTGCAATTACCATATTGTTTTCAGGAACTACGACCAAATGATTTCCGCCATTCCCCGAAGCCCATAAATATTCAACTTCCTTTGTTCCTAACTTCCGTTTGGATTTATACCATAACATTCCATATCCATCTGCTAATGGATTATAATCCCCAATGGCATTTGAATCTTCTTTTATTAACCGTTTCACATAATCAGGATTTATAATTTGTTGGTTACCCCATTTACCTTCATTTAAGATCAAAGACCCTAATTTGGCAAAGTCGAGGGCCGAGATATAAAGATTGCCTGCTCCGCCAGTTTGATTTGAAGCATTTGTGTACCAATAAAACTCTTCAATTTCCAAGGGTGTAAACACATATTGCTTTGCAAAATCCTTTAGACTCATTCCTGTTTTTTCTTCAATAATTGCACCGATTAAAACAGCATTCATATCCGCATAAACCCATTTTGTCTCCGGCTTTCTTGCTAATGGTATGCGCAACAAATAATGTACCCATTCGTCTTTATCCATCCAGCGACCTGCATTTCCTGGTGTATCGTAATTGTCAGAATCCGCATCCAAGCCTGAAACCATATTTAGTAAGTGAATCAGTTTTACTTTTTTGTAATCTTCATTAATTGCGGGGTATCTATCTTTCGGGAAAAAAGAATAGACATCTTGGTCTAAATGCTCAACATACCCTTCTTGGATTGCAACTCCCAATAGCAATGAAGTGATACTTTTTCCTGCAGAGCGTATATCGTGAATATGATTTCGCCAAAATGAATTATAGTACTGCTCTATGGCTAGCTGATTGTCTTTAATAACTATTAATGCGCGATAATCCCTTTGTTGAAAATTATCGATGAAGTTATCAAGAGTGTTTAATGAATCCTGACTAAAGCCAACTTCCAAAGGATTTACAGCAGGAAGACTAGCTATTGGTTTTCTTTGGGAAAATAAGGCTACAGCATATAGGGTCAATGAAATAAAAAGGGTTATTCGCATAGAAGATTTAGCAATGAACAATGGAAAGATTGATTTAAAGATATTTTGTTAGAGTATTGTTTTAAATACGGCTAATGGTCCAGTCCCGTTAAATGTAAATAAAATCTTTAAGGATGGGAGTGGGGCAACGGGTTACCCACTACACTGGCAGTAGTATTTATTCTGCAACGAAGTTGTCGTTATCCTTATCCTCGATCCAATTGTACTCAATCTCCCTAGCAACATTTCTGGCAAAATCAATGCCATGTCTGTCAGCCAGAAACCCTAAAGCCATATCCATCCCCGCACTTACACCCGATGAGGTGTAATACTTTCCGTCTATTTTCCATCTTGCTTTTTTGTCCCAGTTGACCTTTGCATTCTGGGATGAAACCCAAGTAAAAGCACGCTTATTGGAAGTAGCTGCCTTACCGTCTAAAAGTCCAGATTTAGCAAGAAGCGCGCTACCCGTGCAAACAGAGAGCACATAGCTGCTTGTTTGCGACAATGCTTTTATTTTGTCCAAAAGCGCCACATTGTTTACTTCCTTTCTTGTACCTAATCCACCAGGAATTAAGATTATTTCGGGTTTCTTGGCAATAGTCTTTAACCCTTCTGTCACAATAGGAACCCCATGCCTGTTCGTTACAACGCCCCCATCAAGTGAGTAGAAAGTAAGCGAATAGAGATTGGTTAGTCGGCCAAATATTTCTGCTGGTCCAAAAACGTCCAAAGTTTCATAATCGTCGAACATAATAAAGGCAATCTCTGTTGTATTTTTTTCCACGTTTTGCGCATTTACCTTGGTCACTGTAATTAAAATTAGAAGTATACTGAATAATTGAGATGGGAGTTTCTTTAAATCTAGAATGGTGGTCATATTCGAATTTCTATAATTCCGCGCCAACATTTGGTATAAAAAGGTGTTTTAATGCTTTTGTGCCTTGTTGGCCGCTTTAATTTTTTCAAATGTAAAGTTAGCAGAAACAACTGCGCCTTCCATGTATCCTGCAAATTTTGAAGATGATTCAGAGGAAGAAATAAGTAGTCTGGAATCGTAATATGTATTTCGAAAAATAGGTGATCCGTTATTTTGATGGGGAAAAAGAGGGTTAATATTCCTGGAGGATGTTTTGTCTTCTCTTTCCCAGTCCAATTCAATATAGCTTACAAGCTCCCTGGTTTCGGAACCAAATACCCTTACCAATTGTTCTAAAACGTGTTTTTTTCTTTCCTTAACATCGAGTTTTCCATATTCCGAATTTAAAAACCCACAAAGGGCATATTTATTTCCTGTTGAATTGCAATGGTCGTAAAGCTCAGTAATGGGTCCTGAATTGCTAAATAACGTTCCTGATTGACCATTTTTTCTCCAAAAAGGATGGGTATAACCAAGGGCTACCTTTATGGAATTTTCCATCCAAGTGTGCGTATGTAGTGCGGTATCCACCAAACTCTTGGGAAGCATTGGTTCAATTCCAATATGGTTGGCCCATAATTTAGGAGGTAAGGCAAGGACAACTCTATTCGCTATGTGAATTCTATCGTTGGAAACAAGATTAACTTGCCTTTCGGAAAAATCTATGCTTAACACTTGTTCGTTCAATAAGATATTCTCCCTCCCAATTCGTTTAGCAAGTTCTTGAATAATCGAGGAAGTTCCATTTACTATCCTGTAACTTGGTGGTTGGCTTGGTATAGGTAGTGCACTGGCTGGTGAAGTGGAAAATGGTTGAAAAAATGAAGTTCCTTTCATATACTGTTCAAAGAAGTCCAAGTTCAATTGATTCAGCAAACTTTTTAGTTGAATATGTTGATTTCCGAACCAAGTGGCACCCATTTCGATTGGAGGGGATTGGGAATCATAAACGGTATTAATTCGACCGCCAATTCGTTCTCTTGCCTCAAGGATTTTGAAAGGAATACCCGATGCCTTAAGGCGGTACCCTAGCAATAATCCAGAAAGACCAGCTCCTACTATTACCGTCATCTTACCATTAAATATAGGGTGAAACGAACTCAGTTTCACCCTTATGTCTATCTTCCATTAGTTTCTTCCGGCCATCACCCCACCATCAATATCCCAAATGGCACCAGTAACCCATGCGCTTTCATCAGTCAGTAGAAAGTGAATGGTCTTTGCAATATCATCAGGTCTTCCTACTCTTCCTATTGGGTGAAAATCATTAAATCCTTGTAACGTCTCCTCAATTTTATCTTCTTCTATAAAAGCACCGTAAATTGGCGTAACGACCACTGCTGGTGAAACAGCATTTACCCGAATGTTATGATCTGCTAGCTCCATTGCCAAATGCTGGGTTAGACTGTGTAGTCCTGCTTTTGCCATTGAATAGGCTGATGAAGGCGTTGCCTTAATTGCTTGCTTTGCCCACATTGATCCAATGTTTACCACAGATCCTTTGCCGTTCTCTTTCATGAGTTTGGATACTGCCTGAGTAATAAAGAAGAACGCCTTATTGAAATGATGATAAGTATCATAATCAAGAGTGGAGTGTTCCAAAAATGATTTTGGACTAAAATAGCCCGCAGCATTTACCAAATACTTTACTTGCGGCGCAATGGTATTTAATTCATTGATGAACCGTTGCACCGCCTTTTGGTCAAATAAATCGATACCTACGGTCCTGACGGCACCTAACTTAGATAACTCATCTTTAGTTGAATCAAGATTTTTATTCGGGCGACCAAGTACTATTACTTCTATCCCGTCTTTTAGTAATAATTCCGCTGTGGCCTTACCCATTCCTGTTGTGCCTCCTATTACAATTGCTTGTTCTTGCATAATTTTTGATCTTTAATTTTAGAACAAAACTAGATTCGAAGCATCACTTTAGATGGTAATCTAAAGTCAAAGGATGGTAATTTAGGGCAGGAGTTCTTGAAACTGTTTAGGGGTCTTGGTAGTTTCCTTTTTGAAATATTTAGTGAAATAAGTCGGTTGGTCGAATCCTAGGCTATAGGCAATTTCTTTTATTGAAGCGCTTTTGCTAGCGAGCATTCTTTTTGCCTCCAATATTTTCATCTCTTTAATTAAGCCCGTAGGAGTTAAGCCGGTGTGTTGTTTAGTAAGTGAAGTGAGTTTCTTCGAGGAAAGCCCTAACTCTTTCGCTATTTCTTGAATACTGAGGTTTTGGTCAACGTTGTGAACAATCAGCTGTTTGAATTTGACAATTTTTGAGAAATCAGAATTTGAATCAATATTGTAAGTAACCTTCTTCTTCTTTAAGCGTTCGATTCGGTAGAGCAAACCCAAAAATTGATGTATAATTATATCAGTATAATTAGCTTTTTTTTCAGTGAACTCTCGTATTATTATTTGAGAGGTGATCTCCAATAGTTCCGCTTCTTCAATTCCTAAGTGGACAAAAGGTGGGCCTATCTCATTGAAAATAGAAATCGAAAATCGCGATAACAGTTCTGAGCTTAAATTTGAAATAAACGAAGCATTGAAATGAAATAAGTATCCTTCGTTACTGGATTCTGCACAGAAGTAATGCACTTGATTTTGGTTGATAAAAAACAATGTGTTTTCTGGATGTTCTATGACATCATAATCGATATAGTGTTTTCCTCTCTCCCTGAACCATAATAGTTGAAAAAAACTATGTCTATGGGGTTTAGAGGCTTTTTCCTTGTAACGTAAAAAGTAGGGAGCGAGCGCCTTTAGTTCAAAGTGCAATTTTGAAAAGTCATTTTTATGTAAATCATATTTTTTCATTGTATCTACTGTGGCTAAAAGGTTTTGGCTACGATTTGTGACAGGGAATCGTCTGCTAGGACTATTCCACAGTTGAAATCAGTTTTATTTATGGTTTTAAGTGCTATTTTGGTTCTTCAGCCATGCCAAATTATAGCCCGTTATTGCTTGCTCTATAAAATTATTGAGGATTCAATATAACTTTGGATCAATTGTCTTAACCCCAAATGTCTATGGGGTGATAATTGAATCATCATTACATAGGCCATTTGATTTTCCATATCAATTTTGAAAAATGTACCTACGGCTCCACCCCAACCATATACCTTTTCCAGATCATTTTCATTGTTGCCCCTGATAGCGAATCCCAAACCGAATCCATATTCACCCGGGGGAAGCCTAAAGCGTTCTTGATATTTCCTTACTTCTTGCAGATGATCTTGCATCATTAGGTCAACAGTCTTTTCCCTTAGTATTCGAATTCCGTTTCCCTCTCCCTTATTCAATAGCATCTGGCAGAATTTTAAGTAATCATATGTTGTTGATACCAATCCTCCCCCTCCATTGAATAGGGTGACCTTATTGGTATATCGATTATTCCTTTGCTGTTCCCTGATATGTAAACCTGTATTTTCTTGCCAACCGTACCCCACAGTAAATTGCCCTATTTTCTCTTCGGGTAGTTGAAAATGGGTATCGTTCATTTTCAGGGGCTTCAAGATATTGTCCTTTAGATAAGTGTTCAAGTCCTTCCCGGAAAGAACTTCTATTAGATACCCGCAAATATTTGTTGAATAGCCATATCGCCAATCCGTTCCGGGTTCGAAGTGTAAAGGAAGGGTACTTAATTTCAAAACAAATTCCTTATTCGTGGAGGAAGAATGTACATTTGCCTTTGTGTATAGTTGATCGAGTTCCGCATGGCTACTTCGTCCATACGTAAACCCTGAGGTGTGTCGCAACAAATCAACGATACGGATTGGGTTTTTAGCTTGAATTAGGCCTGAGTCTGAATAAATGGTCATTTCTTTAAACTCCGGAATAAATTTGTAAAGCGGGTCTTGCAATTTGAACCCCCCTTTTTCATATAGTTGTAGCAATGCAACGGAAACTATAGGTTTGGTCATGGAGAAAATCCGAAAAATACTACGTTCGTCTAGAAGCCTTCTTTCTTCGACATTTGAATATCCATAGCTATCGAACTGGGCTAGCTTTCCCTTTCGGATTATTGCGGTTTGGATCCCGGCAAGATTTCCGTCATCTACAAGTTTGTGGAAATGCTTTTTCATTTTTTGCAGACTATCCGCTGACAATCCAACCGATTCTGGTCTTACTTTCGTGAATTCGTTGATTTGCGCATAAGCGAACATACAGGAATGGGTGGCCATCAGTACCAATAAGAACTTCTTAAACATGATTTGTTTTTTTAGCTACAACGGTCTTGTGTATGATTGGTTATTGGAAAATCCAGTATGATTTTTCCGTCCGTAATAAAGATAATTGATTGCCGGAAATTAAGCCTATGCGGGACGCAATCGAAGCATTGAATTTCCGAATGCAATTAATTATTTACTTTGTTGGCAACGGTATTTTTAGTTTTGAAGTTCTTTCCAAAGGTTTAGGCCGAATTATGGCCCTTGTTGCAGCAAATTTTATTCAATCTCTATGTATTCCGATTTGCCACCAGATAAGTCGCCGTTCAACCAATTCCAGTCAAATTCCAATTTGAGTTTTCCATTTTGGGTTTTTGAAATACAACCTCTTGATTGACCTGCTTTCAATTCTCCCTCGGTGGTTAGGCATTGATACAAGAGTTCAATTCTTGAATCTTTAGTTTGCTTTCCGATGATAAGCCCTTCTATGATTGCCCCCCCTTTATATTGGCCGGTAATCATCGTTCCGCTTTGGGAATATTGAAAAATCGTTTCATCTGATGATAATCCGCTTTTGTTTTGGGTAGTCACAAACTTTTTGTTATTGAGATTAATCAAAGTTCTTCTATTTAACTGACCATAAATATTTGGGCTATGGCCATTATTATGTGGGGTCTATTTCAATTACTTTTCTGCAAAATGCCAACAAACTCCAGCAATATCAATAAAATGAACTTCCCTGCCATATGGAAAAGTAGTTGGCTTTCTTAATTTTACCTTGAACTTTTTGGAAATCTCCTTTTTTTCTAGTTCGTTCCAAAAATCATCTAAATCATCTACTTCAATTTGTATCATTAAATTTTGAGCCAATTCTTTGTTTTCATAATCTTGAAGAATAAAACTCACGGAATCTTTTTGAAATCCCACATATCCCTTTGATTCCCATATGATTTCGAAACCAAATGCTAAAAACAATTCCTTTGAAGCTTCAAAATTCCCGCCTGACGGAATAAACGGTTTAATATTACTTAAGGTCATCGGCTTTTAGTTTAGGTGATACAGGATTTCACATAACGGTCTTGACTATCATTTGTTATTGCCGTTCGCTTTGCTAGGCCTAGTATTGCCTCCAGCCGGGGTGGCGAAAGGCAGGCGCTGTTCAGTTCATTGCCAAGACTTGTTCGTTTGCTATTAAATGTATTAAAAATAGCGGAAGTAGGAGGGCGGCAATGAATTATATCCTGTGCTGGCAGCAGTTAATGTATCCCAAGTGGATCGTTAAGGGCACGTCTCAATAACGGATAGGACGAAATCTACAAGAAATTGATACCTATCGTTATTGTCAGTTTCCCCAATGCTATGGACAAGTGTAGTCCTATCGCCAATACCCAGATTTTGATATTGATTAACTATGGTTATTCCATTATTTGGGTCGTGAATGTCTGGGTCCGTAGGGTCATTTGATGCCCCTGGTTCCCTGTTGTATACGAAATAAATTGGGGGGGATGCCATAGTCACGTTTTCTGTGGGTAACCACCAACTTGGAAATGCCCAAACCGTGCTTGGTAAAGCATTGTACATGTAAAGCCCTCTGATATTAGGATTAGGTCGGTGCCCATAGATCCAACTAAGGATGCTGCCTCGAGATGAACCACCAACGATAATATTGGACGTATCCAAGTTATAGGTTGCTGCATTATCCATGACCCATTGAAACATGAGTTCAGCATCATTCCAACCTATTTCAACTTCTTCTGGGGTATTGACGGATGCCAATGATTCCCAGGCAATGATGGTCACGCCTTGGGCATTTAAATCTTCCACGAGGGAACTTGGGATCGAGGTATTTCCTCCATTCCCGTGGGCATCAAAATAAATGGGAGTCGCACATTCAGATTCCGCTTTATAAATATCAAGGAATTGACGGCTTTCGGGACCATAGGCTACCCCTAGTTCCACCAAACTTTCGGTGATGGGGTTGTTATCAGCTGTGTCTACTTGTTGGTTGTCATCTGAACTGCAGGAAATGAAAAGTAAAGCAGAAGCCAGCAGGCATGAAAATGTTTTCATAATTTATTTTCAACTTGGACTTCTTTAACGTGAATAGGTTTAGTTTTATTACTTCCAACGGTCAATGAAAAAAGCATTTTAACGCTGACTTACATAGTGTTGTGTGTTCGTTTTTCTTTTTCTATGATGGCGTCCATAAAATCAGTGAGGTGTAATTCTTTCAAATATGCATAGCACTTTTTATCCTGATTTGCCTCTTCCGCCAAATCATATTTGATTTCTTGATATTTTAATCGAGCCCAGTCATTAGTTCTTAAAAAATTTCGTGATAGGATATGTCTTTCCAAAGCTTTGCTTTCCCTTGGACAAACATAAAGGTGATGTTTTATACTATCCAATACTCTATTTGTTAGTTGCCTTGTTTGTTTAAAAACTTCACGCTGTTCAATTCCTTGATTTCCATTATGGTAATATCCAATTTTAATTAGTCCGGCTTTTATTTTCCCAAATTCCGCATCACTATCATAGATAATATCAATGTCTATGATGTCTATTGAATCTAATTGTGGAACAGATGTACTTCCAATATGTTCAATTCGATGTTCAATTCCATATAAACCACCTTCAATTTCACGCTTTATCTCGGTAAAATTTTTGACACATTCAGAAGTGTATTTTTTAATCAACATAATTTTTTAAATAACACCCGACGGTCCTGGCTATGAGTACTAGGAATTACGTATAGCCCTTCTTATCACTTGTATCTTAGTTATTTCTTTTTGAAACGTTTTTAGCCAGCTTAAGGTATTTTTTTGCTTCCTTATCATTGCCAGTTGCCATATACGCATTTCCAGTTCTTTTTAAGAGACTTTCAGAATCAGGAAAGAACGTCAGCAAAGCCTCGTATATCTCAATAGCTTTTTTAGGGTTTTTGTTTTTTTCATAAAAGTCCGCGATATCTAAGGTTCTGTATTTCATATCCCCAATAAATTCGTTTGTCACGAACGTATTGGCATAGCTTTGAAAATGCCCATAATCGTTGGCTCTTAAGGCAGCGCGAATGATGGTAAATTTAGACCATGAGGACAGTTCAGACGAAAACCCGTACTTACTGGCTCTCTTTTTACTATAGTCATAAGCATATTCCAAACCACCTGCTTTGATGAACTTTTTAAAAGAATCTTCTTGAAATTGAGGATAGTATTTAAAATAGGACCTTAAACCGTGATAAAGGGTAGGGTATCCTGTTGAGGAGTGTTCTTCGCTCAATAATTCCGAATACAACCAGTCTAAGCCACTTATATTCTTACTGGAAAGCCAATCGTCAAGTTTTTCAGTACCATGATGAACTTGATATTCATCTGGGCTTACAGAGAAATAGAGCATTGAATTTTTTTGGGAAACATTCTCTAAAACTTCTATGTCATCCCAAATTGGAAATGGACTTGCTAGCATATAGCCATCAAAGTCAATAGTGTTTTTTAGTAGGATATTAAATCCAAGGCTTCCTGCATATTCCCATCCAAATAGGAGCTTTTCACCATTGGTACGAAAATTTCTCTCCATATATGGTACCAGTTCCGCATTCATGAATTCAATGAACTTATCCTTACCATTGGAAAAATGCCTAAAACGTTGAGGGTAGGTGGTGGTTATTCCTACTACGATAAATTCAGGAGTTAGCCTGGCCTGTTTAAATTTACTGCTTAAACTAACGGCATAATTAAAGAACAGCTGACCATCCAAGATATAAAGAACCGGGTATTTGACCTCGGTTTCCTTATAGCTAGGTGGAAGATAAACTTGTACTTGTCTTTTTTCTTCTAAAATTTCGGAATCAATACTATAATTTGTTCCTACGATGTTGGGTATTCCTCCATTTTGCGCCACTGAACTAAGGCCTAGAAGAAGGGTGGAAATAACAACTATAAACGTTTTTTGTATTTGCTTTTGCATATGTCTGATAACAGTCCTGGCTATGACATCAGGTCAATGCCGGATTTTTTTTGATAGCTTCAAGTTAGGAAAAATGATCTAGCCATCGGCCATGAGTTATTGCCGTTATCGACAATAGTTTCTTAACCATTTAAATGCCGTTCAAAGCGCATTATTTTTTTGCTTAGTTCTTCTTTTAATTGATTATCAGAAATTCCATCTTCTGAAAAATTATCATAGAAGTTTGGCAATGAAAAATC
This sequence comes from Bacteroidota bacterium, assembly GCA_039815575.1. GTDB lineage: Bacteria > Bacteroidota > Bacteroidia > Flavobacteriales > Flavobacteriaceae > Croceivirga. The sequence continues at coordinate 548 of JBCBZA010000074.1, read as the reverse complement.
TGCAATTATAGTACCTCCTAAGTACGGGAAATACGCCTTAGCCGTCTGCAAGACCGTTGTGCCACCCCTACCTCCTGGTGAAGCTGCCATTAAAAGCATTGGTTTTTCCCGCCAAATTTTCATATTTACGCGAGATAACCAATCCAAAGTATTTTTAAATACGGCCGTATAAGACCCATTATGTTCGGCAAGGGATATTATAAAACCATCGGCCATGTTAAATGACTCATCTAGCCTTTTAATAGCGGCAGGTATACCATTTTCAGCTTCAAAATCAACCCCATATATCGGTAAAACAAAATCGTTAAGGTCGATTGAAATAATTTCTACATTTTCTAATAAACGGGTAGAATGGGATAGTAAACTTTTATTAATGGATTTTTGACTATTACTCCCTGCTATTGTGATTATTCTTTTCATGCTTCAAAATTCCTTTGAAAGCGCATGTCTTGCTCTAATATCTTCTTAGGCAACTATTGATGCAATTCACAAGTTAGCTCGAACAACCGTTTGAAAACCTCGTCTACTTCTAGTTGAGATTTATCTTC
>JBCBZA010000110.1:0-13391 GCA_039815575.1 Bacteroidota bacterium | reverse complement strand
TTTCAAAAGAAACCAATGCCAAGGTAGCCTTGCAAGATTGGTACAAGAGAACCAACAAGGCTGAATGGGAAAGTTTCGCAGATTTAAAAAACACGTTCAATTCCGCTGATAATGTTGGAAACAACAGATATGTATTCAACATTAAAGGAAATCATTACAGGATCGTAGCCATCGTGCTGTTCAAAATTAAAAGAGTGTATATACGGTGGGTGGGTAACCACAAAGATTATAGTAAATTAAAGAACATCGATAAATTGTAAAAACCATGAGCACAATTTCTCACAAACAATATGTAGAAGCCAATCTTCGTTTGGAAGAGCTTCTAAAGGAGGTTGATAATACTACTCCTGAAGATTCTCCTTTGTCCAAAGAGCTTATCGAAGTCAGTGATATTATTGAACAATACGAGGAAATTCATTTCCCCATGGGGTTACCTACTTTACAGGAAATGATTGAACTTCGTATGTTTGAGATGGGTTTAAAAAGAAAGGATTTGGCGGCCCTATTGAATACCAGTGCATCCAGAATCAGTGATTATTTGAATGGAAAGCGGGAAATCACCTTAAAAGTAGCCAAAGCGTTGCACCAAAAACTGAATATAGACAGTGATATCATATTACAATAATGGCTTTATGGAAAACAAAATAGTACTAAAAGAAAACAAAGGTTTTCACCTATTTTCCACCTCAAACGCCCCTACCCCAGTGTTTATGGGCATTGTAAAATATTGCATCGGGAAATAAATCTTTGATTATTTGCTCCATCAATCATTAACACAAATCCAAATATGGAGTGAGTTGGATATTCATGCTGACCAGATGAGGTAATTTAAATGCATCCTCCCCTGTAAAGAAAGTCTTATATTCATTTTCTAGGAAACCATTACCAACCTCAAATGTCGAAAATTAGATCTTTTTTAGTTCAGGTATTGGCTTCTACCGTTGGTAGGCTTTTGGTTTTCCTGCAGCCCTCAAAAGCCAAGAAGTTAAGTTTAGGAGGAATGACCGTTGTCATGGGAAATTCCAATCTCTCCGCTACGGAGCGATTGATGCGAAGGGCTATTCTTAAAAGAGCGGAACGAAACACGGATTTAAAACCCTTAGCGAACCTACATAAAAATTTTTGGGCCAAACAAGGGGCGCAATTCTTCTCCTACACAAAAAAGAGGTTAGAGGAGGTACACTTGCCGTATAGTGAATTTATGTTTGCGCTTTTACGTGAACAGCTCAATATAAAAAAATTTACCAACCTAACTTTAGTAGAAATCGGATGTGGTAACGGACTTGTTTTAAGCCACTTAAGCAAAAAATTTCCGGAAATCAAACATTTTATTGGCATTGATTTGAGCGAGGAACAAATAGCACATAATCAAGTACGGTATAAAAATAACAAGAAGTTGAACTTTATTACCGCCGATGCCGTCAATTGGATAGCCACTTACGATAAGGACAACACAATTTTTTTAACGTTTATGGGCGTCTACGAGTACTTCCCAGAAGAGGTGTTGCAAGAATTTTTTAAAAAACTATTTGTTTTGAAAAATAGTGTCATCGTAGCCATTGAACCCAATGGCATTGATCATGACTTTGAAAAAAATCCCAACTCGGAGATTTACGGTCCCGAGCGTTCCTTTTCCCACAACTACATAAATCTTTTGGAAAGTGTGGGTTTTAACGTATGGTACCATGCTAAAAAAGTGATTGATGATGATGAAAACTACATCAGTTTTATCGGTGCCGAGAGTTCAGATTAACGTCCTTCTGTAGACCAAATGAGCCTTAGCCCGAAGATTTAAAGCATTGACCGATATTCTTCTCTATTTCTGCGATTTGAAACTACATTTATTGCTCATCATTATGCCCTGATTCTTTTAAAAGTGACCATTGGATAGCGTTTTCTTAATTGGATGTCAAATCATGTTATGAAAGTTACCGAAGAAGAATTATTATTGCTGGAGAAATTCAACAGCACCCAAAAACAATTCCCAGGAGACAAGACAATAAATTCGTTGTTTTTAAAGACGGTGAACGAATTTCCCGATAATGTCGCATTGGAATACAACGATGTAATATTGACCTATGCAGAATTAAATGTCCTCTCCAATCAATTTGCCCACTTTTTAATTCAAGAGTATCAGGTAGCAGCTGGCGATTTTGTTGGTTTAATGCTGGAACGAAGCGAGTATTTACTTGTTGCCGTTCTTGGAATTCTTAAGGTAGGTTGCGCATATGTACCAATAGACATTGAAGCGCCATTAACAAGAAGGGAATTTATTGAAAAAGACAGCAGATGCGCAATAACCATAGACCCTGCTAACTTACGCCAGTTTATTAGGGAAAAAAAAGAATATTCGGTATTAACCCCTAAATGTCCAGTGAATCCTAAAGATCTGGCCTATGTCATTTACACCTCGGGAACTACAGGTACCCCCAAGGGAGTGATGATCGAACATCGTTCCGTAGTTAACCTTGTAAAATCACTTACCGCTACCTTCAAAATTGATGAAACGGATAGGACACTTCTTTTTTCCAACTACTTTTTTGATGCCTCAGTTGAACAGACTTTTCTTGCCTTACTAAATGGAGGCAGCTTGATTGTTGCCAATAAACGGGATATTAATAACCATAATGTCCCTTCATTACTGGAAAAACACAGGATTACCCATCTTAATGCCACTCCAAGTTATTTAGAAATGCTCCCGGATTTGTCACATCTCACGGACTTACGATTAATCGTTACCGGAGGTGAAGTCTGTTCGATACAATTGGCCAAAAGACTAGCCACCTATTCGAGGCTATATAATACGTATGGCCCTACGGAGAATACCGTTACCTCAACGGTCTTTGAATATTCGAATGAGAATGAGGAAAGTCAAACATTTTCAATAGGAAGCCCTATTGCCAATGTTAGAGCATATGTGGTATCCAAAGACCTAAACATTCTTCCCATAGGTGAAATTGGGGAGTTGTGCTTAGCTGGAATCGGCGTTGCTCGTGGTTATTTGAACCGCAAGGCATTGACCGCTGAAAAATTTATCTCCAATCCATTTGAACCAAAAGGACAGTTGTATCGTACCGGGGATTTGGTAAGATGGAACAGAAATGGCACCTTGGAGTTCATTGGACGTAAAGATGATCAAGTAAAAATAAGGGGGTATCGTATTGAATTAGGGGAAATCGAGGCGGCATTGAATTCAATTAAAGGCGTTCAGAAAACTGTTGTCGTTGCCAGTACCCATTTTGGGAAAGAACCTCGTTTGGTGGCTTATTTAAGTGCTACCCATGGTAAAAATGACAGTAGTAGGGTTGAGAAAATACTGTCTTCGCAATTACCAGCATATATGCTGCCCTTCACCTATATCTGGGTGGATCACTTTATACTTACTCCAAACGGCAAAATAGACAAGAAATCGCTCCCAAAACCAGAATATCAGCGTCCAGGTACGGTTCCAATTTATAGAAAGCCACATACACCTCTAGAAAAGGAAATCACGCCCATTTGGCAAGAAATATTAGGTATTCCTAAAATTGGAGTGGACGACAATTTCTTTGATCTTGGAGGTAATTCATTATTGATACAAAAATTGGCGAACACATTAGAGCAAAGACTTAATGGAAAAGTTTCCGTCACCAAAATTTATCAAAACCCAACAATAGCCGAGCTTTCACAGTCCATGCAGAATGAAAATGGAAAACCTTTTCCCTTCTCAAAAACAGTCTCCAAGCATAAAACTCCGGGCAAGGATGTAGCCATAATCGGTATGGCCGGTAGATTTCCTGGTGCTGACTCCATAGAAGCGCTGTGGAGTGTTTTAGAAAAAGGTCAGGAAACCATTTCTTTTTTTTCTTTAGAAGAATTAGATCATAGTATTCCTAAGTCCTTACGCGAAAATGCACTTTATGTTGGAGCTCGTGGTATTGTGCCATCGGCCAAAACTTTCGACGCCAGGTTTTTTGGAATCAGCCCAAAACTGGCTGAAGCCATGGATCCCCAGCAACGGCTATTTCTTGAAATAACATGGGAGCTTTTAGAACAATCCGGTTATTTGCCAAAACACTATGATGGTACTATAGGCGTATACGCGGGGGCCGGAGGGAATACGTATTACCATAAAAATGTTCTTAACAATCAAGAGCTGCTCAATCAAGTAGGTGAATTTCAGGCCAATACCGTTAATGATAAAGATTATATTGCCACACGGACGGCATATCACCTTAATTTAAAAGGCCCTGCCGTTAACATATATTCAGCATGCTCAACTTCGCTTCTGGCTATTACCGAGGCTGTGGCCTCCATACGAAGGGAAGATTGCGATGTTGCCATAGCTGGTGCTGCAAGTGTAACTTCCCCAATGCATAGCGGCCATTTGTATCAAGAAGGAGCTATGCTCAGTTCAGATGGACATTGCAAACCCTTTGATGCAGCAGGTACTGGCACGGTATTCAGTGATGGTGCAGGAGTCATCCTATTGAAAAATCTTGAAAAGGCCAAAAGGGATGAAGACACTATTTATGGGGTTATTAAAGGCGTTGGGGTCAATAATGATGGCGGTGAAAAAGGGAGTTTTACTGCACCAAGCGTTCAAGGACAAGCGGGTGCCATCCAAACAGCCTTGCTTGACTCCGGATTTGGACCTGAAGAAATTACATATATAGAAGCCCATGGCACTGCAACTCCCCTAGGGGACCCCATAGAAATGGAAGGCCTTCATGCCGTTTTTGGAAAAAAGACCAAAGCAAAGCACTGTGCCATTGGTTCCATAAAAAGCAACATGGGCCACTTAACTGCGGCAGCAGGTATCGCTGGACTTATTAAAACAGTACTTGCCATGGGTCATAACAAAATACCCGCATCCCTTGGTTTTACCAGCGCAAATCCAGCTATTGATTTTAGTCATAGCCCATTTTACGTAAACCATGAACTAACTGAATGGAAGGTTAAGGGAACTAAAAAAGCCGGGGTTAGTTCGTTTGGGGTGGGCGGAACAAATGTTCATGTTGTTCTAGAAGAATTTAAAGCTAATAACCCTAAGGTACCAAAACAAACCAACAGACCTTTTCAGATATTGACCTGGTCCGCCAAAACAGAAAATAGTTTAAATGCCTATCAAGAGGAACTGGGTAACTTTATAAAAGCTTCCAATGACATTACTTTACAAGACCTTGCTTTTTCCTTGAACACAACCCGAGATGTGTTTCAAAACAGAAGGTTTATTATTAGCAACGACAAAAATGACCTTACGCAATCGCTTTTATCAAAGGAAAACCCAGCGATTAAATCTAGGACTGTCAAGGTAATCCCCAATGAATTGGCTTTTCTATTTCCAGGCCAGGGATCGCAATACCTCGAAATGGGCAAAGCCTTATATGAGCATGAACCGGTATTTAAGGACGCTATTGACCGTTGTGCCGAATTTTTGCAAAAAGTGTTTGAATTTGATATTAGGGAGGTAATATATCCCAAAACTATCGATGATATCGCACAAAATAAAATCAAGGACACCCGTTTTACACAACCCGCCCTTTTCACAATGGAGTATGCGCTCGCACAGCTCTGGTTAAGTTGGGGAATAAAACCTACAATGATGTGTGGTCATAGCATAGGTGAGTTCGTAGCGGGACATCTTTGTGGGATATTCAGTTTGGAAGACGCCCTAAAATTAATCGCTTTAAGAGGACAACTTATTGGTAATCTTCCAGGCGGTAGTATGTTAACTGTACGTAAATCGTTGGATGAATTAACCACTGTCTTACCAGAATCCATTTCAATAGCTGCTATAAATGCCGATGAGCTTTGTGTTGTTTCTGGAACCAAGGAGGATATAAAGGCCTTTGCCCAACAATTAAAAGAGCGGAAAATTGCCTGTATGCTGGTTGCTACAAGTCATGCATTTCATTCCAACATGATGGATCCCATTCTAGAAACGTTCAAAAATGAGGTCAAAAAAATTAGGCTGAATGTTCCAAGAATTCCAATAGTATCTTCGGTTACAGGTCATTGGCTTAGTGATACTCAGGCAACGGATCCAGATTATTGGACAAAGCAATTAAGAGCACCGGTTCGGTTTTCAGAAGCTTTGGAAAGCATTTTGAGCCAAGAGGATACCGTTTTGCTGGAAGTGGGCCCAGGACGTGTACTTACCGGATTAGCCAAACAAAGAAAATCAATGAAGCCATTGGCTTCCATAGCATCATTGCCTGGACCTAAGGAAAATGGAGGGGCTTATCATACCGTGCTCGCCGCACTCGGCGAACTTTGGTCACACGGCCTTGACTTGAACTGGAAAAAAATCTACGGTTCCAATGCAAAACCTACTCTTCGACTTCCCTCTTATGTTTTTGATAGAAAACCATGCTGGGCAAACCCTCCAAATGAAGCACCAAATCACGAGTTCACAAGCATGGGCATTCAGAATGATTTGCAACAGGCCAATATCAATTTTAGTAGTGCTACGGACAATCATGCGCCTATGAGAAAAACCAAAATATCAAATGAAATCGCGGAGATTATTTCAAATACTTCTGGTATTGATATTGAACCTTTGGAGCATGGGCTGACCTTTTTTGAGTTGGGTCTTGATTCGCTCGTGCTAACGCAAATGGCAATAACGTTAAAAAATAGGTTTACTTTGCCCATTACATTTCGCCAACTCAATAATGAGTATAGCTCGCCTGAACTACTAGCTCAATTTTTAGATGAGAATTTAGCTTCCGACTTTTTTGGATCAGAAGAAATAGGGCCCAATCCACCAATGACAGCCTTAAATGGAAACGGGATTTACCCAAATTCAGAGGTGAATGGGGAAGTTTTCCATACGCAACCAATTCGTGGGCTCCACAATTTAAACGGCAATAAGCATTCAACATTGGAGCGAATCGCTCAGCAAGTTCAACTACTGGGTCAACAAATTAGTTTACTACAGGGAAATACCCAAATCCATGAAAATTCAAATTTGACACCAACGGCAAGGCAACATAAACAGTCCGTATTCAACCCAAAAGTCAATGAATCTATAGAATTATCGGATGCTGAAAAAAAGGAATTAAAAAAACCTTTTGGTGCTTCTCCTAAGATTGATAAACAGAGGACTGAACTATCTAAGATTCAAAACAGCTATCTAGAAGAACTGATCAAGAGTTATAATAAAAGAACTGCAGCAAGCAAGGCATACACTCAGAACAACCGCGCCCATATGGCAGATCCAAGGGTGGTATCCGGTTTTAAACCATTGACGAAGGAATTGGTATATCCAATAGTAATCAATAGATCCTCGGGCAACCGACTTTGGGACTTGGATGGCAATGAATATATTGATACGCTAAATGGTTTTGGATCATGTTTTTTTGGCCATCAGCCCGATTTTATACGAGAAGCACTTCACCATCAAGTGGAAAGTGGTTTTGAAGTTGGTCCGCAACACCCTTTAGCAGGTGAAGTAAGTAAATTGCTTTGTGAATTCACCGGACATGAACGGGCAGGTCTTTGCAATACGGGATCAGAAGCTGTTCTAGGGGCAATGCGCATCGCTAGGACGGTTACAGGGCGTTCCCTTATTATAGCATTTAAAGGATCCTACCATGGGATTAATGATGAAGCCTTAGTACGGGGATCTAAAAAGTTAAGAACGTTCCCCGCCGCAGCTGGGGTACTTCCTAGCGCCGTACAAAATGTTTTGGTTTTGGAATACGGTACTCAAGAAAGTCTCGAAATAATAAAAAATAAAGCCCACGAAATAGCTGCAGTACTGGTAGAACCTGTACAGAGCCGAAGGCCAGATTTTCAACCGGTTGCGTTTTTGAAAGAATTGAGGACAATTACCAAGGCTTCCGAAACGGTTCTCATATTTGACGAGATTATTACTGGATTTCGAATGCATCCGGGGGGTACACAAGCGATGTTCGGAATAAGAGCGGATATTGCTACCTACGGAAAGGTGATAGGGGGAGGTGTTTCCATCGGGGCTATTTTAGGGGATAAAAGGTATATGGATGCCCTTGATGGTGGGTTTTGGAAATATGGCGATGATTCATTCCCGGAAGTAGGTGTTACATACTTTGCAGGAACTTTTGTAAGGCATCCATTGGCGTTAGCCTCGGCAAAGGCCTCTTTATTACATATGAAGGAAAAGGGGGCGGCATTGCAGGCCAGATTGAATAAAATGACCAAAAATTTCGTGACTGATTTGAATAATGAACTGCAACTGAGAGAACTCCCCCTAAAGATTACCTACTTTGGGTCCATGTGGAGAATTGAATTCACAAAAGAACTACCCTATTCCGAATTGTTATTTGTGCTCATGCGTAGCAAGGGAATTCATATTTGGGATGGTTTTTCATCTTTCCTTACAGAAGCATATGAAAATAAGGATTTGGACCAGATTAAGACCGTTTTACTCTCTAGCCTTGAAGAGCTTGTTGAAACTGGGTTTATTTCTGTCACCGCTTTAAACGCGGTTTCCAAACCAAAAGCGGATGTTTTTTTGAAATCCATTGATAATACGACACCCCCAATCCCAGGAGCAAAACTGGGCATGGATAGTGATGGTAACCCAGCTTGGTACATTGAAAATAAACAGAAAAAAGGGGACTATTTAAAAATAAGCATCTAGCTACTTAGAGTGTATTGTTTATTCCACGCCAATGAAAATAGCAGAAAAAGCAAATAACACCGGTCAAATCAATCCCTTCATTTCACCAGGATTGGAGCGTGTAATACCCATTACGCAGTCCCAGGGCGAAATCTGGACTGCCTGTAAATTTGGTGGAGACGATGCCAATAGGGCCTATAATGATTCCGTAACGGTAAGCATAGAAGGTCCCCTAAATACGGTTGCACTAAAATCAGCAATGAACAAATTAGTGGCCCGCCACGAATCTTTAAGGGCGATATTTAGTCAAGACGGGCGTTTTATGTGCGTTTTTGAGCAGGGTAAATTACCCCTCCAATACCGTGATATTTCTGCACTAAATGGTTCTGAAAAGAAGAAAGCGCTAACTGATTATTTATCAAAAGAAAGGTGTTTTGTATTTGATTTAACTAGAGGGCCACTTCTAAAAGTGGGCTTATTAAAGTCCTCTGCAACTGGGTACAACTTAATTGTTACTGCCCATCATATCATTTGTGATGGATGGTCAATTGGAGTTTTCTTGGAAGAGTTAGGTAGCCTATACGGTATTGAGTTAGCACCTAATTCTTCAGAGTTGCCTGAACCAGAACGTTTTAGTACCTACGCAGATGAACAAAAGTCTTTTGAAACAAGCAAAGAATTTGGGGTTACAGAGAATTTCTGGGTCCATCAATTCAAGTCCAAAGTTCCTCAAGTCACCATTCCCATAGATTTTCCCAGGCCTCCGATACGTACTTTTAAAAGTGAACGTCAGGATTTTATTCTTAGACAGGAGCTGGTATTGGCCCTTAAAAAGATTGGTGCAGAAAATGGCTGTAGTCTTGTAACCACACTTTTGACCACCTTCGAAATATTTCTTTTTCAACAAACAGGGCAAAAAGACCTTGTTGTAGGGTTACCCACGGCCGGGCAGGCATTATCTGGCCAAACACAATTGATAGGACATTGTGTAAATCTTTTGCCCTTACGAAGCCATATTAGTCATGAATTGTCATTTTTAGACTACCTAAAAAAAAGAAAATCCGAGTTATTTGACGCCTATGAACACCAAAATTTAAGTTTTGGTCAATTACTCCAAAAATTATCTTTTGCAAGAGATCCTGCTAGGGTTCCATTGGTACCCATAGTATTTAACGTAGATATTGGTCTAAGCTCTGAAGTAAATTTTGAGGGATTATCCATTAAAGTACATAACAATCCCCGTGCCTATGAAGCTTTTGAGCTTTTTCTGAACGTAGGAGGTACGGAAGAAGAGGTTATCTTGGAATGGTCCTATAATACCCAGCTTTTTACACCTTCTTCGATTAAGTTGATGATGGGTTCGCTTGAGGATATCATCAAAAAAATTGTTAATGGACCCCATTTGACCCTTGGTAAGATTGCTTATCAGGAACATCCAATTTATAATACGCTCAATAACACTTCAATAGCCTATCCCGATAAGAATTTAACCGAACTAATAAGAAGACAAGCAGAAAAAACACCCAATAAGCTTGCTATTCAATTTAATGATATATGTCTTACTTATAAGGAATTAGAAAATTCAACAAATAGGTTAGCACATCAACTAATTGCACTAGGTATTCAAAAAGGGGATTTTGTAGGGGTAGCACTACCTCGTTCAGAACGATTGGTTGTTGTTTTACTTGCCATTATTAAATGTGGCGCTGCCTATCTTCCTCTGGATCCCTTGTATCCTTCTCAGCGCTTGGATTACATGCTGGAAGATTCTGGGGCAAAACTTTTAATAACAGCAAAAACATTTTCCACAAAATTTGGGGAGAGGTCAAAGATAGCCCTAGTGGAAGACCTTTTCTTGGATATTAGTAGTTATTCAATGGATTCTCTTAATTGGAGCCCAACTACAAGCAATGTTGCCTATATCTTGTACACCTCAGGTTCTACAGGAAGGCCAAAAGGAGTAACCGTTACTCATAAAAATCTTATTAATTTTCTTTATTCCATGGGGCTAAAACCAGGAATAAAAACGTCCGACAGGTTATTATCGATAACAACAATTTCTTTTGATATAGCAGGCCTTGAGCTCTTTTTACCACTTATTAATGGCGCAACTCTACTATTGACCAATGACGAAGTATCCAAAGATGGACGTTTACTTTTTGAATTTATCAAATCCAAAGCTATAAGCATGCTTCAAGCCACACCCTCAACGTGGCAAATGCTTTTGGATGTAGGATGGGAACAAAAATTACCAATTAAGGCGCTGTCTGGAGGTGAGGCTTTACCCATGTCTTTAGCGAAAATACTTTTGACCAAGGTAGATGAGCTTTGGAATATGTATGGCCCAACGGAAACAACCATATGGTCTGCCGTCAAAAAAATTGAGGAAAGGGACACTACAATAAGTGTTGGCAACCCTATTGCAAATACCCAAATATATCTACTGAATGACGTAGGATTGCCCGTTGCCCCTGGAGTTGTTGGTGAAATTGCTATCGCTGGCCATGGTGTAGCAAATGGGTATTGGAACAGACCCAAATTAACAAAAGAAAAATTTATTTGGAATCCTTTCATTCAGAAAACCGTATATCGAACGGGGGATTTGGGCAAAATACTCCCTAATTCCGAAATACAATGCTTAGGACGTAAAGACCAACAAGTTAAAATAAGGGGGCATCGCATTGAGCTTGAAGAAATTGAACAGTCCTTGGAAACCATTGCATCGGTTCACAAGGCCGTTGTCCTGGAAAAAGAGGGACATCTATGGGCCTATTTGGCCCTAACTAAAGATGAAAAGGCGGATTCAGCAAAAATGGCCATATGGAAAGACGAAATACAAAAGCAACTTCCAAATCATATGATTCCAAAGCAATATGTTGTAATCCCTAAATTCCCAACCACATTAAATGGTAAAATAGACAGAAAGGCTCTTTTATCACAACCCATTCAGGATGTCAAAAAAGAAAAGGTACCCAGAGAACTTAACACCACCGAAAATCTGATTATAAAAATCTGGAAACAGTGTCTGGATATCCCCAAGATTCAACCTCATGACAATTTTTTTGAACTAGGCGGACATTCACTGATTGCAGTAAAGGTAATGACGCTACTTGAGAAAGGAACAGGTATCCGTCTACCCCTAGCAACGCTTTTAGAATATCCCACCATTACTAAATTGGCTGCTCGGCTGGAAGAAGAGCATTCGACCACCCCATTTAATTGTCTGGTTCCCTTGGCCCCACACGGCAATAAGACACCATTATTTTTAGTACATGGTGCAAATTACAACGTGCTTGTATTTAAAGAGTTAGCCAAAAGCCTTGATGACGAACAACCCGTATATGGTCTACAGGCCAAGGGAATTGACGGTTCCGTGGCACCTGATGATACCATTGAGGCCATGGCTGCCCATTTTATAGCTGAAATAGAAATGATTTACCCAGAAGGTCCTTATTCCCTAGCCGGTTTTTCCTTTGGAGGGATCATTGCTTTTGAAATGTATAAGCAGCTAAGGGCCAAAGGAAAACAAGTAAAGGTTCTTGCTTCTTTGGATAGCTACGTTTATCCCAATTACTATTACAAAAATGCAACGATTAAAATACTGGTTTATCGTCTTTATATGATAGGCCAAATTGGCTTTGTCTTTTTGAACATGTTCAGCAACAAAAAGAACTTCAATAGACGTGTAAGGCTATTGAAAATTATGTTCAATGGATTTTATTTACGGCTAAAACACGGCAGGGAAAAACAGATGGAACTTCAATTCCATAGGGCTTCGGAGATCGATGAAAAACACGGTTTAGCATTTTACAAGTACACTATTGAACCTGAAGATGTGAAAATTAACTTATTTCGAGCTTCTGAAAATGTTTACTTTGCCCATGATTTTAAATTCTTAGGTTGGAAAAAAATCGCGTTAAAGGGCATTAGAAAACACTCCATACCTGGAAACCATAATGATATGTTCGAATCTCCGAACGTAGCATACTTTGCAAAGGTTTTCCAGCATACTTTGGATAATTTCGATGCAACCAACGATTAAGACCAAAGCAACTGAAGGAAACAAAATGTAATACCGTACCCTAGGGTTAACGTCCTAGGAACTGTATTACCAGTATAGCCATTCCTCAAGTTCAATAAGTGCATTTACCGCCTCAAATCGCCAAAGACCGGTCTATGATAAGCGAGCTCCCTTATTTTTTCTTTCGCTAATTTTGCAATAAAAGAATTAATTGCCTCGAGTGGTTGTTTTAAAAATGTAGTCTTCTTAAATGTTTACCATCTTTTCTAAAAAGTCTTTTTTAATTGACCATATATCCGGGCTGGTGGATATTCATAATCATGTTTTACCGGGAATAGATGATGGTGCCCAAACCGTTGATGAATCTCTTGAAATGGTTAAAATGTTTCAGGAATTTGGAATCAATGAACTTATTTGTACGCCGCATATTATGCATAATTATTATGACAATACCCCCAAAACTATTGAGCAGGCCTATCACAAATTATCCGAGTCCCTTATCGCAGAAAACGTTCAAGCGGTCACCTTAAAATATGCTGCGGAGCATATGATTGATGACGATTTTGAACATAAATTAGAAGAAAGCCATATTGTTCCCTTAAATGAAAATCATCTTCTAATTGAGATGTCCTACCTGCAACCTAGTATCAATTTTGATTCTGCAGTTGATAAAATTATAAAAAGTGGATTCTTTCCAGTTTTTGCGCTCGCCGCCCCTTCACCATCCAGTTTGGCCAGCAGATCATACGCCTTCGCCGGTTCCTCGCTTTCGAGCAGCAGGTG
>JBCBZA010000276.1:0-2504 GCA_039815575.1 Bacteroidota bacterium | reverse complement strand
ATGGAATTGATAGAGGCTGAGAAGGAGTTGGAGGAACTGCTCCAGGCCGAAGTACTTGATACCATCAAGCTGAAAGAATTAGATGAAAAAATCAGAAAAATAGAGAACAATGGCAAGAATTAAAATCACACAACCGAAGTACATCATTCCACTTTTGATACTTCCTTTTTTAGCGTTGTTAAACTTTGCATTTACAAGATTCCAACCCGAGGAGGAAGTGAATACCCTTCAAACTACGGCTGGAATCAATTCAGAGATTCCGGAACCCATACTAGGCCAAGAGGAGGAGGATGGAAAGCTGGAAGCTTTTAAGAAACAACTCATTGAAAAAAGAAAGCACTCAAACACAAACCTTATAGGGGAGGAGCTGGAGGAAACAGCAAAGAATGAGGTGATAACACCGGAAGAGCAAAGGAAAATTGATTCTCTTCAAAACTTAATTAAGGAGAGAAAGAGCGCCTACCAAAAAAAGACAGTCAAACCTAATAGAAAAACTGTACCACGGACCAATAAGAGGAGAAGCCCATCATATACGGCCACCGGTCTGGAAGGTAGCAAAAAGAGCGAAAAGGAGGAGTTTATTGAACAGATGCGAATCATTGATTCAATACAGTTTCCTGAAAAATATGCCCAAACCAAAACCATGGAGGAGGCGTTGCCAAAAGAAGTCCAAACTGAACAGAAAGTTATTCAAAAGATAAGTTTGGGCAACAATGATGACTCTGGATTTTGGAACACCGTGAAGAAGAACAATGAAGAAAAGAAGATTGTTGCGCTTCTTGACCAGGGCATAAAGGTATATCAAGGGTCACGGGTCAGGATACGCTTACTACAGGACACTTTTGTACACGACTATCTTTTAAAGAAAGGTAAATACATCTACGGCGAAGTTGAAGGTTTTGAGTCCCATAGAGTGGAAATCAATGTGAACTCAATAGTTGTGGCCGACTCCATTGTACCTGTTAAAATAACCCTTTATGATAATGATGGAATACGGGGCATTTACGTACCTGACAGCCAGTTTAGGCAATTTGTCAACGACTTGGGCATTTCAGCATCCCAAAGTGGTAATACGATGGGGGCTGGGATCGGACAAGGGCAAGCCCAAGGGCAGGGAAGGACAACAGAACAATTGTACCGGTCCGTTTCCAGATCAATTAATTCTGCGACCAGAGCTGTAAGCAAGGCCTTGAGGAAGAACAAGGCATTTTTGAAATATAACACACAAGTTTATCTAATTAACGAGTAACACGATGAAAAGAATAGCACTATTACTGATTTTTATGATTTCATTGGGAGGGTTAGCACAGAACATACCCATTGTAAAATTGAACGAAAATGTAACGACCCACTTTGTAAGTGATTATGAACTCGATTACATGGATCTTTCCACCGATAGGGTAAAAGGAGATTTTCCATTAAAGAACGTATTACGCATACGACCTGATGGATCTACAAACGAGGATTTGGGTGTCCTTACCGTAATCACTGAAGCTGAATTCAGACAGTATAGATTGAAATACACACCATCCCCAGATCTAGCAGACAAAAAGGTGAGGATTTCGGATGGGCAAATCACTTTCGACAATAAGAACGAAACGCTCAATTCCATAAGAATTAAAGACTTTGCGGAAAAGATGATGCTTACCAAATCATCAATAAATTCGGTGGTAAGCAAGAAATACAGACAGCGTTTAAAGCTCAATAACATTTGGGTTGTGGAAGACTATATCTTTCTTGATTATACGCTTTCAAACAATACCAATATTCCCTATTCCGTAGACGAGATACGGTATAAAATAGTAGACAAAAAAGTCAAAAGAAGAAGAAGTAGCCAAGATGTCGAGGTAGCGCCGGAGTATTCCCATCAAAGCGATGAAATGTTCAAAGGGAACCACAGAAACATCGTTGTGTTCAAAAAGTTCACTTTTCCTGATGGAAAAACCCTCACCATCAATGTAGCCGAAGACCAGATTTCAGGAAGGGAAATAAGATTGGACATAGCGTATTCCGACCTTCTAAACGCGGATGCATTTAAAAGCTAAAAAGATGAGAAGAACAATTATTCTTTTGCTCCTAATGATTCCATTCATAGGGGCGGCACAATCCGGATATACCTATATCGTACCATCTGCCGGTGTAACCTTACAGGAGTCTGGAATGGTAAGATTTGGCATTGAATACAACAACAGGTATTATGAAGGTTGGGAAATCGTCTTTGAAGCGACCCTGGACAACAACGGGAGCAATGAAGAGGCCTATTTAGGAGGTATTTATTTTGAACCTCTATTATTCAGAAATCGTGATGTGCTCTCAAATTTAAGGTTTGGAGTGTTGGGTGGAAGCCAGCAACAACAAATTGCCATAGCAACCGGAGGAGGAATTGAACTCTCATTTGTTCTTCGATGAAACATCATACTTTCAATACAACAGGAAACAAAACTGGTATTTGGGGCGGATAGAAATTTCCGCCATGGAGTCCTATTGGCACTTAAGATTCCGAT
>JBCBZA010000036.1:0-30325 GCA_039815575.1 Bacteroidota bacterium | reverse complement strand
CGACACGATTGTCATCGGTCAGAGAATGAGAGACAACGGATTCAAAAACGGGCTCGTCGATGACTTCTTCGTTTTTGATCTTGCCCTCTCACCCGCCGAGGTCTCAGCCCTTGCGACCACGAGCGAGATTACCAAGCCCGATCTATCCGCCTCAATTTCTACAGGACGCTCAATATTCCGATTAAAAACATTCGGCTAAACCTTGATTTAGAGCGTTCCATTGGATATGGCAGTAGCACGGCAATAGGGAGACAATCTCCTATATCTAAAATATTCTAATTTAAAAAAGCACCGTAAAACCGGTGAAACCATATAAATATTTATTCTACGTTTGTAGAATTGAAATATTTTTTCTATGTTTGTAGAGTTAATTCTAAGAATGTAGAATATGCAGCTCTCAAAATCAGAGGAAGAACTCATGAATATTTTATGGAAACAGAAAAAGGCGTTCATGAAAGACCTATTGGATGGGTACCCTGAACCCAAACCAGCAACTACTACAGTGGCTACACTGTTAAAGCGAATGACCGATAAGGGTTTTGTGGCCTATAAAAGTTTTGGACGTTCCAGAGAGTACTTTCCACTGGTCAAGAAAAAAGATTATTTCTCCAAACATGTCAACGGACTCATTAAAAACTTCTTTAACGACAGTGCCAGTCAGTTTGCTTCTTTCTTTACCACAGCGACCAATTTGAGCAAGGAAGAACTGGAAGAATTAAGGAAATTGATTGACGAACAAATCAAAAGTAAATAAGTCATGTTGGAATACCTTTTAAAATCGGCAGCATGCATGGCAGTGTTCCTATTGTTCTATCAGTTTTTGCTGGAAAAGGAACGCATGCACCACTTTAAACGATTCTTTTTGCTCGGCGCACTATTGGCTTCTTTGATCATCCCGGCATTGGTGTTCACGGAATATGTAGAAGCGGTTCCTTCCACCCTAGCTCCCCAAACAAGTAGCTATGCATCCCCAGAAGTGATTCCAGCCAATGAGCCGGTTACCGATATGGATGTTATCAACTGGTCACTCATAACATGGACCCTATATGGAATCGGAGTCTTTCTAATCGGGCTGCGCTTTGTCAAGCACCTTTATCAGATCCTCCAAAGGATTCGAAAGAACCCAAAGTTAAAGCTGAGGGCCATAACACAAGTCCTATTGAAGGAGAAAATGCCCCCACACACTTTTTTCAGCTTTATTTTCTTGAACAAGGAAGCCTTGGAAAAAAAGGAAATCCCAAATGAAGTTTTAATCCATGAGGAAACCCATGCCAAGCAGTTTCACAGTCTGGATGTGCTTTTTATTGAGTTGCTTCAAGTTATCCTTTGGTTCAATCCTTTGCTACTAGTGTTCAAAAAAAACATCAAACTCAATCATGAATTTTTGGCAGATGGTGCCGTACTTAAAGAAAATGTACCGACCAAAAGCTACCAAAATACCTTGTTGTCCTTTTTGTCCGCAGCAAGTGAAAGAAAATATCAGTCAGTCAGGATGGCCAATGCCATCAATTATTCATCCATCAAAAAACGATTTACAATCATGAAAAAACAAACTTCAAAACTGTCCATCGCAACGAGAACATTGCTTTTAATCCCTTTGACCATTTTAATGCTCCTAGGGTTTAGTGAAAAGAGAATAGTCCAGCAAAAAGAAGATTACACCATTGGGGTAACTAGTTCTAGAGCAACTGAAAAGGAACTTTTGGAATATGAAAATTTGGTTAAAAGTCACCACCTCTTCATAGATTTCGGCATAGAACCAAGACAAAGTGAAATGGAAAGGGCAAGGCAACTTTATGGATTAATGAATGAAACACAAAAAAGCAGCGCTCTCCATCTTCCAGACTATTCGTCTTTACAAAAAAGTGCTTCCCGCGAACAGATGAAGGAGTACAATGCCTTAGCAAAAAAATACAATGAAATGCCCAGGAACAACATGCACATCTTAGGAAAAGAAGTTGAACGCATGAAATACATTTTTGGCATTATGTCCGATAAACAGAAAGCGGATGCCGAGCCCTTTCCGGAATTCCCCGAGCCACCCGTTCCACCGGAACCAACGGTAGTTGAAAAATTCCATAGTGTTATTGCCACATCTCCAGGCACCGATGAAACTAATCAAGTAAGGAATGTTCCTCCACCTCCAACGAGTCCTATGGTTGAAGAGTTAAATAGCGTTGCTCCAGAATTTGCATCGCCCCCACAAGCTCCAATAGAAGAAGTTAGGGAAATTCCACCACCCCCTACTCCACCATCACCTTTGGACCATGTTATTGAAATGGCCAAGAAGGGAGCTACTTTTTACTATGAGGGCAAAAAAATATCCTCAGACAAGGCCATAGAACTGCTCAAAAAGAACAAGAACCTCAATATTGAGACCACTAAAACAAATTCAAAAAACCCACAGGTAAAAATTTCAAAAGCCCCTATTACCATAGGCAAAAGCAGTACTGCGCCTACCATCGAAACAGGTAACGTTACTGTTGATGGGAAAGAACTCTTTTACAGTAAAAAAGACGGTGTCACTACCTATCACAACAAAAATGGCGAGTTAGTTGATAAAGAGGGACAAAAACTAAAGGATGTTCCAAGAACAAAACCGACCTTTTATTTTAATGAGGAACAAATTTCATCAGTCAGGGCACATGAATTGCTCCAAAATAACACCTCCATCCAAGTTACTACGGAAGATGTCACGGAAGGGGAGTATGCCATTGTTTTACGAGATTTAAATGCCGACACTGGCAACAATTACAATAGGAATATCAATCACAATTCCTTAATTGACCTCACTGAAATGATTGCCAAAGGTGCATCGTTCTACTATAACAATCAACCTATTACCACAGAAAAAGCACTTAGGCTGACCCAAAATGAGGACATTGAAAGGGTGCAGACCGTCGGGAACAAAAATGGTGCCCTCAGCGTCTATTTTTGGAAAAAGGTTTGAACAATTTTCAACCTAAACATCATATAACTTCAGGAAAGCCTTCATTTCGGAGGCTTTTTTGTAACAAAACCAAAAAACTCACGTTCTAATAGCATCGCTTTCAAATTCCCAACAGGGTCAAAGCGCTCCAATACCAACCTTCCATGGAGCATACTCTGACCAGAAAGTGCAGTAAAATCAAGTAATGAACCTAAACGAACACTATCATGTTACAACGCTTTTTTATTTTTTGTTCCGGCGCGGACAGTGAAATTCTAGATACCTGCTCCAAGGGAGAGCAAAATAAATATGCAGGTATTGGGGCCACCGTCTTTTTTACCGCTGTTATGGCTTTTATCGCTTCAGGCTATGCCCTTTACACCGTTTTTGACAATACCTACACCGCTATTTTCTTTGGTTTCATTTGGGGCCTATTGATTTTTAATCTAGATCGATATATCGTCTCGACCATTAAGAAAAGGGATTCCGTTAAAAGTGAACTCCTACAGGCAACGCCCCGTATCCTATTGGCCATTATCATAGCCGTAGTGATTTCCAAACCTTTGGAAATGAAGATTTTTGAAAAGGAAATCAATCAAGTGCTTTTGGAGGAAAAAAATGCCATGACCTTGGCCAACAAAGAGCAATTGGCATTACAGTATACCCCAAAAATTGAAAGTCTTAACCAGGATATAACATCCCTAAAAGGTGAAATTGTCGCCAAAGAGACGGAAACCAATGCGCTTTACGATACCTATATCTCCGAAGCTGAAGGTACTGCTGGAACCGGATTATTGGGAAAAGGCCCGGTTTACAAGGAAAAACGAGAAAAGCACGATGCCTATCTCGCCGAATTGCAGCAGTTGAAACAAGAAAATGGTGAAAAAATTAAAGTTATTGAAGCGGAAATTGCTGCGTTAAACGGAGATTATTCGTCAGCCGTAACTACCGCCCAACCCATCATTGATGGTTTTGATGGCCTTATGGCACGTATCAATGCTTTGGGAAAACTCCCTTGGTTTCCTTCCTTCTTTATTTTCTTACTGTTTTTGGCCATTGAAACGGCACCCATCATTGCCAAGCTACTTGCGCCCAAGGGAGAATACGACTATAAGTTTGAAGAGGGCGAGAGTGTGGTAGCCACCTGGGTGACCCAAAAAGTGGAACAACGGAAATTACTACTGTCAACGGACGCCTCCATGAATCAGGAGATTTATGAAGAAATAAAATCAGAAGAGGAGCTCCATCGCTACAAAAAAGAAAAAGCGGAGGAATTACTTCGATTGCAAGCGGATTCGTTTCACAACACCCAACTAAAGGGCCTTTAGATCAAATCCATTTTCTTTAGTAGAAAAGAGGCGTTCATGGTTTTGCTTACTCCTTCTTTGAGTTTATAATCAAAGTAGAGTTCATCATTTTCAATAGTGGCATCCAAGTAATAGTTCCATACGTTGGGGTACTCTTTAGCCGCTTCGCATAAACTGAGGTCATGCGTGGCAATCAAACCTGTTGCCTTTGTCCTTACCAATCGGGCCAAAAACTTTTTGGAACCCACTGCTTTGTCATGACTATTGGTTCCCTTTAGGATTTCGTCCAAGAGCACAAAATAAGCATCATGTTCTACACTTTGCACTACTTTTTTTAACCGTTTCAGTTCCGATAGAAAATAGGAATCCCCCTTGTGCAAAGAGTCTATACTTCGCATACTGGTAATTAATTTTCGGGGGCTGTACACGCACTCATCGGCATACACCGGAAGTCCCAAATTGGCCATTACCATACAGAGCCCTACACTCCTTAGGAAGGTACTTTTACCGGCCATATTCGAGCCCGTAATGATAAAAAAGCCTTCATCATTGATGCTGAAATTATTTCTGATATTCTTTTCTGTCGGAATTAAGGGATGACCCAATTCCTTACAGACCAAAAATTCCGGGCCATTGGTCAATACGGGATAGGTAAACAATGGGTGATTGAATGAGAAGTTACCCAGGCTAACATAGGCTTCAAAAAAGGCAATAACATCAAACCATTCCTCAACCTTGTTTTTATACCGCCCGATCCAACCTTCAATATGATATGCCGTCCACAAAGCCCCAAGAGCACAACCATTACCAAAAAGGATATAAAAAATATTGTTGTTATAATCCATAGTATTCAAGAGTCGGGAAAAATGGGCTATGGCCTCAGATGCTTTTTTTCCCTCTACATTAAGGCGTTGCTTTTGGTATCGCAATTGTGGGGATTTGAACTCAGTCCCTTCTATTATTTCCAGCAACTTGGAATGCTGTTTAAAAGTAGCTTTGACCCGGTCCGCTTTTTGCGAAAGATGCGTAATCCCTTTAAAATAGCGTCCCGTAATTCCAAGCCCTGTAAACCCCCAAAGGATTATAAAAATAAGGGATACATCCAGCTGAACTGTTAAAACCACCAAGAGCACAAATCCCAATAAAAATAGCCCTGGTACAAAGCGCATACTTCTAGGAACAAAAGAGGTGTACTTCTGCAACCAACGCACTGCCTCTAGTACTCGTATTTCTTGTTCAACAAGGGAGGCCTGAGCCGAAAAATACTGTCTCCATTCAGGTTTTTGGGCGAGTTCATCGATGGTTTCCTGCTTTGCCCCTATCGATTCCATGGTATTGGAGGTGAGGAGTTGGGCTAGCCTATCGGTTCCCTCAGGACGTTGTGTCCGATTTAAATATTGAAAAAAAGAACCCTGTCCAAAAAGATCCATATCATGACTATAAGCATGCTGAGCGTTCTGATAGGCTTCCCCATTGGGCAATTCCCCGTATTCGTGCCTTAACACTTTAAGTTCCCGTTCATTGATTTTAACCAAGGCATGTACCAATCGAAACTTAGTTTTGGTATCCTCATAATAATGCACCAAAAAAAGAAAAAGACCCATCCCAATAAGTGCGGATATTAAGACCCATTTTGCTTCCTCCCTAAAAAAATAAATCATCAATAATGTGCACGCAAAGGAAAACAATCGAGAAGCTGATAGCAGCCGTAGTTTCTTTTTAATGACCTCATATTCCTTGAGATGCTTCCGAAGTAAGTGCGTATAAAATGCTACAAGTTTTTGCATAATAAAACAAAAACCCAAAGATAAGTGAGGCCATTAAACTATGGCCCGCTTTTTAAAGTGAATCGAAACTAAACGGCAGTTTTGGAATAGGCCTTCAGTGCTACTTGTAGACTATCCTTCCAATGTGGGATTTCCAAGTTAAAAGTCTTCTTGATTTTTGACTTGTCCAAGACGCTATATTTAGGACGTTCTGCAGGAGTTGGATATGCTTCTGAAAGAATAGGGTGAAGTTCAATTTCAATTCCAAACCCATCAAAAATGGCTTTAGAAAAATCATACCAGCTTGCTATCCCTTCATTACTATAGTTATACACCCCGTAATCAATACTATGTGCATTAATGATAGAAAGAATGGCTTTGGCAAGGTCCTTGGCATAGGTCGGTGTACCCACCTGATCGTAGACTACGGATAGCGTATCGCGTTCTGTCCCTAAACGAATCATGGTCTTCATAAAATTAGTGCCATATTCGGAATACAACCATGATGTCCGCAGAATAAAATGTTCGTCCAAATTATTGATAATAGCGCGCTCCCCCTTATATTTTGTATCACCATAAAACCCAATAGGTCGTGCAATATCCTCTTCTCGGTAAGGCACGTTTAAATAGCCATCGAAAACAAAATCCGTGGAAATATGGATGAGTACGGTTCCACTATCCTTACAACTCAATGCCAAATTCCTTACTCCGGTAACATTTATTAATTTGGCGGTATCGGTCTCGGTTTCCGCTAAATCCACATTGGTAAAGGCCGCACAATTAATACAATAGGCATAATCTAAAGCGGTTAATTCTTCGTGAACCGCGTCAAAATCCGTGATATCCAACTCATTGGAGGATCTAAATACAAACTTTAAATCCGTTTCATTTTTCACTACATCTTTAAGTGTCGTCCCTAATTGTCCGGAACCCCCAGTAACAAGAATTTTCATGTGTTTAACTAGCTATAAATTCATTTAACTTTGGTAGGATTTTATCTTTCTCGGAAACTATCAATTCTTTTTCATCCAAAATCCAATCAATGTTCAATTCAGAGTCGTTATACAAAACTCCACTTTCAGATGCTTTATTGTAAAAGTTATCGCACTTATAAAAAAAGGTCGCTGTGTTGCTTAAGGTTACAAATCCATGTGCACAGCCCCTTGGGATGAACAGCTGTTTTTTATTTTCTGAAGAAAGCCGCGTACGCACAATATTTCCATAGGTTTTGGAACCCGCACGCAAGTCCACTGCAACATCCAAAACCTCACCTTCCAGGACCCTCACCAGCTTGGCTTGGGCATGAATGCCTTGTTGAAAGTGCAGTCCCCTTAAAACCCCTTTAGAGGAAAAGGATTGATTGTCCTGTACAAAAAATGGTTTTGCACCGGTTTCTTTTTCAAAGGTAGATTGGTTGAAGCTTTCGAAGAAATAGCCCCTTTCATCCTCAAATACTTGAGGAACAATCTCAAAACAACCTTCTATGTTGGTTTCGTTGATTTGCATACTACGAAATTACTTCCAATAGGGTTTTACTATATCCACTCTTTAAAAATGGTTCGGTCAACTTCTTAAATTGGTTTTTGGTAATATAACCCATTTTATAGGCTGATGATTCAATGGCACCTATTTTCATTCCTTGTCGTTCTTCAATAACCTGCACAAATTGGGCCGCTTGCATTAGTGAGGTAAACGTACCTGTATCCAACCAAGCCGTTCCCCTATCCATAATGGAGACCTTCAATTTTCCCCTTTTTAGATATTCCCCGTTGATGTCCGTGATTTCCAATTCACCTCTCGGACTGGGTTTAATACTTTTTGCAATATCGACCACTTCATTATCATAAAAA
Source organism: Bacteroidota bacterium (assembly GCA_039815575.1). Classification (GTDB taxonomy): domain Bacteria; phylum Bacteroidota; class Bacteroidia; order Flavobacteriales; family Flavobacteriaceae; genus Croceivirga. The sequence continues at coordinate 22,473 of JBCBZA010000036.1, read as the reverse complement.
TAAATCCCTGGTACGGCAAAGTTGGATTTAGGATTTATGGGTTTTTCCTCTATGGAAATAGCCGTGCCGCTTTCATCAAATTCAACTACGCCATAACGCTCAGGATCATTGACGTGATAGGCATAAATGATACCGCCATCCGGGTCATTATTCGATTGTAACAAGGCATCCAAACCGGACCCATAAAATATGTTATCCCCTAAAATAAGGGCTACTTTATCCTTGCCAATAAACTTTTCCCCAATTAAAAAGGCTTCGGCCAATCCGTTGGGTTCCTCTTGTACCGCGTATTCAAATCGGCACCCGTATTTTCTTCCGTCCCCCAACAGCTTTTTAAAAAGTGGTAAATCGTGAGGTGTAGAAATAATCAATATTTCCCAAATACCCGACTCCAATAAGGTGGAAAGTGGGTAATAAATCATGGGTTTATCATAAACGGGCATCAATTGTTTGCTCACGGCCAAGGTCAATGGGTGTAATCTCGTGCCAGAACCTCCCGCTAGAATTATTCCTTTCATGTTTTATTCGTTTAAGTAGGTTGGATTAAGCTAAGCTTGAGTTTTCTTTTTCAACGTACCGGTTCAAATACCAATCAATGGTCTTATCAATTCCGGATTCAAAATTTTCATCGGCCTTCCAGCCTAAATCATTCTCAATTTTAGTGGCGTCTATGGCATACCTAAAATCATGCCCTGCCCTATCCTTTACAAAGGCAATCTGGTCGCTATATGTTCCTTTATCCTTAGGATACTTTATATCCAATAGTTCACATACCTTCTTGGCGATATAAAGATTGTCGCGCTCGTTACGCCCTCCAATATTATACGTTTCTCCGGAAACCCCTTTATGATATGCTAAAGCAATACCTTTACAATGATCCAAAACATAGAGCCAATCCCTGATATTGGAACCATCCCCATAAATGGGAATTTGTTCCCCGTTAAGTGCTTTCCTGATAATGGTTGGAATCAATTTTTCGTCATGTTGTTTAGGACCATAGTTGTTGGAACAATTGGTGGTCACTACGTTCATACCATAGGTGTGATGATAGCTTCTAACAATAAAATCCGAAGATGCCTTAGATGCGCTGTATGGACTGTTGGGCGCATAAGGGGTCGTTTCCATAAACAAGCCCTCTTTCCCCAAAGTGCCGTATACCTCATCTGTGGATACGTGATGGAAACGTGAATTCTTATGTACTTCTTTGTAAATACCAGGCCCGACCATCCAGTGCTTTTTGGCCACATCAATCAAATTGAAGGTCCCTATAATATTGGTTTGCATAAAGGCATCGGGGTTTGTAATAGAATTGTCCACATGGGATTCCGCTGCAAAATGAATGACCCCTACGAAGTCGTATTTTTGAAACAGGGACTCGATAAGACCCCTATCGCAAATATCACCATGAACAAAAGTATGCCTCCCATGACCTTGAACTTCCTTTACATTATCCAAATCACCCGCATAGGTCAATGCGTCTAAATTAACCAGATGGACATCGGGATTGTTCTCAATAAAATAAGGAACAAAGTTGGAACCAATAAACCCAGCTCCCCCCGTTACCAATATATAATCCATAATGATAGTATTACTTTTTTTGTAAATATATTCCTACTTAGTTGTTTGATTGAATTAATGTTGTGAAATCCCATTTTTTGGTGGTAGAAGCATCAAATTACATTTATAATTCAAATTATACCATATTCCTTATTATATCGTTAAGAATTTTATAAGAATATACCTATAATGTTATAAGTAATTTCTTAATTTTTAAAATACTCGCTATTTAACAATGAATCAGCAAGTTACTGAAAAACCTTATATCCTCGCAGTAGATGATGAGCAGCTAAATATAGAACTGTTGCGATTTATCTTAGAACGTCACAATTTCAACTTTAAGGGAACGCATGATGATGATCATTTTTTTGAGCTATTGGAAGAACAGCTTCCCGATTTAATATTGCTTGATGTCATTATGCCCAGAATTGAAGGTTTTGAACTCTGTGAAAAACTGAAGAGCTTTGCTAAATTCAAAGACATTCCCGTCATTTTCTTAACTGGAAAGGTCAATGTAAAGGACAAGGTTAAAGGATTTGAGGTGGGAGGAGTTGACTATGTTACCAAACCATTTAACGAACAGGAGCTCATTGCACGAATCCAAACACATATTGAATTGCGAAGGGCACGAAATCAAATTGAAAAACAGGCTGAAAACCTAAAACAATCCAATACCTTAAAAGATAGAATGTTTTCTATCATAGGACATGATTTGCGCTCCCCACTGAGTGCTGCCAAGCTTAAAATGGATTTTATCATGCGCGGTATTATTGATCCAAAAGCGGAAGATTTTGTAGATGGGACTGTTTTTGAACTATTAAAAACCATGGATGAAGCCCTTAACCTTTTACAGAACCTCTTAGGTTGGGCCAAATCTGAAAGCGATCAAATTCAGGTTATCCCAGAAAACCTGGACCTTAAAGATATTGTTGACCAAACCTTTCGTTTGTTGAAATTGGGCAGTGAACACAAAAAAATCAATTTGGAAAACAATGTCCCCGATGGGACCTTTGTCCATGCGGATTTAAATACCACAAAAACAGTGCTGCGCAACTTACTTTCCAATGCCATTAAATTCACCCCTTTTGATGGAAAAATAAAGGTTAATGCCATTTTAAAGGAAGATTGTGCCTTAATTGAAGTTCAAGATAATGGACAGGGTATTCCGCCAGAGGACATTAAAAAAATCCTCAATCCCAATGAGCACTTCAGTAAGTTAGGTACGGACAAGGAGCCTGGAACGGGATTGGGATTGGTGCTATGCCAGAATTTTGTGAGAAAAAATAGGGGAACCTTAAAAATCAAAAGTACAGTTGGGAAAGGAAGTACCTTCTATTTTGATTTGCCTTTAGGCGAAAATGTTATGACTTAGGCTACAACCTTAGTGGTTTGCCCTCCCCTTTGGGCGCGTTCCCAGTTTACGGATTGATTTCCCTTTAAGTACCTGCCAAAACCTAAAAAGACCGAAAGGTTCATAATAAAGAAATAATAGGGGATGAACAATATCTTAAGTCGTATTTGTCTATTCTCTAAAAACCATCCCAATAGGGCCGCGACATAAAATACGAGTTGCCCCCAAAACAGCGCACTAAATATTCCGAGTGAAAATAGGCCTTCATTCAATGCCAACAATAGGTTTGTGGGTATGATCAATAACAATAGCAGTGGCGTCAATGTCCATCGTAAAACCCGGTGCGAAATGTATTGAAAGGACAATGTTCCATATCTGAAAAAGTTTAAAAGCGGAGCCAGACGCACTACGGATTGTATTCCCCCTGCAGAAATTCTAATCTTCCTTTTCAATTCTTCCTTAACATTGGACGAAGCATTTTCTATGGCGTAGGCTTCTGGATTGTATTGAATGGTCTTACCATTCATCGCTACCCGCAGCGAAATCATAAAGTCGTCCAACAAGGTATCCCTTTCCACTTCTTGCCAGAGTTCTGTTCTGATGGCAAATAACTCTCCTGCAGCACCGACTACGGAATAGAGTTCGGCGTCCCATTTTTTTAGTTGGGATTCGTATTTCCAATACATCCCTTCGCCAGCACCAGCTGCACTATCCAAATCTTTGGAATAAATACGCTTTTCGCCCGAAACACACCCAACTTTTGGATTTCTAAAGAGTTTCACAATTTCTTGAATGGACTCTTTGCCCAAATTGGTGTTTCCGTCAGAAAAAATGACAATAGGTGTAGTGACCTGTTTCATGCCCCTGTTCATTGCAGCTATCTTTCCATTTCTAGCAGGTTCATGTAGCACCGTAACCTCTTTGTATTTGTTCAGTAGTTCTGGAGTGCCGTCATCTGAACCGTCGGTCACCCACAATTGGGTTACCTTTTCTTGAGGATAATTTAAACTTTTGGAGTTCGCTACTTTTTCATCCAAATAGTCCTTTTCATTATAAGCAGCAACAAAAAGTGTCACTTCAGGTTCATAGTCTTCATTGCCTTGGAATGGTTTTCCAAAGCCAAAAATCCTTCTGATTTTGATAATGGCAAATAAGAGAATGCCATATCCTAAATAGGAGTAAAAAATGATAAATAGGGCTATCCAAAAAAATAATTGTAGCATTTCCATTTTAGTCAATTTGAATTATGCAATTGCGGGTTGTTTTTTTGATACCCGTTCCCATTCCCCCGTATGGTGGTTGAACCGTTTTAATACCTTAGCGGGATTACCGACCGCCACTGAATAGGGCGGTATATCCTTGGTGACCACACTACCCCCAGCGACAATAGAGTGCTTTCCTACAGTCACACCGGCCACAATAGTAACGTTTGCCCCAATCCAGGTTTCTTCCTCCACAACGATAGGCGCAGTAGAAACCCCTTGTGTATGAATAGGTTGGGTAACATCTTCGTAATTGTGATTTAAACCGGAAAGGACTACATTCTGCGCCAATCGTACATCATCTTTTATCGTAACAGGACCAATTAGCGTGTTGCCCAATCCTATCCTTGTATTCTTACCTATTTTTACAGGCCCGACCCCATTATTAATTGTTGTGAAATCTTCAATAGTGGAATTCGCCCCAAGCGCAAAACCATTCCAGGGTAGCACATCAATTCTGGTTCTTCTTCGTATTGAGGCTCCTCTTCCTTTTTTATGATAGAATGGGTTCACGAACCATTTCACCCATAGTCGTGGTCTTGCCTGCCCCCTCGGGACCAATAGCCAGTGCACCCATATTTTTAATTTTTCGTTGCCTTTTAGCTTTTCTTTCAGTCCCATAGCTATGCTGATTTTTTAATGGCTTCGTAAATCGCTTTCACATTATTTTCCCATGTATGACTTTTGGCAAATGCAGTACGAGCAACGACCAATTCCTTTGAATCTTCATCCAATGCCTTTTCTGCCAATTCTAAATATTCCTCTTTGGAAGAACCTAAATACACATGGTCCTTGAACATTTCCATTGCTTTTGTCCTTGTAGCCAAGGTCGGTTTGCCCATAGCCAAATACTCATCTATTTTTCTAGGATAATTCCCAATGGTCCAGTCATTTACTACCTGTGGATTCATAGCTACATCAAAGCCTTTGACATAAGAGGGAAGCTCTTGGGGATCCTTGCTACCCAGAAAATAGACATTGTCCATTTCATGAAGGGTAGAATTCCTAAAATCCTCATCCTCTGGGCCCACTAATACAATACTCCATTCTTTTCTCTGTTGCGCTAAAAATTCCAATAGCCCTATATCCAATCGCATACTGGTCAGATAACCAACATAACCTAAAACGGGTTTTGGAATGTCATTGAACTCGTTGGGTATTTCTATTTTTCCCTCTTCATCATTGAATAATGAAACATCGCAGCCCTGACCGACCATAAAGCTTTTGGTATTGTACTTGGCTCCATATTCCGCATAAAGGGTAGAGTTGTTCACAACAGTATCCGCTTTTTTGATCAGTCGGGGTTCCATGCGTTCCCCATGGCGCCTCCAATAAGGTACCCTAATCAAATAATCGCGCATGTAATAGGTGTAGGATTGGACATTTAACAGCTCTTTGAGATGATACCCCAAAAACATGGAACTATCATTGAACAATATAATATCCTTAAAGCCCAACCTATCCAAGGCAGACTTGATGTCTTTTGCAAAAATTTTATTGTTTCTTTTATTGAGCACTTTGAAAAGTGGATGGATGGGAATCCAATTGATGGATTCCGTCATCGCCTTGGGGTAAAGGTTCCAAAGGTTATCTTGAATTTGTACCAAGTCAGGTGCATTTCCTTCTTTTACTCGTATCCGTTTTTGGATTTTTTCCGTATCCCGTTCTCTTTTTAGCGAGGCCCTATCTAAGGGAGGGTTCACATATAGTACTCTATTATGTCTCGCCATTTCGGAGGCAATATTTTTACAATTGCTACCTATTTCAATGTCCCAGGCTTGGATCCCCACTATTACGATGTCGCGTCCTTCAATCATAATGTCACATTTAGTTCTTTGTGTACATTTTCATAAAGTTCCAATACATTTTTGGCCATCACGGACCAAGAAAAATCCTTGGCCCTTTCAATACCCCTTTCCACCAAAACACTAGCAAGCATTTTATCTTCCACCAAATTTTGCATGGCATTGGCAATTTCTGCGGGATTAAATGGATCAATGATCAACGCCGTATCCTTACCGGCGACTTCAGGCATTGATGAAGTATTTGATGTAATAACCGGTACCCCACAGGCCATTCCTTCCAAAATAGGTATACCAAAACTTTCCCTTAGTGATGGATAAAGGAATATGGTGCATTGACTGATTATTGCAGGAAGCTTGGTGTTTGGAACATAACCTGTAAGGTGAATCAATTTTCGTAGTTCAGGGGCCCCAATGGCATGAAGAATCCGTTTTAATTCCGATTCATCATAATCCAGCATGACCAGGTAATATTGATTGGGATACACCAAATTGAACTCAGCAAAAGCCCTTAAAACACCAATGGTATTCTTCTTGGGATCTGTGTTTCCCAAAAAGAAGAAGAAGTTATCGGGAAGGTCAAATTCCCTTTTAATCGAATTCAGCATTTCCGTGTTCGTAACTTTTTTAAAGTGTTCTCCAACCCCATTATAAATAGCGGTCAATCGATTATCAGTAAACCCAAAATATTTATTGATTCGGTTCTTTTCATAGTTGGAAACCGTGATTACCTTTTTACTCTTTTTTATTACTGGCGGCACAAAATACCTTCGGTACATATTACCCAGTTTCTGGTACCACGTCCCATCTTTCTTGAAAATACTAATGCTCTCCAAATAAATAATATCATGCAATGTTGTCACCAGAGGAACTTTACAAAAAATAGGACCTGTGTTACTTGTGCAATGAAGAACATCACATTTTTCCCTATAGGCAGCTTTAGGCAATGCTAACTGTTCCCAACCAGGATATCCAAGTCTTGAACTTAGCTCAACTATTTTAAAGTTTGGGGCATTGGGAATACAGGTATCATCCTCATCAGGCTTAACAAATATGACATATTCATTATGTTGGTCAATTTGTTGCAAGTTTTTAATCAACTCTAGCGCCACCATATCCATACCGTGCTTTTTCTTCCTAAAAAGCCGTTGTCCTTCAATTCCAATCCTCATTTCTTTGGTTTAAGTATTTACAGCTCCATGTTGGGTGTGGATGAATTTCTTGTTAGCTCCCTTTAGTTTAAATAGGGACAAGAACATGACCCCGAAGGCCCTAGGCAAAGCGAATATGGCTTTTAAGGTCTCTCTTCCATAAAACTTTCTTGGAACGGAAAAAAAGAAGGCCAATGCGGTAAGTAGCATAATTGTATACCATACTGTTGGCTGTATTATTAATAATGAAGTCCCAAGTGTCAAATCGGCCATGAAGTAACCACAGGTTATCATTGTTACCATGCCCAACAGTAAAACCCTGGGTGGTGAAACCATTTGATAAACTTTATCCGCAAAATCAAGATTTCCCTGAAATAACAGTTCCCTGATTCCAGAAATCGCAAATCTTCTGAAATAGATAAATTGAGCGGAAAGCCATCTTTTTCGTTGATTCGCAAACACTGCGGATTTTTGGACTTTTTCGTCCATTACCAGGGCCTCGTGCAAGTACTCTATTTGATTTCCACCCCTTAGGAGTTTTAACTCCAGTTCTTTATCAAAACCTCCTACCGCGTTTACTTTTGCCATAGTGGTCTTAAAAAAGTGATAATCGAAAGCCATTCCGGATCCAATCAAAGCTGATGAGAGTCCCAATACACGATGTCCTTTTCTAAAAATATGGTTGTTTACTTCTTCACTAATGGCGTCTAAAATGGCCATCGGAGTATTCGTGTTTTTGGCAATTCTATGACCTTGAACCACTTTGTAGCCCCTATTGAATGATTCATTGATGCGTTCAATAAAATCAAATTCCATGATATTATCAGCATCCAGTACCAAGGCCACATCATAAGCATCCCCTATTCTTTCCATTGCAGTGTTGAGTGCTTTTGACTTGGTGCTTCTTTCAAAGGATACCTCAACCAGTTCAATGGGCAGTTTTTTAAGTTTTTCTAAGGTAAGTTCATGAAAAGAGTCTGCGATAACCACCACATCAAATCGTTCTTCTGGATAACTCTGTTCCAAAGCCCGTCTGGCTACTTCCACAATAACATTGTCTTCTTTATATCCAGGGATAAGAACGGCGAACTTACGCTGCTTGTTCAGTATTTTTGGTTTCTTATCAACCTTAAAAATCCCAGCAAGGGCAAAGACAAAAATATAGATGGATGCAAAACCAAAATAGGCCAACAACACCATCTCCAACATATTGACCAAAATTTGAAGTGCATCCATCCTCTCCTTATTTAAAACTTAACTTATGAATTCACCAGTTCCTTAATGGTCTTATCCTGGAGCATCCCATCAAAATAATTAATGGTTTCTGTGAGACCTTCCCTTAATTCAACTTTTGGGATCCATCCAACTAATTTTTCCTGTGCTAACCTAATATCCGGCTTGCGCTGCATGGGATCATCTGAAGGTAAAGGCAAATGAATAATTTTTGATTTTGACCCTGTGATGTCAATGATGTTTTCAGCCAATTCCAGCATGGTAAACTCTCCTGGATTACCAATATTTATGGGACCTATAAAGTCATCTTCAGTATCCATCATTTTTATCATTCCGTCCACTAAATCACTTACGTATTGAAAGCTTCGTGTTTGGGTACCATCGCCAAATACAGTAATGTCCTGACCTTGTAAGGCCTGCATGATAAAATTGGATACTACCCGTCCATCATCTGGCTCCATCCGCGGACCATAGGTATTAAAAATCCGAATGATCTTTACCAACACGTCATTGGAATTATGGTAATTCACGAAAAGGGATTCCGCACATCGCTTCCCTTCATCATAACAGGAACGGATTCCAATAGGGTTGACGTGGCCCCAATAATCTTCGGGCTGCGGATGAACCTCAGGATCGCCATATACTTCACTGGTGGAGGCCTGTAGGACTTTAGCCTTGATTCTCTTTGCCAATCCCAAGATATTTATGGCACCAAGAACCGAGGTCTTGATGGTCTTGATGGGGTTATATTGGTAATGTACCGGTGATGCAGGACAAGCCAGATTGTAAATCTCATCTACCTCAATGAAGTAAGGTAGGGTTACATCATGTCTTATCAACTCAAAATACGGGTTGTCCATAAGATGAACAATCTTGGTCTTTCTACCCGTAAAATAATTATCCATACAAACGACCTCATTCCCCTCACTAAGAAGCCGCTCACATAAATGTGATCCAACAAATCCTGCCCCTCCGGTTACTAGTATTCTTTTCATTATAAACGATTGATTAATATTTGATTAGGCATCGGCAGATTCTTCCACCTCTTGGTGAACCACCGTTCTACCGATACTATAATAATTGAATCCTTGTTCGGCCATTTCTTCTGGATCATATACATTCCTGCCATCGAAGACGGTCTTTTCATTCATCAACTTCTCAAGAATCCTAAAATTCGGCATCCTAAATTCCGACCATTCCGTTACCACGATCAAGGCATCAGCATCGATACACACGTCATACTCATCTTTGGCATATTCTATCGTATCACCAAGAATACGTTGCGCCTCTTCCATGGCCACTGGATCATATGCCCTTATAGTGGCACCCAATCCAACCAGTTGTTCAATAATGACCAAGGATGGTGCTTCTCGCATGTCATCGGTTTTAGGCTTAAATGCCAAGCCCCAAAGTCCAAATTGCTTGCCTTTTATATTGCCACCAAAATGTTTTTTGATTTTTTCGACCAAAGTGGTTTTCTGCCTATAGTTTACAGCTTCCACAGCTTTTAAAACTTCGAGGGAGTGTCCATATTCATCGGCGGTTCTGACCAAGGCCTGAACGTCCTTTGGGAAACAGCTGCCCCCATATCCCGTTCCTGGATAGATGAACTTATTGCCTATTCTAGTATCAGATCCAATTCCTTTGCGTACCAAATCCACGTTGGCACCGACCAATTCACAGAGATTGGCAATATCGTTCATAAAACTAATTTTGGTCGCTAGCATGGAGTTAGCCGCATATTTTGTCATTTCCGAAGAAAAAATGTCCATAAACAAAAGCGGATGACCATTCATCAAATAAGGTTTATAAAGTCGCTTCATCACCTTTTCAGCACGTTTGCTCTCGACACCGACCACAATGCGATCTGGTTTTAGGAAATCATCAACGGCACTACCTTCTTTTAAAAACTCAGGGTTGGAAGCAACATCAAAAGGAATTCGAACCCGCCTTTTTTGCAATTCTTCCTCTACGGCAGCCTTCACCTTGTAAGACGTCCCTACAGGGACGGTACTTTTAGTCACAATAACCTTATAATCTTCCATGTGCTGACCAATCTCCCGAGCAACACCCAGCACATACTTAAGGTCCGCACTTCCATCCTCATCGGGTGGGGTGCCTACTGCAATAAATACTGCATCAGCGTCTTTAAGGCTTTTTTCCAAACTTGTTGTAAAGGAAATTCTACCTTTATCAATATTTCTTTCCAGAAGATTATCTAAACCAGGTTCATAAATGGGTACCTCTCCTTTTCGAAGCATCTCCACTTTCTTTTTGTCGATATCTACGCAGACCACGTTGACTCCCGTTTCCGCAAAACAGGTACCGGTTACCAAACCAACATACCCCGTACCAACTACTGCAATATTCATGTTTTAAGTTTTTTCGTGATTTATTTGTAAATATTATCTTACATTTTTAAGAATTGAAAATTATGTTGTGAAACGTTGATTTCACGTTGTTAAGCCAATATTTTCAGTATTTTTCAACTATTGTTGGTACCAATTCAAATCTTGGGTTCCTCCAGAATTGGCCCAGTTTACGAAACGTGGGTATTGAATGGTAATTGGAATTGCCTCGGGTGGAGGGGCAAATCCTTCATAAATATTCATAGCCCAGGGAAGGTTGGTCTCAGTTTTATAATATCGTCCTAGTGAAGCATCACTAAAATCATCGCCAGTACCTAAAAAGCCCGCCTTGCTTGTCGGCGGAAAATCTGGCAAGTGAATTTCCCTTGCACGTTCACCATTTACAACCAAAAATGGATTGAAGGGTACATCACCCAATTCTTGTTGTCCAACAGGTTCCGAGAACGTAATGGTCATATTTATGGGCACATTGAGCATATCCGTTACATTGCCAACTACAAAGATTACGGACTCCTTGGCCAAAGTTCCAGATTCAGTTCCATTGGCATTGGTTCCTATAAAATCTGCATTCAAGACTTGCCCCTCGATACTCGCAATTTTGGAAGTGGCAATGGGCAATGAAAACCCATATCCATTCTCTAGGGCGGCACCAATATTTGATACCATAAACGTTCCTTCAATCTTAGTAATTTCATTACTCGCATTGGCAATAAGATTAAATGTATAGTCCATTGCCAAATCATTAAAATCATAATCACCTTGACTAGGCCATAAATCTTCAAAGACCATTTTACCTTGAGAGTTTTGCGAGGGAGCAAAATTGTTAAACGCCTGATTCGGGTCAAAAGGGAAATCATCCAATTCATCATTCACACCGTCCCCATCTGAGTCGTTGGCCGTATTGATTGGAGCAACATTTCCTATTTGAATGGCCTCTACAGGGTTTGCCCGAGCATAGAAAACCACATCATTAAAGTCATCATCAGAAAATAGGTCCCTGCGCAAATCTTCAAAAGCCAAAATGGACAATTCCCTTACCTCATCATATAACAACACCATATGATTTCTATCGGCGGCAGTACCTTCAGGATTAAAATCCGGATTGGAGTAATAGACCCCATTACCGTCACTTACCCCTCCTCCTGTCCAACCATTAGCCGCAATAAACCAAGAAATTACTGTATTGGCAGGGAATCTACCCAAATACACGCGATCCCCGGGAAGTAACCCTCCACCAGAAAAAAGAAAGGACGCATTTGGAAATACAACATTATGAAAAGTAATATCATCCACAGTCTCCGGTTCCTGACCTAGGGGGTAGGTATAATAGCCCAATACATTTCGATATCCTGCTCCTTCGGAAACAAAAGTAACCCAGATATCCGCTTCTTCAGTGGTAATTATATTGGTTTCCTTGCCTGCCAAAAAATCAGGATTTGAAATCGGTATCCCACCTTGCACATTTTCTGGTAAGGAAGCATTGATGTCATCCAATAAATTTTGTTGAATAACATCTGCAAAAGCCAAATTATCGGGTACCCCTAAAAAGTTAAAGGTGTCAATAAAAGTGTAATCCACCGCAAATTGGGATGGGAAAAACGTCCTTTTGGGTTTTGCAGATTTATCTGAAGTGCTGTCTTCCCTTTCATAAAAAGGACGGTAGTCAAAAACAACCGATTGGTTTTCGATGGGCAGTCGAATATTATCAATCAATCCAATGTACCTGGTAAAGAGTAAAAGGCTATCTGCTTGGGTGGATAAGGTAAACTGCTTCTCAAAAAGTCCATTTGCGTCAAAGGTGGCCGAAGCTATCAAAATGCTGTCCTGATTCCCCTTCTTGGTATACACATCAAAAACGGCATTGCTCAAAAACTGTGGAGCCTCCAAAATTACATTCACATTTTTACTGGTGGCATAATCAAAATCTGAGGAAACATTTAATCCGGCCAATGGACCATCTTCAATGGGGCCATCATCGGTAGTACCAATATCATCATCCAAAACTGGAGCATCAAGGTCATTTTCACTCACGCAACTCGCAAAAAGTGCTATAAAAGCGTAAAACATAAGGTTATTGAAAGTCTTCATAATGGGGTGTTTTAATAGTTAAGTCCTAACGACTTTACGGTTTTTAAGGTTCCAGGAAATGGCTTCCCAAAACGCTTTTACATGTTTAAACTCTCTCTTCGAAGCAAAGACCAGTGTATTTTTTGGGATAGATATAAACACCTGAAAAAACATACTGACCATGAGTTGAAATGGTTTAAAATTTCTTCTTGCAAACAGTATCCTATTTCGTGAGATATAGTAGGTCTTTAAGGGGCTGAACTTTCCTGTCGAAAGGGATTCCTTGTGCAGGATATACGATTTTGGCTGATAATATACCTGGTAGCCCGCCCGTTTAATCTGTTCGGCCCAATCGTGTTCCTCATAATACAAAAAGTATATCTCGGTCATCATACCCACCTTCTCCACAACACTTCTTGGAACCATCATGGCTGCCCCATGAATGGAGTTGGTCTGACCTTCTTGATCAAACCTGCCATCATCCTTTTCATGATATCCGATACTATTGTTTCTAATGGTCCAACGGCTCATGGGGGTATAGCCTGCATATTGTATCAAACTCGAATCCCAATGGAACTTAATCTTTGGACTTACCATTCCTATCAAGGCATCATTTTGTAAGGTTTCAACAAGTGGCCCAATACATCCCTTAGGCGCAATGGTATCGTTATTTATAAAAAATAAATACGCTCCTTTTGCATGCCTTACCCCTAGATTGTTCCCTCCGGCAAAACCCAGATTTTTTTCGCTCTTTAGTAAGGTAACATCAGGGAATTTTTCCTTGATGATGTCAGGGTTGTCATTAGGGGAAGCGTTATCAACCACGATTACCTCCAAATTGGGATAGCCTGCATCTTTTAAAGATTGCAGCATATCCAAAGTCACTTGGGATTCATTGTAATTAATGGTTATTATGGAAACCAAGGGTTGTGTTTTCATAGTTCTTCGATTTCTGGTTCTTCCAATATTCCTTTTTCCTTCAAAATCTGTTTATCCAATTTTGGCGCAATAAACATAAAGACCATGCCAGTGTACATTAAAAGACAGGTTGGGAACTGGCCAAAAACCCCATTCCCATAGGATGCCAACATAATACCGGCCATTCCACATACCAGAGCGGTAATCTGGCCCTTGAGCCAATCGTCCCGTATTTTGTACATGACATTATAGGCTCCTGTAATAAGGACAAAAAACAAAATGAAAAGGTGTAAATAAAGTCCCACAATTCCTGTATCTGCCCATACCGCGACAAACCAACTGTCGGTTGCCGTATTGGCCAAAAACGTATTGGGTGAAAATCGTTTGCCCCAGTTTCCAGTAGATCCAATACCGCCACCTAAAGGTCTTGTTGCCAGATACCCTTTTAGTTTGGCTTGATTGATTCTTCGCATTTCCAATGAAGCATCGTTGGGATCAAAAGCCGTTCTCATCCTACGTATCTGGTCGTTATTATTTCCTATCATCGTGTATTTGAAAAAGACAAAGACCCCAATACCCGCAATAACCCCCAAGACAATACTAGGTATGTGTTTTCTTACCAAGATGAACATCACTCCCCCCATCGCGGGCACGGCAATAGCCCCACGTGTACCGGAAATCATCATTCCCAACAGTCCGGCCATTGCGACAATCCCACAAAAAATTTGAAATTTTCTATTTTTGGCAAACAGCGCCAGAACCCCAAATACGACTCCAGTATGTCCTTGGGAAGCACCAAACTGTCCTGCGTCCGAATAAAATGAAAAGATGCGCAGTTTTCCGAAAAGTATGTGGGTAACATCACCTCCCGCATCGAGCCAAGCTTGTTCCCACTTATCAACACCAAACACCAATTGTTGCATCCCCTTTAGGGTCGCTAAAAAAGACAGAACACCCCAAATCATAAAAAATATTCTAAGGTCCTTGGGTTGATTGAACAAGATAAATACCAAAGGCACGAAAAGCCATTGATATAAAGCTAGTCCGCGCATGGCATAAAACCACGCGGCAATACTCACTGCTTCCGGATTGACAATTTGTAAAACGGCATAGCCAAACCAAACGGATACCAGTAAGGTCAGTTGAGAGCTTGCCCTATCCCAGGGTACCTTTATTTTAAAGGCTTTAAAGAAGAGGGCCAGATACATAAGCACCATAATCCCATCCATTAAAAGGCCCCAGGTCATGGGTATATACCGCCCAATGCCAAGCACAAAGAAATTGAATGTGAGCACTGTAATGATTCCAATTCTGGGATTGACAAAAAGCGCCCCAACATATACTGCGACCAATGGCAGAACCACAACAGCCACCCCAGCTACCAATCCACGTGTTGCTGTTAGATGGGCTGTCATTAAAACCACGGATAATAGCAGTATAATCGGAATTGGCTTCCGCATCCTTTCAGCTCCAGATATGCTCAAAACCGGATTCATGGGGCCAAATGGGTTTTAAGGTTTTTCAAGAATAGGACACTTTCCAAGAAAATATGCCGAACATGGATTTCAATTTCTTTTCTGAGATAAAAGAAGCCAAGGAAAATGCCTATCAAGGTGAATAATACGGTACCCACGGCCACAGCAACCAAACTTTTAAGTACAAAAACTGCTATCACATCAAAAATGATATTGGCCAAAGTCATTACAATAACCTTATAAAGATTGTATTTGGGCTTGTTCAAACTATCCAAAAGAACACCCGTGAACCGATCAATGGGCAATAGCATTACATAGAGCGTAAAGACCCTAAATATCAAGGTTAATAGTTCCAGAGAATCAGCATATTCACTTCCCCCTAAAATCAGCACCATGTATTCTGCAAAAACAAAGCTTAAAACAGCTACTGGAAAGAACAAAAAGGTAACCGCTCCAGAATAGGTATAGAATATTTTTCGTGCCCCGCGCTTATCACCATCAATGCACTTTTTTGACATTCTAGGATAGGCCGTCATTGAAAAACTATGAAGGGGAATCCCCAATAAATCGGTAAGTTTTAGTGGAATGGCATACATGGCAATTCCTGCAGACCCTAAAAAGGGACTTAACCCAATTATGAAGGTATCGGCACTTTTCAATAAGCTGGAGCTTACTAAAGTACCCATGGAATACTTACCAAAATTGACCAATTCCCTTTCAGTGGTTCTTTTTGCCTTTCCTAAATAAGCAAGACCGTCCCATTTTTTAAGTGTACACCATAAACCCGAGATGAAATTGACGACCAAATTGGCAATGATGATCGGAACCAGTCCCAATTGAAGGGTAAAATAATTCACAAACAGGAATACTAAGAATAGGCCCACATTCGTAAGCCTAACCCACATCATCCTATTAAAATGTTGTTCCGCTTGAAAGAGTGACATGGCATTGTTCCAGCTTAGGTTGGACAACGCTAATAAAGGATACCATACCAAAAACAAATTATAACCATTGTTGATGTTGCCCCCTAAACTTTCCTTTACCATCCAAAGCCCCCAGCAAACAATGGTAATCAATACCAATAGCACCAAGTTGATTCTAAACGTAGAACCCAAGACCACCTTTTGCTCGTTTTCGTCACCACCGGACAGGGCCCGTACCGCAGCGGTTCTCGTAAATCCAAACCGCAGCAGGTCAATAAATGTAGCAAGGGTAATGAACAGCACCCAATCACCAAATTGCGCCTTCTCCAACTGGCGTGTCAACAGCATAAAACTCAATAGCCCTGCAAAGGCTACGCTTACGTTGGCCAACAATGAGGCCAAATTCTTTTCCTTTCCTATATGCTTGATCCTACTCCACATTATGCCACGGAAGTTTTATTAAAGAATCTGAATTGCACCACTTTCTTTATCCACTTACGGATAATAGATCTCTTTTTCGGAAGTTCCCCAAGTACCGTCTCCATTTCTAAAACCTTAACCCCGTTAAGAATTATAGTCGGCTCAGGACCCGTTGTTGCTTCGTTAAATAGGGTCAGGGCATTTTTATCCGCGTCGCCCCATGCCCGGTTTGCCCTTGTCACCAAAAAAGTATAGTCCATGGTTGAGGCTAATTTCACAGGAAAAGGATTTCGTATGATACTTGGAATTTCAAGTATGACAAAGTCGAAAGTGTTATAGGTTTTCAGTTCACCATTCTCAGCAAACTCCTCTACCTTGGAGATTTTATACAGTTGGTCACTTATGGGATAGGTAATCTTATGATAGTAGACACCATTTACACCAATATCCGTTTCATCAAAGGTGACATGAAGCGTTTTGTATCCTAATTCACAAAGTTTTGCAATAAGGTTTTGACATATAAATGTTTTGCCTTCGCTCTCCTGTGTGGAGAACAACATGTTTACTACTGGTTTTTCCTCAGCAGACTTTTTAAATTGGTTGAGGAGAACATTTCTTGAAATGGCATTTACCGCTTTGTTTTGAATGTAGTCGTAATCGATTTTCTTATCCTTTAAATTGATTACTGGAAATATGGAGGAGACTTGAAGTCCAATTTTATCTTCGGCCCGTGGTGCGGTTTTGATATTACCATCCAAAAATTCCAGGATGAGAATTGTCATGGCCACCAGAAGGAAGCCAACAATGCCTGCGACCGCAACTAACATCATCCGTTTACTGGGTTTTGGACTAATAGGATAAAAAGGAATCTCGGTCAGCTTGATATTTGATTTCAACTCCACATTTTGTTGTCTCAGTTTGGCCAATCCAAGACTATGCAAAAGACTTAGGTATTCCCTTTCGGCAATATCTATCTTGCGTTCCAGGCGCTTCATGGTAGCTCCCAAAGGCGAGAATTTTTGATAGAGTTTATCAAACTCCAAACGTTTTTGCTCCATCACCTTCAATTGGGCCTTAAACCCTTCATAATCTATTGTATTGCGCAGCCAGTCTGAAAGTACGCTGGTTGAAGCAATGCTTTTGTTATCATAATCGGTTTGATAAAGTACATCGACCTGGTCCGCTAATTCTTTTTCCAGCACCGCAACCTCATTCATCATTTTGGCGACCTTTTTAGCACTTTCTTCAATCTTGACCGAATCATTTTCGATACCCAAAGTTTCCATGGAAATATCAAAGTTCAGTTTGGAAAGTTCTTCCCTAAGTTCCATGATACTACCACTTGCAATACGCTTCCTTTCATGGGTTTTCAACTTCTTTTCCAAATTATCGATTACCGCTTTGGCCGCATGGAACTTTCTGTAGACCTCAAAATATTTTATTTCGAATTCTTCCTTTTCTGCAGCAATATGTTTGGTCTGTTCATAGTAGTTAATAATGTTATGGGCGCGATTGAATTCCAGCAACTCCCCTTCCGCTCCACTTAATTCTTTTGTGGACTTTGTAAGTTGCTTTTCAAAATATTTGACAACGGCATCGGACTGATTCACTTTGATGTCCGCATTCAACTTTACAAATACCTCACAGAGAATAAGCAATGTATTCTGACAAATTGCGGCATCATCAGATTCATATTCGATATCTACAAAATCACTATTTGATATTCGACGAAGCCCAATTTTCCCAGTAATCTTTTTAATACTGTAATCTGGGTGATCAAGGTTGATCAGTTGATAGATATAGTTGGTATGGTTTGAATCCCTTAGTTGAATAAAATTTTCATAGGTCTTTTCAATATCCCCTTTGACCACAACGGATTTTACCTCATCAGGGACAGCCTCCATCAACTCATTGAATTTCTTCTGTGACATCACCTTTAAGTTGGCACTATCTTGGGCCATATGTTGGGCAAATAATTTTAATCCCACCACTTCAATGGTTGTTCTTGCCTTAATGAGGTTCAACAAGTTGTCATATGCCGTATTTGCCGCCCGGAAATCGATTTTGGTATTTTCAAGTTCAATGGTTGAACCTGAAGCTATACCGGTATACACCCTAGCCTTTGAGTTATAGACCTTGGGCTCGTCCATAGTAAGGTAAAAGACCAATGAAGCCAAAATAACGGGCATGACCATAAGTAGGCCCATATGCCGCATTAAAAGTCGTACAAAAAAGAGCAGGTTGAGCTTCATAGTCAAATATCAAAATCGGCCCCGGTAATATGCTCCAAAGCCATTACTGCCGCAACAAAGTCCGATCGTTGCAACTCATAGTTCATTGCTGCCTGGTTCAACATTTGTTGCAAACGGGTATACTCGGTAATGTTTATAATACCGTTTGAGAATTCCTTTTCTGCCCTTATTGACTGTATTCGAAAATTGTCCACAATAGAACTGGCCAGGAAGAACATTCGATGTACCTTGAGCAAATCGTTGTAGAGGGTGACCACTTTTTGTTCGAGTTCCATTTCGGCCACCTCGGTTTCAAAGCGGGCTTTTTTTGCTTCACCTTTGGCACTCAAAATTTTGGCCCTTCTGTTGATGATGGCCGATAAGGGAAGTCGAAGTGAAACACCTACCTGATATCTACTTTGTTCAGTGGAAAAAAGGGTCTGGCTTTGGGGATCACCGGCAATTTGTTGATTGCTCAGGTTATCAAAAATTCCATAATTATAACCAGCTTCCAAATTGATGTATTGCAACCAAGCCCTTTGTTCAAAGGATACCACACCATCTCGGTATTGCTGCTCATTGACCGTTACCTTAATGAAGGGGGAGTGTTCCTTGGCCATGGCCACCAAAGTGTCCAAGGGCGGCAGTTTTTTACTTATATCATTTTCTTTCAGTCCGTCCTCAATGAACTCATTAATAGACTGTGAAAAAGAATATGTGGCCATAAGTAGGGCCACTACAACTAATTTTTCCCGAATCCCCATTCCTATACATTTTCCTTTTGGAAAACTGCTTTAAATGTTCTAAGTATGATCCATATATCTATTATAAAAGCATACTTGCTATTGGCGTACCCTACATATTTTACATCCAATTGTTTTCTTTCTTCAGGTGACATTTTGGAGGTGCGCCCTCGGGCTTCCACTTGCCATAAACCCGTTATTCCGGCAGGACCATTGAACCGGTCTGTCCACTCGTCCGTAGTCAGCATTTCGGCCTCATACAACGGCAATGGTCTATTGCCAACAATGGACATGTCTCCTTTTAAAACATTGATCAGTTGTGGAAGTTCATCTATACTTAATTTTCTAATAATCTTTCCAACCTTTGTGATCCTGGGATCGTTATCAAATTTTACAAAGGCACTTTCCGCACTCTTTTTCCGTTTTTCGTTATGAAGTTTTTCATCGACTTCGGCATCATCACTAATCAATTTTGTCCCATTTTCCACTATCACCTCAGAAGCGGAATCCTCATTTTTCCCGGCTTTATCTTCGTGCGCGTATTGATTTAGGTGTTCAAACTCTTTTAATCTTTTATCCGCGTCAGGGTACATGGATCGTAGCTTTAAAAAGTTGAATATTCTATATCCGGTACCTACTCTTTTTGAGATATAATACACTTTACCTTTTGATTCCAGTCTAATGGCCAAAATGACCAATAGTAGAAAGGGGGCAGCCAACAGTAGGACCCCACCGGCCAATGCGATATCAAAACTTCGTTTCCAAAAACCAATCTTATATTGTTTGATTTTCTGTTGAACGGTTTGAATCTCTTGTGCCCTAAGGTTATTGCGCAACTCCTTTAGGAAACCGATACGTTCCAGTACCTGCTCGAAGCTGATGGGATGAACAAAAATATCATCAAACCCATTTTCCAAAACCCGTATTTTTTCTTCTTTTGAAACCTTCTCACAAAGAAGGACAATTGGGATTTTTTTGGCAGGATCGAATACCTGAACAAAATAATTTTGAAAGGTTTTGAGCTCACTTTCTGAAATGTTCTGTTCACACAACACTGCGTCTATGGTATTCTGGGTGTTGATCCATTTACCGTTTTGAAAATCCCCATGGTTATGGAGCCAACGAATCGCTTCGGTCGCAGTGGATGCAGAACTAACATTGACCTGTTTTGAAAAACGATGGAACTCTTCGGCAAACCGCTTGTTATTGCCCACATAGAGCAATGATGTTTCCTTCTTGGCAAGCACTTCCATTTCTACTGACGGATTAATAGCTTGTCAACCCTAATGAGGAGTTCCTCAGGATTAAATGGTTTTACCATGTAATCATCAGCACCAAGTCTTAGACATTCTATGCGATCGCTACTATTGTCCCTGCAGCTCAACACGATTATGGGAATATCCGAAAACAGTCCCGTTTGCTTAACCCGTTTGATAAGTTCAAAACCGTCCATTTCTGGCATTTCCAAATCAGTAATTATCAAATCGGGCATATTGCCTTCCTGTAACCAAGAAATTGCCGCCAAACCATTCTCTAAAGTCGTAACATTGTAGGCCTGACCCAAAAACTGGGCCACCAATTCGCTCAATGATTGCTTATCATCAACAACTAGAATTTTCATATTTGTAAGATTTGTAGTATAAATATTAATTAAAAGTAGGATTTATAGTACTTTTATAGAATTGATTGTTGTAAAACCAAGCCAATGTGTTGTAAGGGCGTTTTATCTGTTTGTTACCTACATGGAACAACCATTTTCAATACAATATCAGGTACTGACCATTTAAAACGGCAGTTTGCATGTTCCAGAAAAAAGCCCCTTATTTAGGGGCTTTTTCTATCTCCAATTCTTGCATGGTACGTTCCATACTTTCCGGCTTTTTTAGTAAAAATCGCTCATTACAAAACGGAAAGGGTCTGCCTGGTTCCCTGGGGGGCGGGAGTGCCGTATAAACATCCACATCAACAAATTTGAATGCGCCTACTGTATTCAACTGCATTGCGAGCATCCCATCGTCACATCCAGAGACCGCCTTTAAATCCGTAGGATACCCAAAGGATATTATTGCCTCTTTACGGATAGACATGGCCACAGCCCTAATATACTTTATGCTGTTCTCAAAACTTTGGGTCAATCGCCAACTGAAGTATTTAACTTTTAGCCAATTTCTTATCTGCATCCTTTGGCTTAACCGGAAGTCCTTTTCATAGCTTTTTGATACCGAATAACACATCACTACATTTGGATTATCAAAAAAGGGAAGCACCATTTTATCGATATAATACCTATCATAAATGGAATCCGGGTCCATTGTACAAATAATACCTCCTTTGGAAGCTTCCAGCCCTTTCTGACGGGCATGCGTAATGCCCTGCCTTTCCTCTTTCACAATCTTTGCACCAAGGGTATTTAAAATTTTCAAAGTTTCCCTGTCCGCATTATTATCAACAAAAATTACTTCGTAAGGGATAATGGTCTTTAAATGGGACAATGAACATATATGTGCCAAAAGGCTGTCCTTTGCACGGAAAACTGGTATCACCAAGCTGACTATCGGATTTTGGACCTGACCCAATAATTCAAAATAGGTCAAGAGGTGCTTCAATTCAGCTGAAGAGAGTTCCTCGGGTGCTTTTTTGTAGTACTTGCTGTAATCGGTAACGTGCATTATACAAAAATTTAAACTCTATCAGAACTTAGGATGTAAGCCGTTTTCGTAGCCTCCATTATTTTGAATATCCCATCATTCTGTCTTCCGATAATGGTAACTATTTTGTTTTGGGCTGCAGCTCCCCGATAGAAGGATTCAAAAAAAAGTGCCGCGCTGGAATCCATTTCCTGCACTTTCTCAACACTAACGACCATAGCATCATTTAGTTCCAAAACCGTATCAAAATACACTTTTAAAGCAGTTACATTTTGTGAAGTAACCCTTCCAATAATTTCAAAAAAACCGTTACTTTCCCTTTT
>JBCBZA010000128.1:0-11746 GCA_039815575.1 Bacteroidota bacterium | reverse complement strand
TGCTATACGGAAGTTATTTTGGAGGATGAGGTTATTGTTGAATCGGCTTTCAATACTGACCAGGCCCTACAGTCTTATGATTTATGGTATTTGAATATTAATGCTACCAGGGGAAATGGAGAAATCCCCTTTTTACAGCGTGCATTCACCCTATCTTTTGTGGATGGTATCGTTTTGGCCAATAATAATATTGTAGGCATTGGCAAAACAGGTAATGGATTGGGTATTGATGTTGGTAGTTATGGAACCTTTAGTGGAGTTGTTGATATTGACCATGACATTGATGGAGCTTGGACGTTTGATGTTTTCGCTGTAAACAATCGCACTTTGGAACTCTACAATAGAAGAACAAACACGTCTTATTTTTTGGATGGGTACCAAAGAAGGGATTTTGATTATGATCGAGTCTTTTATGAAAACATACATTATCTATTGCAAGAGTTTGATGTATGGGAAAAAACCTTTACCAGTGAGTTAGGGGCAGTGAATGATTTTGATGAGGAAAATTTCTTACGATTTTATGGAGATAATGGAGGCTATTTTCAGTCATCCGTTGATGTTCAGGGTACGGGGATTTCCAATTTACAGTGGGATTATGAAGGCAATTATGAAGTGTTTGATACCAATGACGAAACCTTGAAAACTTTAACACTCGATTATGACTTCTTGGGCAATGATTACTTTGAACTATACGTTATTGACGATAGTACGGTTGAACTGTACCATGTGGCCAGTGAGACGGTGTACGGGCTTACAGGAAGGGGATTTGTGCAATATCTAAAATCTAAAGGGACTTTAGGGAAAAAGCGGACAAAATCCACAAACAGAAAAATGAACGTTGAGCGTAAACGAAAAATGTAAGGTAAAGCAATAGTCTTCGACTATGTAAATAAGTTTTTTGGTTGGTTATTTAGTTAGGAATCGCCCTGTAGCAAACTTGCACAGGGCGGTTCTTTTTTATTGGGACAGCAAATTTTTGAATTGCGTTATTGAACTAACCCTGAGCTTGTCAAAATATTATCGAGGTCCGCAGAAGGATTTTTAAATGGTTACAACGATGTATGGGCAATTTATCCTGCGACTATTTGCTCATCTTTTTCTTAAAATCCGTAGGATTTTCCCCTGTTACCTTTTTAAAGACCCGAGTAAAATAAGACAGGCTTTCAAAACCCGATTCATGGAAGGTTTCAGAGATGTTTTTGCCCGATAGCAATAAGCGCTTGGCTTGGGTAATTCGATATTGGTTCAGAAAATTAGTAAATGTAGTGCCCGACACCTTTTTAAAGTACCTACAAAAAGCCTCATTACCAAGATTCAATAAATTTGCAGCTTCACTAATCCCTATTTTTTTTTGGTAATTGGCACTGATATATTCATATACCTTTTGGAGGCGTAATTGTTTACTTTTCAGCTTGTCTGAAAGTACTGGTTTTTCATGAAGCAATTGGTATTCCTCACTCTCCGATAACAGTTTGAGGATTTGAAAGACCTCAAGAAGCTGCTCAAACTGGGTCATTTTATACAACTGTTTCATTCTATTTCCAATATCAATCTTGGTATTTCCCCTAAATGCTATGCCATGTTGTGCCCTTTCCAATAACTTGGATAGCTGAGGTAATTCCGGTATCTGCTTTAATACCTGAGAACAGAAGTCAACATTAAAATGCAAGACCTCCTTCAAATAGGTGGTCTTTACCCCATAATCAAAATTCAAATGCGGGACATAAGAACCGATCAATACTAAATCACTGTTTGAAAAAGTGGAAATATGTTCCCCAACATGTCGGGTGCCACTGGCTCCCTCTATATAAACCAGTTCGTATTCGGGATGGAAATGCCAAAAGAAAAGATCGCTCAACTTGGGGTCGTGCAATAACCTAATGGAGCATTTTTCATTAGGTCGAATGTTTTCTAATTGAACCTTCATTTGAATTAAAATAGCAAAATTATTATTATTTATATCATGAAAAGTCAAAATAATGAAAATATTGGTCAAAATACTGCTTGAATGGAAGAGCGGACAGGAATAGTTTTGACCTGTAATTTTAAAACAAATGGTTATGAAGCAAGATGTTAGTTTAGAAATGGCAAATAAAGCGCACGAAGAAATTCCTGGAAATCCCTCAACTGCGACCAGCAGTACAAAAAGATTAAATGATAGAAGCAATGGTCAGCCGTTACGTATGTTATCAGAGGAAGATTGGAAATTCTGGATACATAATGGCTATATCGTTATCAAAAATGCAATCCCAAGGGAGCAGGCCCAAGCAACTGCAGATTTTTTATGGGAGTTTGACGAAAAAGATCCCAATGATTCCGCAACTTGGTATGCCCCTCCAAGAGCCGAAATGAAAATGAAAGAGTTGACCGGTACGGGAATGGTCGAAGTTTACAACCACCAACACTTATGGAACAATCGCCAGACCCAAAGAGTGTATGACGCATTTGTGGATATTTGGGGCACCGAGAAATTATGGGTGACCATTGATAGGGCCAATTTAAATTTTCCACAGCGGCCCGGCGAGAACAAAAAAGGATTTATTCATTGGGATTATGATCCTGAGACCAAACCTCAAAATGTACAAGGTGTTTTAGCGTTGGCGGACCAGACCGATGCGCAAATGGGCGGATTTCAATGTATTCCCTGGTTGTATCGAAACTATGATAGCTGGAAACTCACCCAACCTGAGGACCGTGATCATTTTCAGCCGGATGTTACTGGTTTGGAGGACAGAATTGTAAAGGTGAAAATGGAGGCAGGGGACCTATTGATTTTCAACAGTACCCAACCCCATGGGATTCGCCCAAACAAATCTGGTGATAAAGTAAGAATTGCGCAATACATTTCCATGATGCCAGCGGAAGAAAGTAACCAAGAAATGAGGGATTGGCGTATACATTCATGGAAGAATCGAGTAGCTCCCGAAGGCTATGCCTTTCCCGGTGATCCTAGAAACTGGGAGCGTGACAAATACGATACTGCCCAACTAAGTGGACTTGGTGAAAAGCTGCTTGGCCTAAAAGATTGGTAGGCCTTTTATGGATTTACAGCTAAAGGATAAGGTGGCCCTGATAACAGGGTCCACCGCTGGTATTGGGTTGGCCATTGCCAAAAGACTACTCCAAGAAGGAACCAACGTAATCATCAATGGCCGTTCACAAGAACGGTTGGACGAGGTAGTCCGTGAATTAAAAAAGGATTTCAAAGATGCCAAAATAAGGGCTATTGCCACTGACTTTAACTCAAAGCGAGAGATTCAGGAACTCTTCAATGTTTTAGATGAGGTAGATATTCTTGTGAACAATGTTGGGGTGTATAAAGCGGGATGCTTTTTTGAAATGGGTGATGGGGAATGGTATCGCCACTTTGAAATTAATGTAATGAGCGGAGTTCGACTTTCAAGATATTTTCTTCCAAGAATGTTGGAAAGGAATTGGGGAAGAATAGTGTTTGTTTCGAGCGAATGTGCGGAGCTGGTACCTCCGGATATGCTTGCTTACAGCATGACGAAAACAGCCATGGTGTCCATCTCAAAAGGGCTGGCGCAACTAACAAAGTCCACCGGTGTTACAGTAAATGCTATCTTACCGGGTTCTACGATGTCCGAAGGCGCAGAACGTTTTTTGGAAGAAGAAGCCCAAAAATCAGGAAAACAAAAAGGAGAAGTAGAAGCAAACTTTTTTAAGGAGATCAGAACCTCGTCATTACTTCAGCGGTTTGCCAATGTGGATGAAGTCGCCTCGACCATTACCTACTACTGTAGTCCATTGGCATCCGCTACAAATGGTGCCGCGATAAAAGTGGAAGGCGGTAGTACAGGAGGGTTGATTTAATAAGAAATAGAAATCTCAGATACTATGGGTAACGTATTAAGGCATGTGGTAATTTTTAAGTTTAAGGATGAAACATCTCCGGAACAAGTTCAAAAATTGAACACCACCTTTGCTGAGTTGACCAAGCACATACCGGTAATTCAAGATTTTGAGTGGGGACTTAATGATAGTCCCGAGGATTTTCATCAAGGGTTTACACACTGTTACCTGTTAACTTTTAAGTCCGAAGCAGATAGGGATGGTATTTATACCCCACATCCAAAACACCAAGCGTTTGTGGCCAGTTTGCGACCATATCTCGAGAAAGTTTTTGTCGTGGATTATTGGGCCAATTGATAGTGCTGTTACCGATAAATATCGGGAATAGGTCGAAATTTGGGCGTAAGGGCCCCTAACTAATCGAATAATACTATTTTTGCCGGCTTCAAAGAGTATGCCATGCGCAAATACCTGAACCTTTTCGATTTTAAGCAAAAAGTAGATTATAAGACCGAGATTCTTTCGGGATTGACGGTAGCTCTGGCACTTGTGCCAGAAGCTATTGCTTTTGCCCTTATTCCGGGATTCTCACCACTGACCGGATTATACGCCGCCTTTGTATTGGCTCTTGTAACTGCCATATTGGGTGGTCGACCCGGTATGATTTCTGGAGCTACCGGCGCCGTTGCGGTGGTTTTTGTTGGCCTTATATTGGAGCTCAAGGAGACTTTTCCTGGTATTGAGCCCACCACCATATTAAATTATGTCTTTGCCACGGTGATTACGGCTGGAGCATTGCAAATTCTTGCGGGGCTATTGCGCTTAGGGAAGTTTATTCGATTGGTGCCGCATCCCGTAATGTTTGGTTTTGTCAACGGACTTGCCATTATCATTTTTATGGCGCAATTCCCTAATTTTTATGATAAAAGTTCTGGTTCATTACTCTCAGGAACTGCCTTGTACACGATGTTAGGTCTTACGCTTTTGACCATGCTCATAATTTGGGGCCTTCCAAAATTGACCAAGGCCATTCCCTCTTCGTTATTGGCCATTGTTGTGGTTTCAACACTGGTATTGGGATTCGGAATTGATACCTTAACTGTAGCGGATATAATGCCAGAAGGGGAGAGCATTCAAGGGGGATTTCCTCCACTTTCCATTCCCCAATTGCCCCTGACATGGGAAACCTTTATGATCATTATCCCTTACGCAGGTATTGTTGCCGGCGTTGGGCTTATAGAAAGTCTGTTGACGTTGAACATTATTGATGAGATTACCCAGACACGCGGCAGGGGAAATAAAGAATGTGTGGCACAGGGAACGGCTAATATTCTATCTGGATTTTTATCGGGAATGGGTGGTTGTGCCATGATCGGGCAAAGTTTGATCAATACCTCCTCTGGGGCAAGGGCCCGTCTTTCTGGAATTACAGCGGCAGTAATGTTGCTGGTATTTATCATGTTTGGTAGCAGTTTGATCGAGCGTTTACCCATGGCGGCTTTGGTCGGGTTAATGTTTATGGTGGCTTTGGGCACTTTTGAATGGGCCAGCTTTAAAACCTTCCGAAAAATGCCCAATTCGGACGTTATCGTTATGGTTCTGGTAACCTTGATAACGGCCATCACCCACAATTTGGCAGTTGCTGTTCTATTAGGGGTTATTATTTCTGCATTGGCCTATTCGTGGGAAAATGCAAAACGTATTCGGGCCCGAAAACACATCGATGAAAATGGGACAAAGCATTATGAAATCTATGGGCCCCTGTTCTTTGGCTCCACCACCTTGTTTGGAGAAAAGTTTGATGTTCAAAGAGACCCCGAAGAAATTATCATCGATTTTAAAGAGAGTAGGGTAGCCGATATGTCTGGTATTGAAGCACTGAACAAAATAACGGAACGTTATCGCAAGGCCGGTAAAAAAGTACATTTAAGGCATTTGAGTAAAGACTGCGTTCGATTATTAAAAAATGCAGAGGATATTATTGAGGTCAACTTACTGGAAGATCCAACCTATAAAGTAGTTTCAGACAGGATTTAGTTGACTGGGATTTTACTGGGAGTCAAGAAGTGGTTTGATAACTAAAAAATAGATTCCATAAGAAAGTGAGCCCAAAATCAAGATGGAAAGTAGCGAGGCCAAAATCTGCTTTTTTCGCTCTCTTTTCGCTTCAATGATGATTTTATCCCGTATTTTCTTTTGCTCGAAGGGGGTTAGCTCCTTAAACTTAAGTTCCCCTTCTTTAACGTATCCTAAATAGGAACCCTTGATTTCTTTAAAGGTCCTTTTCTTTTTTAATAACGCCCTATTTGCTTTTATGATATTATTTGCCTGTGCTCCAAAGGCCATATTTCCTCTTTATTATGGGTATCAGGAAAAGCATCTTTGTTACAAGGTGTATAAGTTATTCCCTATTCTTTCCTATAAAGACATCAACTTTGGGATTGATGGGATTTCCCGAAGCCCTTCGCATCATAACGATTTGTCCTGTATGATAAAGGGCATCCGAGATTTGGCCATTGATCAGATTCCAAAGGGGGAATTCATATTGGCGATCACCTCTTTTAAAGACTACTTTATACGCTTCAATAGCTTTTGGAGTTTTGCCCACAACCAGATTACTGGCTTTTTTAAGATTTTCCAAGGTCATTTTGCGTAATTCGGGATACGTATGTCCTGTAAGGTCTATGGGTCTAATATTGGGTTCGCCCTTTGGGGCATTTAAGATAGCAAGAGAAAGGCCATAAATATGGCGAAGTGTTTCAAGCGCTGTTTGACCGTCGTCTGAAGGACGATACCCCAAATCAGATTCTCTAAGGTCCTTGGATGCCCAATGGTAACGATATCCCAAACCATCGATTATTCGCCCTACAATATTGCCGGAGCCGTAATCTTCTGGATAATTTGGAATTTGATGATAAGGGAGCTCTTGACCATTCATAACCATAGAACTAAATAATAATAATACATACAAAAGCGGAACCTTCATACAACTTAGTTGTTTCTTAGGCTCCAGACCTCATAAATGGGCTTTCCTTTACTGCTGAGACCAGAGTGGTGCCAATCCCCATCTTTTAACTCATAATCGAACTGAAGCTTCGCTCCCACACGGTTGTTGTCCCTAGAGAAGAATTCGATATTTTCCGTGTATTTGCCATCAATGGTGGTGTACGTGCCTCCTCCTGTTCCCATAAATTCCTTGGTTTCCGTATTGTAGGCAATCCACTGAAACCGGCTGCCTGATAGAATTTTCATCGTTTTTCTTGGACGATTGGTATTGCGCTTTTGTAGTTCACCATCCCTCATTCTCCCGGAAATAAGCCAAGCTCCATCCAAATGGCCAGGAGTGCCATCATCAATACGTTTCCAAATGATATCAGCATCCTTTGCGCGAAGTTCATTCTCCTTAAGTTCAATCTCAAAAACCCCAGTAGTTCCAACACGTTCTGGGGATTGGGTATCAAATTCTACGGTCTCTGAAAGTTGATGGCCCTCCAAACTCCAGGTGCCTCCATTGGTGCTTACAAATGCCCCCGTATCCGCATCATAGAAAGTGCCTACTTGATGGTTTTTAGAGAAGATGGCAACATTGCGAAGCTTTTTGCCATCTTTCTCAATTAGGGCTTCCCAAGCCCCAATAAGGCCTTGGGCAGTGGCGCCAAAACTCATTAGGACAGCAATAAAAAAGAGTATTTGTTTCATTAGTACATCGTATTTGGGTTGGCAGATTCCTTTGGTATTTTTTGTATCGCGTCCCAATGCTCACATATTTTACCGTGCTCGTCGAAACGTAAAAAATCCATCGTCACATATTCATCGCCCCCGGGCCAGACCTGATGGGTATGTAAGGCTACCAAATCGCCTTCGGCAATACAACGAACAAATGCTATGGACTTATCTGGATATTCCTTCTGCATACGTTCAAAGTAAGAAATAAATCCATCAGGGCCATCCGCCACATCTGGGTTGTGCTGAATGTATTCATTGCCTACATAGCGCTCCACCGCTTTTTTGGGTTCACCCAAATAGGCCGTTCTATAAAAAGCGATGGCGTTCTTCTTATTGTCGTTACTATCCATTTAAATACCTATTGTGTGTTTATAAAAGTAATGAATACGTTTCTTTAAAAGTGAAAATGAAGACTATAAGGTTCTTAGGTATTCTAAAATCTCACGCGCCTCTTCCGTTGTTAAGTTCTGGTTGGGCATGATGGCATTGTTGTATTCTTTTAAAAGGGCTTTTGCCATGGGGTCCTCTCGTAACATAGCATCGGGGTCAAGAAGGATATTCATCACCCAAACTGGATGGCGACGTTCAAATATCCCTTTCATCGGGGGGCCTATCATGCGTTGATCGGTCATATGGCAGTTCACACAAATAGTATTGAATTTTTCTTCTCCCCTAGAGGCCATTTCCCCATCAATTTCGGAGGGAAGAACCAGTTCGTCAATGGGTCCTATGCCTAGGTTTTCCAAATCAACAGATGGTGCCTCAATGATTCTTTCTTTCTTGTTTTTTTTGGTTTCCGTGCACCCCAAAAGAAAGGCCAATAGGATCATAAGGAAGATTACCCTGAGCAATGAATCAATTTTATCAATTTTCAACCATTTTAAAAATACAATTATTGCCGTATCGAAAAATCAGATAAATTGATTTATCTTCATTCTAAATTAGTAGTAAGAATCAAGTATTATGAAAAGAGCAATTGGCTTGTTGTCCCTTATGGTGTTGGTCGCAACCTTCATCAGTTGTGGTGGGAAGAAAGAGGAAAAGGAAAAAGATGGCTTTCAAGTAGAACGTAAAAAAGCAACTGAGAATGTTGAGGCTGATGAAAACAGCATTGCACTTTCCTCAAATGATTTAATGCAATTTGATAAAACGGAATTAAAGGTGAAAGCTGGAAAGCCTGTTACCCTGACCCTGAGGCATACGGGTAAAATGGATATGATGGTCATGGGCCATAATTTTGTATTGCTCAAACCCGGTACCGATATGGGCACTTTTGCCGCTAAGGCCGCGATAGCTCGGGATACGGACTATATTCCAGAAGGTGATGAAACCATTGTCCATACCAAGATGATTGGCGGAGGTGAGTCCACGTCCATAACTTTTGATGCGCCTGCACCTGGCACTTATGATTTTCTCTGCAGTTTCCCCGGGCATTATGGGGTTATGCAAGGCAAGTTTATTGTAGAATAGCCTTAAACACTAAAAACTAACGGCTAAATTCAGGAAAAAGGTTCTCCCAAATCCGTACCAATATCTGGGTGCAAATGAAGGGTCGTTTCTAAGGTTGTCTTGCTGTAGCTGGCCAAAGTTTCCATTTCTACTCTGCTCAAAACCACCTGTTCTATAAACAGTATCAAAAAGATTATTGATACTGGCAAAAAAACTAATGTATTTACCATCTATCAGCCATGATTTCCCGCCAACCACATTCAAGAGGTAAAAATCATCCAAAGATTGTTGTTGCAGCAATTGGCTAACATTCTCTGGAGTGGCACCCATAAAGGGTTGTCCGGTTTCTGGATTTAAAATGAAGCTGGGCGTACGGGTAATTGTGGAAATGTTGGCATAGTTGTCAGCCAGGAAGTTGGCCGTTGCTCCAATCCACCAGTACTTGGGGTTTCGGTACTCCACCCCTAAGGCAAATGCGGTCTGTGGTCCTTGAGAAAGTCTTAAATCCTTTATGTTGGCAATACCCAAATCCTCAAACCCTTCTGGATTGATAAAATCCTCCTCTGCCCCCGCCGTGTCAAAATTAATGGTAATATTAGGATTACTGGCGTACAAATATTTTCCCAAATTGGCTACCAGGGATAACTTTACTTGTGGAGAGGTCTGATATTCAACACCTAGTTCCAAACCCATATGTAATTTGTCCAAATCCGTAATGACTTCTTGTACAAAATCGGAACCCACGCCAGCATCAACAAAGAAAAAATTAATGTCGGTTGTATTTTGAAATCGGGTGTAAAAACCGGTCAGCCTTGCAGTTAAATCCGGCAATCGAATAAAATAATTTAGGTCTACCGTGCTAACCGCTTCTGATTGGATATTGGGTACAATCCCATTGTTCTCCCTTGGATTTACAAATGTATTTTGAAGTGTAGGCGGGCGTTCAATAAGGCCCCCATTTGCTCGTAACCAATGTCTACCCGAAATTTGATAGGAAAGCCCGGCCTTTACTTCAAAATTTGAAAATTGCAATTGCTCACTTGGACCAAACGAATTGTCCAAAAAACGCTCGTTCTGAAAAAGCCCATCCCTTTGATAACGTATCCCAGATAGGTTAGCGGCTAGGAATATCTTCCATGGACGTTTGAACATAGTTGCCTGGGCATAGGAACTCCATTCCGAAACCTTCAACGTATACTGATAGTTAAAAATATCCCCTTCCACTTTCTCCACAGGGCTATTGATATCATTTCTGGTCTTTGAAAACGGATCGATATTTTCATGAAATTCTGCACCCAATAGATCTATGATTTTGGCATAGTTTTTTGAGTTTAGAAATCGAAATGATGTTCCAATATTTAATTTTAAGGAATGGCTGAACCGTATTGAGGCGGTACTTGCCAACGATATTTGTGTGTCATCCAAAGCGTCGTCTTGCAAGATATAAGCTGCTTTTCCTAGATTTTCTGGATTTGTGTTGGCCGTATATAATTGCGGCCAACTGATTTGAGGGTGGTTCAAAAAACCTGTTCTGGCGAGGGCCGCATTGGTAAAGTCGGCACCAATAGGGTTGTTGATATAAAAACTGGGTAGATATCTAAAATATGTAGGGTTTGGATTTGGGGCGTTGAAATACCCTAATCGACTTCGTGTCCGGGTTCCGGTTTGATAAACTATTCCCGAAGTAAGTTGAAAATTATTGGATTTATGGTAGTGGTTCAGTATTGCAATTGGCTCAAAAATAGTACGTTCCCTTGAATTTCGAATTTTTCCTAGCTGTTCACCCCAATTGGGATTGTAATTGTTTCCAGTAAGCTCAAAAACTTCCTCTGTGATGGGAGAGGAACGGCCTCGTCTGTTCTTGGCCAAGATGGTGGTAATTACTAGACTGTTTCTTGGATTGAATTGATATTCGAAAGCACTAAAAAATGAATAAGCATCATATAGCGTACCATTAATAAATCCTTGATTTGCCCAACGGCGGGAAGCCGACAGGGAATAACCGATACCTTTTTTATTTATCCCTATGGTATGGGTGGCCATTAAACGTCCAGAATAGGTCCTATTGGAAAAAGAGGTGGAAAAGCGCGTTCCAGGTCGTAGCCCGGAGGGTCTCATGTCAATATTGGTGTTGCCCAAAATTCCTCCAAAACTAAAACTAAAGGCTTCCAATCCATTTGTAAATTCTTGGTTTCTCAATTGATCGTTGAGCCCCCCCCAATTGTTCCATTGAGGTCTTCCGTCAAAGAATTTATTCATAACCAATCCGTTGAGGAGTACTTGCCCTTCTCTGGAATCATAACCCCTTACTCGAAAAAAAGCCTGGCCAAAATCGAAGGCCGCCCTTGTTAAAAAGATATCGCGTGTAGCCTGAAGTAATCCTAATGAAGAAGAGCGTGTACCTTCGTCATCAGACAGGTCATTTTCGGTTAGGGTGATTAGGTTATTACTTTTTTCTACGGCAATATCCAATTGCAACCGAAGACTGCCCAAATCTACATTATCTGAACCCAAAATAAGAGGTAGTCTTTTTGGGAGATAATCCTTCGATGAAAGGCTAAGAATATAATTTCCCTTGAGTTTGGTTTCAAATGAAAATTGACCATCAGAAGTGGAAGAATCATAAAGTTCAGTCCCTTCAACAACGATAACAACATTCACAAGGGGCGACTGACTTTCATCTAGGACCCTACCTGAAACTAGGATATTTTCCTGTGACCACATAAAATGAGAAGTCACGAAAAGTAAAGTAAAAAGT